>NZ_LR134173.1:2899285-3237142 GCF_900635815.1 Legionella cherrii
GCCATTGCTTTAGGCGAAGGACTAAAAAAAGCGCTTGGGGATAAATGGGGCATTAACCGTTATGGCTTTACTTTACCGATGGATGAAGCTTTAGCCACAATAGCTATAGATATAAGTGGCAGAAGTTTTTGCGATTTTAAAGGCCAATTTACTCGGGAATTTGTTGGCGGCATGGCAACAGAAATGGTTCCTCATTTCTTTAATTCCTTAGCCGCAGCCCTCGGTGCAACCATTCATGTCGAAGTTAAAGGTCAAAATCACCACCACATGATCGAAGCGTGCTTCAAATCTTTAGGGAGAGCACTAGGCCAAGCCTGTGTGCAAACAAATAACGCCCTTCCATCAACCAAGGGACTATTATGATTGCTGTGATTGATGTCAGTGGAACCAATCTAACCTCTTTAGGTAATGCATTAAAGAGATTAGGGTTTAATTATCAATTAACCCACGATCCAAAGGAAATACGCAGTGCAAGCCATGTGATTTTACCCGGAGTAGGAACCGCAGCTTATGGTATGAATGCCTTGCGCCAGTATGACTTGATTGATGTGGTGACCTCACTGGAACAACCACTACTTGGTATTTGTCTGGGTATGCAATTATTGTTCGAACACAGTGAAGAAAATGATGTTTGCTGCCTGGGGATGCTTCCAGGAAAAGTACGTCGTTTGCACCACCAGGATGGCTATCCAGTTCCTCACATGGGCTGGAATCAATTGCAATGGTGCACTGAGACCTTTTTAAAACAAGGACTAAAAGAACAGGATTATGTATATTTCGTTCATAGCTACGCCCTTGGTGAGAGTGAGTATGCTTTGGCATATTGTGAATACGGCCAACCATTCACGGCAATAATTCAAAAAAATAATATTTGGGGTATGCAATTTCATCCAGAAAAATCTGCAGAAACTGGCATGATTTTACTCAATAATTTTTGTAACTATTAGACTTTTTTTGAATACTCGCTACAGAGGAGAAATGCAAGAAGACTCGGAGTACTGAACCGAGTGTACAATAAGTACATGAGGATTCAAGCATCGTATCGACCTAGCAATTCACCTCCGTAGTAGAGTTTCCGATGAAGTCATCAAAATATGGAGGCTTTATGATCCTTATCCCTGCAATTGACATCCAAGCGGGTCGATGTGTTCGTTTACGGCAAGGACAATTTGATCAAGTCACTCAATTCGATGCACTGCCTATAGAACGCGCCACCTATTTCGCTCAATTAGGGGCGAAACGTTTGCATGTAGTTGATTTGGATGGTGCACAAACCGGAACAATGCAACATCTTGCTTTAATCCGTGCCATGCAAGACACAGGAATCCCCGTACAAGCAGGTGGTGGAATACGCTCTTTAGAACAAGCAACGTTATGCTTTTCATCGGGGATTTCTAATCTGGTTATAGGCAGTATTGCCCTAAACAATCCCGAACTGACAATGCAAATTATCAACGTAATAAATCCCCAACACATTATACTGGCCTTAGATGTGCGCATGCATGATGGAATTCCTATACCTGCAATTCATGGTTGGCAAACTACCACCGCTCATAATCTATGGGATGTGGTTTCCTTTTACCAAAGATTAGGGATTAAACAAATACTCTGCACTGATATCGCTTGTGATGGCATGATGCAAGGACCCAATTTTGAACTTTATAAAGAAGCCGTCTTACGTTTTCCACAAATTGAATGGCAAGCTTCTGGAGGCATCCGCAATGCAGAGGATATCCATCAATTAGATGCATTAGGGGTGAGTGCAGCAATTCTGGGATTAACCCTGTACCAAGGCAATTTTGACCTGGAGTCGATGTTATAGCCTGGGGCTACAAAGCATCCAGAGTACATAATTAATTAATGTGAGTACAAAGTTATGTTAACCAAACGAATTATTCCATGCCTTGATGTCCGCGATAATCAAGTGGTCAAAGGCATCAAATTTCGCGATCATCGCATTGTTGGGAATATCCTTGAGCTTGCAGCAGAGTATTCTGCAGCCGGTGCTGATGAGCTTGTATTTTATGATATTACTGCAAGCGCTGAGCAACGTTCCGTTTGTCCCGATTGGGTGAACCAAGTCGCTGGAACAATTAATATTCCATTTACCGTGGCTGGTGGAATTCGCTCTCTTAATCAGGCAAAATCAGTATTAAATTCTGGGGCCGATAAAATATCCATTAATAGCCCAGCATTGGAAAAGCCTGACTTAATCAATGAATTAAGTCGAAATTTTGGAAGTCAATGCGTTGTCATAGGAATTGATAGTCAATGGATAGATGATGATTATTATGTCTATCAATATACAGGTGATGAAAAAAAAACCCTTAACTCCAAACGAAAAACCAAAGAATGGATTAAGGAAGTACAAGATCGAGGTGCAGGAGAAATTGTATTAAATTGTATGCAATCCGATGGGGTACGCCAGGGCTATGATTTATACCAATTAAAAATGATGCGCCCCTTGTGTCAGGTACCATTCATTGCATCAGGTGGTGCCGGGGCGCTGGATGATTTTACTCAAGTATTTCTCGAGTCTCGAGTAGATGGGGCTTTAGCTGCCAGCATTTTTCATGACAAAATTTTGACAATAAACGAAATAAAATTAGCACTAATAAAACAAAATATTGAGGTACGATTATGATTCACATGGAAATTAATTCTTTAGATTGGAAAAAAATGAATGGTTTATTACCAGCGATTATCCAAAATGCAGAAAACGGTAGTGTTCTAATGTTAGGTTATATGAACCAAGAGGCTTTAATCGCTACACTCACCACCGGCCAATTAAATCTGTACAGCAGAAGTAGAAAACGCTTATGGCGCAAAGGAGAAAGCTCCGGTAATAGCATGTCCATACAACATATCAGTGTAGATTGTGACAGTGACAGCCTCTTAATTCAGGTATTACCTAAAGGACCGGCCTGTCATTTAGGTTATACGAGTTGTTTTCAACCTACACATAATACCAATTTAGGATTTATAGATGAGTTAATTGAACTGATTAATGAGCGTGCAGACTCCAAAAATGAAAACAGCTATACCGCACAATTATTAGATTCCGGACTCTCTCGATGCGCCCAAAAAGTAGGTGAAGAAGCAGTAGAAACCGTGATTGCGGCTGTAAATAATAATCGGGAAGAATTGGTTAATGAATGCGCTGACTTAATTTTCCATTTATTTGTTTTATTAAAAGCATGTGAATTAAGTTTTTATGATGTATTGCAGTGTTTGCGTGACAGAGACCGAAGTGTTCATACTTAGCCTTAGTAGCCTATCTCGTCATCCCGAGCATAGTGAGGGATGACGACACAATTCACGGGTGGCGGCTAAGCCTAGACCCAAACTGCAAATTCGATCAAACTACGGCCAACAAGACCGCTGTGAGATAATTCCCTTCTGGAAATGAAGTTAAAGTCGGATGACAACTTGCTGGACCATAAACACCTAAAATACGAGCTTGTTTCCCAACCGCTCCAGCTTGGGCACCGACCAAAGAACAAAATTCCTGGGATGAAAGTGCTGAAGAACAATTACATGTCATTAATAATGAACCCTCTTTCATATATTTAAATACTTCACGGTGCAAAAATCGATAATAATTTTTAGCCCGTTCCACATGTTGTCTTGATGGAACCAATTTAGGAGGATCGAGAATAACGAGATCATAATCTCCTGCTTTTGTTAAATAGTCACGCGCATCTGCCTCAATAAACTCAATCTGAGTCACACCATTTAACACAGCATTTTTCTGCGCTTGCGCGATTGCCTGAGCAGAACTATCCACCGCGGTCACTTTTGAGGCTCCAGAGCGAGCAGCATGTAAGGCAAAACCACCACTATAACAGTAAAGATCTAATACGTTCTTTCCTTTTGATAATTGAGCAATACGCTGATGATTCTCCCTTTGATCAAGAAACAAGCCTGTTTTTTGTGCTTGAGCAAACTCAACCTCATAAACAACCCCAGCCTCAAGAACCTTTGTATTATAATGCTTCTCTTGCTCAGTAATTTGTTTCCATCCGTCTTGTCCTAATGGCTTACTTTGTGGCATCCAAACAATCTGATCTGTAGGAAATAAATTGTGTAAAGCGTGCATGATTACTTCCCGATTGAGTTCAACCCAATACGCAGAGCTCGCAACAGCACAAATCTGATTAAATCGATCAATAGTTAATCCGGAAAGACCATCTGCTTCACTATTAAACAAACGATAAGCAGTGGTTTCTTCATTAGGCAGATTTAAACATTCTCTAACCTGTTTTGCCTGCATTAGACGATGTGCAATCAAGGAAGGTAAATTGCTTTTATCTATGGATTCATTTGCTAGGGCTAATACTCTGACTCTATAGAGAGAATGCTCATTATAAACACCTACACCAATAAGCTCTTCATCTGCATTGTAAATATCAACTAAATGTCCTGTTACTAATTTTCCCTGAGCTTTAGCAATGGCCTTGGGGAATATCCATGGATGACCGCGTAGCACTGTATTTTGTTTTGCCTTAAGCAAAATAACTTTTGCATTCATTTTTCTATTTCCCAAAGAACAAAAATCGGCTAATCTACACAAAGAACGATAGACCTGCAATAGTTCATAAATTTTAGGGTCTGTTTATAATTCGCTAGATTGAGTCTAAATGGCGTCATTTTAGAGCACCGTAGCCTGCTCCTAGGCCATCCCGAGCGCCGCGAGGGATCTCCTACCGTAATACCGTGCTACATCGTGGAGATCCCTCGCTGTGTTGGGGGTAGTAAAATTGTAAACAGCCTCCTATAAAGCTTAAAAGCAGTACCCGCTCAACTTAACTAAAAATAAGAATTAGGGACAGTGATGCCACAGACTATAAAAAAACGTTTTATCCCCCTTTTTACGACCTATGTTCTAACAATTAACACATTTTGGTAATCGATATGGAAAATACGCAAAAATTCTCTTATGGACTCACTCTAGGAGCTTTAGGAGTTGTGTTTGGTGACATAGGTACCAGTCCATTATATGCCTTAAAAGTCACGCTGGATAATCTCCCTATTACTCAATCCAACATTATGGGAGTTCTTTCACTTATTTTCTGGTGTTTGATTATTATTATTTCATTCAAATACTTAATTATGATTTTTCGAGCAGATAATGATGGAGAAGGAGGAATTCTTGCCCTTTTGGCGCTAATGAAGCATAAAAGCACTCGATATGTCCCCTTATTTTACATTATTGCAATTTTTGGTGCGGGATTACTTTTAGGAGATGGCATGCTGACCCCTGCCATATCTGTAGTCAGTGCCGTTGAAGGTCTCAGTACTCTCTCAGACTCATTTACACCCTATATTTTGCCCATAGCCGGAGTAATTCTGATCTTACTTTTCATGTTGCAAGCAAGAGGAACAGGAAGTATAGGAAATTTATTTGGTCCATTTATACTGCTCTGGTTTATAACCATCGCTGTGCTTGGAATAATACAAATAGTAAAAGCCCCAATAGTGTTGACGGCAATCAATCCTTACCATGCTTTTGTATTGATACACGATACAGGATTTAAAGGATATTTATTACTCGGAGGAATTTTTCTAGTAGTTACAGGCGGAGAAGCACTTTATGCCGATATCGGTCACTTTGGAAAAAATCCCATTCGTGCCAGTTGGTTTGCCGTTGTTCTTCCCTGCTTGATCTTAAATTACTTTGGCCAAGGAGCCAACTTACTCTTACACCCGCAAGCGATTGGCAATCCTTTTTATATGATTGCACCCCAATGGTTTTATATTCCATTAATCATTCTTGCGACTATTGCAACGGTAATTGCTTCGCAAGCTGTTATTTCAGCTACATTTTCTTTAACAAAACAAGCCGTTTTGCTGGGTCTATGTCCTCGTATCCCTATAGTACAAACATCCAAGGAATTCTCTGGACAAATTTATGTCCCTCAAATTAATTTTATCCTGTTTATTGGGACAATCACTTTTTGTGTTGCCTTTAAAACATCAGATAATTTAGCCCATGCTTATGGAATCGCCGTAAATGCATACATGCTGTTGATTGATGCAATGGTTGCTTATGCTGCAATATCGATTTGGAAATGGTCAAAATTTAAAGTCACACTAATATTTGGATTATTTCTCACCATAGACTTTGCATTTCTCGGATCAAATTTACATAAGTTTTTGACCGGAGGCTGGGTTCCGGTCACCTTTGCCTTACTGATAGCAACCATTATGTACACCTGGAAATTTGGCTTGGAATATTTGCGTGAAAATTATTACATGAATAAAGATGATATTTCCAAGATTATTCGGCAATTGGAATACAAAAGCTTGAATCAGCTTACCGATTTGACCGCCATTTTTATTACTGATGTTTATGATAAAAGCGGAGGGAGCTTCCTTCACTTCCTCAAGTTAAGCCGTGCAGTTCCAGAACGTGTCCTGATTGTTAATTATATCGTGGACAACATCCCTTATGTCCATTACAGCCAACGTTATGAAATTACCTGCTTGCATGAGAAGATCTTCAATCTCACCTTGCATTATGGATTCATGGAAACGATTTCAATACCCAGGGCCCTAGAACGAGCTTCTAACAAGAATCTGTTCCCATTCAAGCTCAATGTTGATCGCGCTACTTATATGGTGGAAATTCCCAATATTACTGCATCAAAATCAAAAAAATCATTAACCTTCTATTGGCAAGAGAAACTATTTGCTTTTTTAATACGCAATTATTCAGCCAATTTAAATATCGACTTTTATAAACTACCATACAACAGAACAATGGCCATCGGTACCTATTATATTATGTAATCTCAGGAGTTTTTTATGTGGTTTAACAATGCACTAATTTATCAATATGAATTGGACGACGCGAGTGATTTAGCAGCGTCCTTGGCTGAAAACATTCTAAAACCTTGCCCCCCTCACGCTCGCTTTGTGTACGGATGGCTTCCGGCTTTTGCAGATGAGATGGTTCAAGAAGTTGCTGGAAGCTCTCTGATTTGCATGGGCAAAGAAGAGCGATTGCTCCCTCGTGGGGTGATCAATAAAATGTTGGCTGAGAAAGTGCAAATGCTCGAAACACAACAAGGCCGTCCAGTAAAACGCGCTGAAAAAGCACAAATGGCTGAAGACATCGAATTTGAATTATTGCCTAAGTCCTTTTGCATTCAGAAAAAAATGTTTGCCATCCTTGACAGTGTCAGCAAAAGAATAATAGTTAATGCTTCCAGTAATAACCAGGCCGCACAACTTACCTCTCTTTTACGTAAATCAGTAGCGGGTATCTCGATTGAACCCATTACCCACACAGAGAATCTTGCCGTGCGTTTTGCGGAATGGATTCACTCCCCTAGCACCCTTCCTAGTCATTTTCAATTAGCGTCTGATTGCATCCTATTTTCTCTGGATGATGAGAAAAAACGGGTGCATTGCAAGGGTTATGAGCTACCAGCTGAGGAAGTCTTAACATTATTATCGCAAGGTATGGGCACTGCTGAAATTTCGTTAATCTGGAAAGAACGAATTCAATTGACTCTAACGCATGATTTTAGCTTTAAAAAGCTTAAGTGCCTTGATTTTCTTCTCGATGATTTTAATGAAGTGAAACAGCTTGATGAAGACTATCAACAACGCGATGCAGCGCTTGCTTTATTATCCGGTGAGCTACGTGAACTGACCCATGATCTTTTAGCTGCACTCGCAGCAAAAGAAAAAGAACCTGAATTAGAGGTGATCGCATAGGAATGTCGATAAGGGAGCATTTAATAACGCTCCCTTTGGAATCGAGTCTTATTAAGATACTTTAAGCTTTGGTTATTTCAGTAGCAATAAATTAAAAAATCTCAAAACCGTCAAAGAATTATACCGAGACAGCAAAAAAAAGCCCGGATCACCTAATTATCCGGGCTATAAAGCCTTCAACCCTCTGATTTAGAAATTAAACAATTCTGTCCATTTTGGTTGTGTGATAAGTTGACTTGTAAACAGTAAACGCTTCGTCCGCCGCCTTTTTGAAGCCTAAAGCCATATTTGCATGATACATAACCACTAAAGCTTGTTTTGCGCTCGGCGCTTGAGGATAATTTTTAACGACATAGCTTGCTCTATTTATTGCTGCGACATACATCTTACGTTTAAAATAAAATGTTGCAACATTTAACTCATGTTGTGCAAACATATTTCGTAAATAGATCATGCGCTGCAAAGCATTTGCTTTATATTTACTGTCAGGGAATTTTTGAATCAAAATACCAAAATCTGAATAAGCTTGGGTTTGTGTTCCAGGATCTCTCCATGACTCATCCAGAGGCAGGAATTTTGCAAAAACCCCACGGGTTTGTTGAAAATTAGCCATTCCACGCATGTAATAAGCATAATCCACATTTTTGGCACGTGGGTAAAGATGAATAAATCGCTCTGCAGTAGCTGCAGATGAAGGATAATCTTCATTTTTATAATAAGCATAAATCAGTTCCATTTGTGAGTGCTCCGTATAATCACTAAATGGATACATAGTTTCTATCGCTTCAAGATGTTTTATTGCTGTCGCATATTCCTTTTTACGTAAGTCCTTCTGGGCTTCAGTATAAAGTTGCTCTGCTGTCATCCCTTTATAGGGATTATTATCTTCATCATCTTTTCCCCACCATGTCTTGCATGCAGATAAAGATACAATAAGACCTATTAGGAACAACATTTGAATTCGTTTCATAAACTACACCTAACCTATTTATAAATATATATCTGTTGCATCCACAACAGTCACAAAATTTTGGAACATTATACCTAGGACTATATAATTTGCGAACATTCTTACGCTTTTTTTGAAGCATGATCGCACTAAATGTAGCCTTATAAAAAAAGTGCTCTATAATCGCTAATAATTTTAAAAAAATATTTGCAAATCCAAAGTCGTTAGGATAGTATTCTCGCCTGGAGAGATGGCAGAGCGGTCGAATGCGGCGGTCTTGAAAACCGTTGAAGGGCAACCTTCCCAGGGTTCGAATCCCTGTCTCTCCGCCAAGTAGAACTCATTAATTAATCCTTCTCTAAATATCTTAAATTTCCCTGCTTACTGTCTGTTACAAGACATTTTTTAAAAATGATTTACGATTAGAAATCCATAGATTCCTATTCAAATCGCAATTCATTTCAAAAAAACTATTGATGAATGGATTAATTAATTTGAGACCCAGTATACTTGGATGCATCCTTAAATCCAGGTGTATGACAACTTCTAAAGTAGATTAAAACGCTTGCTATTGAAATTATTTAGGTCGTTGGTATAGTAACACTATCTAACGTTAATGGAGCGTTGCATGCTAAGGAATACACTGAAAGGTTTTGGCAGTATCACAAAGCTGTTGCATTGGTTAATCGTTATTCTTATCGCTACTCAATTTTATTTGGTTTGGTCTCTTAGTGACAACTCGCCACTGATGCCCCGCTACATAATGCTTCATAAATCTATAGGAGTAACTATTTTAATACTCGGAATATTATTTATTATTTGGCATATTCTAAATATCAAACCCCAGCCAGCAGAAAATCAACCTCGTTGGCAACATGTAATTTCTAAAATAGTACACCATACTCTTTTTATTCTTATAATACTTATACCCATCGTAGGCTACCTATTAACGTGCTCTGATGGTAAACCGATCAGCTTTTTTGGTTGGTTCACTATACCCTGCCTTATTCCTGCGAATGAGCAACTGGGTAATGTAATGTTCTCAACCCATGAAACACTTGCCTTTATAATTCTGGCTCTTGTCGGGCTTCATTTTCTTGCGGCCCTTTACCATCATTTCATTCGCAAAGATGATGTATTAAAGCGCATGCTTCCTTTTACATCGAAGAATAAACACTAGAAAAGCTTCGATTAAGATTTGACTGAGTAAAATTTTCTTTACTCAGTCAAGAACGCTTAATTCAATTACATATATTGTGGATTATAAGCAGGAGCGGATGGGGAAGTATATTGAGGTCTATCCGTTTGATAGTACTGAGAAGGTTGCTGAACTGGTTGATAGAAAGTTGGAACATAAACCACCTCAGGAAGACGACAATCAAAATGTAGCCCGCCAATGTCCACTTCACTCAGCTCGCCTTTACGTAATTTTCTTAATTGAGTAAGCAACTGCTGCGTTTCATTATCACGACTGAAAAAAGAAGGTATAGCCTTTTCTTTACCGACTACATTTTCCATTTCGGCACGTAGTGCGATCATAGCGCATTTTACTGCTATAGGATCCAAGTGTTTTTTATCACGTAAATATTCTTCGTCTGAAGCCGTTAATCTAAATCGATCGGGATCGTTGGGATCCATAGCCTCTTTGTTTGCTGATTTATTGCCAGAATCATAGAGAAGACTCATTGCAAAACAACCAATACCCGCACCGATGATGCTAAGAAGTACTGTGCCCGTAATGACTAAACCCACTGGATTGAAACCAGCAGCTATCGCGAGCGCAATCAATGGTGCAGCGCCAAAATTAAGAGTTAACAACGCTGAACCAGCACCAAAGGCAATAGAAAGAGCGAACATTAATGCTCCCTTCAACCATCCTTCACCATACCAAAAGCGATCGATGCTGTCTGCAAATTCATAAAACATATAAGTCAAAGCAATAAAAGCTAAAACAGCAGCAATTGCAGCTAAAGCGATCACAAGCAAAGCGATGATCAATTTACCCATATCGTCGTTTGAAGCGGAACTATTGCCATGATGATTTGAAGAACCGAAACAAGAACTCCCTCCATGATGATGATGAGAATCATGTATTATGGATCGAATCAGTAGATAGTTTAAAAGCGCAGAATCGTTAGAATTGTAATTGTTATAGGTGGTAATTTTATATTTAATCTTCGGATTATACGCAGGCATTTGAGGATTAAACTGACGTTGCTCTTGAGGAGAAATTCCTAGAGGCAGGGCACGAAAGATTGTATTAAATGCATGGTATGCTTTGGCTTTTTCAGAATAATCTAGAAGATGTAATGGGCTTGTGCTTAGGTCTGACTCAATGGCAAATTGTACCGCATAATACATTTCAGCGTACATCGTATTGATATCTAACCTTCGATCCTTACAATTCTGATAATGATTTAATAAATGTCCATATAATATCTTTAATTTGTGATCAGTAAACTTAGTACTTAAATCAGGCATAGCATTTACTCCTATTAATTGGGTTTATAGGCAAACGCTCTATCCTGATCCTAAGACATTAATTTTAAAATAAAAAATCAAAAAACCATGAAGCTCAAGCTAACACGTTTGTCTATAAACCTAGTGCCTTACAATTTGTGCTCGATTAATTAAACTTTTTACATACAAGTCATAATCCATCATGCCGTAGCTTGCTTCAATTTGTTGAACTAAGCTATCTTGTTGCTCCCTGTCTAACGTACTTAATTTACCATCATGAATCTGTTTCAATCGTACTACGACATAATCACCATTTGGCATTACAAGACCATTACGGCTTTCTGGTCGTAATAAATTAAATGCCATATCATTTATATCTGTATCAACCTTATCATTATCGCGAGTAGATTTAATTACGGACTTCCATGATAGGTTATTGTTACGAATCAGTTCTTGTTGTTTCTTATCCTCGACTGGGTTTAATAAACTCATGCCCATTTCTTTTGCCTTAGATTCAGCAATTTTTTTAATTAATATTTTGCTGATTTGATCCTGAACCGCTTCTAAAGGCTGTTCTTTTTCCGCCCAATGTTGGTCAACCCTTATTACTACAACTGAATCATTATCAATTTGTATTGGCTCACTATTGTTTCCTAAATCAAGCACATCATGACTAAATGCTGTGTTAATTACTTGTTTGTTTTTTGCAATAGTATCTACACCACCAGATCTTGAGAAAGGTTGTGTTTTTTCAATTTTGAGATTTAATGCATCAGCTACGGGTTGGAGTGAATCGGGGGACTGATAACTTAAATCCGATAATTGCTCCAAAGCTTGAGTATATTTAGTTTGAGCAGCTTCGGCAATGAGCTGCTCTTTAATAGATGATTCTACTTCAGAAAAAGGTTTTGTTGAAACGGGTTTATAAGCAATGAGTTTAAAAATTTCATATCCATGCTTTGTTTTTTCAGGCGGAGAAATCTGTCCTGGCTTAGTTAAATTAGATAAAATTTTATTGTAATTATTTTGTCCACTCGCGGTAATCCAGGGAAGAATGCCTTTGTCGGCTACCGAAAGTTTATCATCTGACATCGTTGAAACCAGATGTTCAAATTGTTCTGGATTTTTTTGTAATAACTGATAAGCATCATTTGCTTTTTTCTGAATTTTTTCAGAATCAGATTGACTCGCATCCTCCGGGACAGCAAATAAGATATGGGCTACTTGCCAACGTGCAGGGATCAAATAACTGCTTTGATTTTCTTCATAATAACGTTTTGCATCGTCATCAGACAGTTTAATTTTATCCTTAATATCATGCATCGAGAGAGTAACATAATCCAAATTTACTTTTTCTGGAGTCATGAATTCTTTTTTATGTTTATTATAATAATTCACAACCTCTTCTGAAGAAACGTGAGCATCCTTTTCATAACTTGAGGCCGGAATTGTTAAATAGTCATAGTCCCTGCTTTGCATGTACAAACTCACAAAGCGATCAATTTCATCAGGTAAAGCAAAAGAACTTCCCATAAAAGCAAATCGTTGCTGATTTAATAACATGCCTTGTTTTACTTCATTTTGAAAACTTGATTGAGTGAATAAAGCAGCGTTAAGAGCTTGTTGATATTTTTGAGCTGAAAAATGGCCGTCTTCTTGGAATTGAGGAATACTCAAAATTGCTGCATTGGCTTGATTTAAGCTTACATCGAAGCCATTTTTACGTGCAGCTTGCACCAACACTTCATTAGTAATCATTTGATCGAGCACTTGATTTTGTAATTTTTTCTCATCAGCGGCGGTCATTTGCTCAACATCCTGCATAGAACGGGCACGTCTATAATTATTTTCAAATGATTGAAGTGTTAAAGGCTGACCATTGACGGTTACCTTAGAATTAGTCGTTTGACGCGATTGCAGATAATAATCCACACCAAAAAGTGTAAACGTAATACCGATCAAGATAACTACTAGCCAAGCTACAACACCCTGTATACGTTCATTTAACTTTTGTAACATGTCCCGAGTTCCATAATTATTTAATTAAAGCTTTATTCAATTTAGCGAGAACCGATTAGAGCCCAGGCTGAAAAAAATCAACATAAAAACAAAAAACTCACCTATTCAACAAAAATTTTCTTTCTGAAATCACTAGAAAATTAATTGCAGTCAATACCTTACCTTATATCTTCACCTGCTTTTCTTAGATAAAAAGCAGATATTAGGAGAAAATATGAGTTCTAAAGCAAATATTTCTTTCCAGATAAAAAAAACGCGCCTTTCGGCGCGTTAATCTGGCGGAGTGGACGGGGCTCGAACCCGCGACCCCCGGCGTGACAGGCCGGTATTCTGACCAACTGAACTACCACTCCATTTCTTGGTGGGTGCTGTAGGGATCGAACCTACGACCCTCGCCTTGTAAGGGCGATGCTCTCCCAGCTGAGCTAAGCACCCTGAAAACTTATGCTTCTTGCACCGCTTCTTTCAGGTTTTTACCCGCTTTAAACTTGGCTACTCGTGACGCTTTAATCTGAATAATTTTGCCAGTTTGTGGGTTTCTACCAGTACGTGCTGAACGATTGCCTGTAGAAAAAGATCCGAAACCAGGTATTACTACTTGATCACCGCTTCTTAATGCATCAGTAATAGTACTAGTAAAAGTCTCGAGAACTCTGCTGGCGTCAGCTTTTGTCAAACCCGAACCACTTGCTATAGCATCAACTAATTCGCTCTTATTCATTGCTTCCCCTATACAGTTAATCTTCCATACTTCAAGCTAATTTAATTAAACTCATCAAATTAACCGGTCAAGTAGTTACTTCCTTGCAGTGCCCGCTAGTGGCGGGCTACGAAACGAAATATACATCTAATTAATGGGTATGTAAATCATTATTTTTAATTTTTTTTGATCTTTTACCCACTAAAGCCTCAGATTGTACATTTGTTGGCTGATTGACCCAAGGACTGCGTTGTAAAGCCAGTTCTAAAACCTGTTCTATGGTCTTAACTGGATGTATTGTTAGCTTACGCAAAACATTATCTGGTATCTCTTCCAGGTCTTTTACATTTTCCTCGGGAATAATGACATGCTTAATTCCGCCTCGATGAGCTGCCAATAATTTCTCTTTAAGACCACCAATTGGCAATACCTGCCCTCTCAACGTTATTTCCCCTGTCATCGCTACATCTGCTTTAACAGGAATATGAGTCACTACAGAAACCAAAACAGTACACATACCAATACCAGCACTTGGACCATCCTTGGGAGTAGCCCCTTCAGGAACGTGGACATGGAAGTCATTCTTATCATAAAAATCATCGGGCAAGCCAAAATTTTGAGCTCGACTTCGTACAACAGTCATCGCAGCATGGATAGACTCCTGCATGACCTCACCCAACTGACCTGTATGCGTGACCTTCCCTTTACCGGGCATCATTGATGCTTCAATTGTTAGCAGCTCTCCGCCCACACTTGTCCAAGCTAAGCCTGTAACCTGCCCCACTTGATCAAACTCTTCTGCTAAGCCATATCGAAACTTTTTCACACCCAAATATTTTTCGATATTACTTGTAGTTACAGTCATTTTTTTAACTTTTTTATTCGAGAGGATTTCTTTTACGACTTTCCTACAAATACTCGCAATATCTCGTTCTAAATTACGTACGCCTGCTTCACGAGTATAGTGGCGAATCACTTCTCGAATTGCGCCTTCACTAATATGTATTTCTTGATTACTTAAACCATTCAAGACGACTTGTTTTGGAACCAGATATTTATCAGCAATACTGACTTTCTCATCCTCTGTATAACCTGCAAGCCGAATCACTTCCATTCTATCTAATAAGGGAGCAGGAATTTCCAAAGAATTTGCTGTCGCAATGAACATCACATCACTCAAATCATAATCTACTTCAAGATAATGATCGTTGAACGTATGGTTCTGCTCTGGATCAAGTACTTCGAGCAATGCTGCAGCAGGATCTCCACGGAAATCCATAGCCATTTTATCGACTTCGTCCAACATAATGAGAGGATTTTTTACTCCAGCCTTACATAATTTCTGAATAATTTTTCCTGGCATAGATCCAATATAAGTTCTTCTGTGGCCGCGAATTTCAGCTTCATCCCTTACGCCACCCAAAGCAATACGAATAAAGGTACGACCTGTAGCATTCGCAATGGATTGTCCTAGTGAAGTTTTACCCACTCCTGGAGGTCCAACGAGACAAAGAATTGGGCCTTTTAAGCGTTTAACTCTCTGTTGAACCGCCAGATATTCAATGATGCGTTCTTTAACCCGCTCTAGACCATAATGTTCTTTATCTAATAGTTTCTCTGCTTTGAGTAAATCAAATTGAATTTTAGTTCTCTTTTTCCAGGGTACTGCAAGCATCCAATCAAGATAGTTGCGGATCACCGTAGCCTCAGCAGACATGGGCGACATCATTTTCAATTTATGAAGTTCAGCGAGTGATTTTTCTTTTGCTTCTTTCGGCATTCCGGCTTTATTAATTGAATTTTCCAATTGTTCAATTTCATTTCCTTCTTCGCCTAACTCACCCAGCTCTTTTTGGATTGCTTTCATTTGCTCATTGAGATAATACTCGCGCTGACTTTTCTCCATTTGTCGCTTCACTCGACCTCTCACACGCTTTTCAACATGTAACAAGTCAATTTCGTTTTCAATAGCAGACATTAAACGCTCAAGGCGAGTACCTACATCTAAAGTTTCCAGTAACTCCTGCTTGTCATCGACCTTCAGCGTTAAATGAGCAGCTATAGTATCAGCCAAACGCCCTGGTTCTTCTATTCCAGCAAGCGGAGACAAAACTTCAGGTGGAATTTTTTTATTAAGTTTAATGTATTGCTCAAACTGCGACATTAAAGAACGCATCAATATACCAATATCGGGTTCTTGTACCGCAGCATTTGCATCTTCTAATAATTCAAGCTCAGCCTCTAGATATCCTTTAGCCTGATTATATTCTTTTGCCCTGGCACGCTTTTCCCCTTCTACTAAAACTTTTACGGTTCCATCCGGTAATTTTAATAACTGCAAAACACTGGATAATGTACCGACCTGGAAAATGTCAGCCTCACCCGGATCGTCATTGGATGATTTTTTCTGTGCTACTAAAAAGATTTGCTTACTATCAACCATAGCCGCTTCTAAGGCTTTAATTGATTTTCCTCTTCCAACAAAAAGAGGAATAACCATATGAGGGTAGACCACTACGTCTCTTAATGGTAATACAGGTATATTTGACAGTTTTTCTGCCTCATTCGAAGTCTCTATAATTTCAGTGGACATAATGAACCCTTATTCAAACGAAAAACTTTATTTAAAATTTACGCGACTACTAATTATAATTTAAAAGGAAGGGAGAGTTATTGCAAGAAAACAAAGCGTTATAATTAAGAAAGTTGTCTAAAGAACATCTCTCCCACACTAAGTGCAGGAGAGGAGTAGAAACACTACTCTTGACCACCTGCTGCACTCTTCATCCCTTCTTGCTCATAAATAAGAATTGGTTTTGATGCGCTATTTACAGCACTCTCATCAACTACAACCTTAATTACTCCTTCAAGAGAAGGTAATTCATACATGGTGTCTAATAGAATATTTTCAAGTATAGCACGTAAACCTCGTGCACCCATTTTGCGTTCCAGAGCTTTTTTGGAAATAGCAATCAATGCTTCTTCTCTAAATTCAAGCTCTACACCTTCCATTTTAAATAGAGACTGGAATTGTTTCGTCAAAGCATTTTTAGGATTAGTTAAAATATCAATAAGAGCTGATTCATCCAGTTCTTGCAAAGTAGCAACGACAGGTAATCGACCTACAAACTCAGGTATTAATCCATATTTAATCAAATCATCTGACTCTAACTGGTTCAATACTTTCGATATTTCATCACTGTTTTCTTTTTTATTTTTTAATTGAGCAGAGAATCCAATGCCTGACTTATCACTTCGCTCTCTGATTACCTTTTCCAAGCCAGCAAAAGCACCACCGCAAATAAATAAAATATTGGAAGTATCCACTTGTAAAAATTCTTGTTGTGGATGTTTACGTCCGCCTTGGGGTGGAACAGAGGCGATGGTCCCTTCAATGAGTTTTAAAAGAGCTTGTTGCACGCCCTCACCAGAAACATCGCGTGTAATCGAAGGATTATCTGACTTACGTGATATTTTATCAATTTCATCGATATACACGATACCATGTTGTGCTTTATCCACGTCATAATCACATTTTTGTAAAAGCTTCTGGATAATATTTTCAACGTCTTCACCGACATAACCCGCCTCAGTCAATGTAGTTGCATCTGCCATAGCAAATGGAACATTGAGGATTCGAGCTAATGTTTGGGCTAAAAGTGTTTTTCCGCTACCAGTTGGACCTATAAGTAAGATATTACTTTTACCAAGTTCCACTCCGTCTTCACTTTTATGTTGTAATCGCTTGTAGTGATTGTAAACAGCTACGGACAAGACTTTTTTTGCATGCGATTGTCCTATGACGTACTCATCCAAAAAGTTTGAGATTTCTTTGGGTGATGGTAAACGTACTTCAGCTTCTTCATGAGCTTCGTGTGTTTCTTCACGAATAATATCATTACAGAGCTCTACACATTCATCACAGACAAATACAGAAGGACCAGCAATCAATTTTTTTACTTCATGTTGGCTCTTTCCACAAAAAGAACAATACAAAACTTTATCGCCACTTCCGTTACCGGATTTACTCATAACCAAACCCCTTCTTACAACGATTATCGGAAAAAAAGATAATATATGTAAAATATTAGTCAATCAGAAAAAGATATGCCACTGTTTTTCATGTAACTACTTTTTTTAAAAACAAAAAGAAATACGAAAAAAAGCAATAATGAATCAATATAAAAGAACCCTAATCGCATTCCTAGCCTGGGTGCAGCGAAGCGGAACCCGGTAAATCTGAACCTAAAACCCAGGTTCCGCTTCACTGCACCTGGGTTATGATACATTATAGTTCAGTTCTTTGAATTTAAAGTTATAGTTACTCTGTTTTATTCACTGACTCTCGATCATAAAGCACTCTATCAACTAAGCCGTACTCAACAGCTTGTGTGGCACTCATAAAATTATCACGTTCGGTATCACGCATAATCTGATCAGGTGTCTTTTTAGTATGATGTGCCATAATTGTATTTAAACGTTCTCTTACGGCTAAGGTCTCGCGCGCATGAATTTCAATATCAGTAGCTTGGCCTCGATAACCACCTAAAGGTTGATGAATCATTACTCGTGAGTTTGGCAAACAGAATCTCTTACCTTCAGCTCCTGCACAAAGTAACAAGGCAGCAGCGCTTGCTGCTTGCCCTATACACAAAGTACTCACATCAGGTTTAATAAACTGGATGGTATCGTAAATTGCTAAGCCAGCGGTTACTACACCTCCAGGAGAATTAATATAGAGAGAAATATCTTTTTCAGGGTTTTCAGACTCAAGAAACAACAATTGAGCAACTACCAAATTAGCCATATGGTCTTCAACTTCACCTAAAAGAAAGATAATACGTTCTTTTAATAATCTTGAATAAATATCATACGAACGCTCACCACGTGAGGTCTGTTCAATAACCATTGGGACTAATCCACTGGCATTGCGAATTATGTTATCTGAATATCCCGACATACAATTACTCTCCTTTTTTCTCAGTTGCTTCAGTTGCAGGCTTAGGATTCATGATTGAATCATAATCTTTGTTCTTATATTTAATTTTTGCATCTTCAGCAATTTTATCTGCAACCATTTCTTCCATAACAATCGCTTCAATTTCAGCCATATGCTCTTTGCTGCTTTGATACCAAGAACGCAACTCATCAGGATTCTCATAAGCACTGGCAAATCGTTCAATTACCGCATTCACTTTATCTTTATCTGCAACAATTTGATGTTTTTTAACATATTCAGAAAAGAGCAGACCAAGATGAACACGACGTTTTGCTTGTTCTTCAAACAGTTCACGAGGAAAATCAGGTATCTTTTCATTCTCATGATGTTCATGTCCAAAAAGACGATGATACATATCATGTTTCAAATGTTCGATTTCTTTGTCAATTAAAGCTAATGGCAATTCAATAACATTAACTTCCATTAATTTATCAAACAGCTTTTCTCTATTCATCATACTGACGCGACGCTCTAACTCACGAGCCATATTCTCTTTAATGTCTTTTTTCAATGCGTCAATGCCACCTTCTTTGATGTTAAATTTTTCAGCAAAGGCTTCGTTGAGTTCAGGCAGTTTTCCTTCCATCACATTGTGAAGTGTAATTTTGAAAACAGCTTCTTTTCCTGCTAATTCTTTATGTCCATAATCTTCAGGGAAGGTTACTGTAATATCAAAAGATTTATCCTTCTTATTACCAATAATTCCATCTTCAAAGCCAGGGATCATGGATCCTGAACCAATTACTAACTCATGTCCTTTGGCGCTACCGCCTTCAAACAGTTTATCATCAAGGTATCCTTCAAAATCGATAACTACTTTGTCGCCTTTTTTGACAGCACGGGATACATCATGCCATTCTTTATTTTGCTCACGAAGTTTATCCAACATGTCTTCAACATCTTTATCTGTAACTTCTGAACGAGCCAGCTCAACAGCCGCTTGATTTAATTCTACAATTTCAAATACAGGCATTACTTCAAATATTGCAGAATATCTGAAGTCTTTTCCTTTCTCTAGTTGCTCAGGTTCAACAGAGGGATAGCCTGCAGGAACTAATTCATTTTTTTGTAATGCTTCAAACAAAGTAGATTGCACCATATCTCGAGCGACTTCTTCACGAACACTTTGTGAATAGCGACTGACAACAACTTGGAAGGGTACTTTACCAGGACGAAAACCATCAATCTTAACTTTGCGAGCAAGATTCTTGAGACGTAAGCTCACTTCTTCCTCAACTTTCTCTGAAGGTACAGAAACTGTTACCTTACGTTCCAAACCTTTTAGGGTCTCAACAGAAACTTGCATTAATATCACCTCTTGGAATTTATAATGATAAATGGTGCGAAAGGAGAGACTCGAACTCTCACGGGTCGCCCCGCTGGAACCTAAATCCAGTGCGTCTACCAATTCCGCCACTTTCGCAAATCAGGTTGGATTATCAATCAGTAATTCGGTCTTGTAAAGACTCAGATAAAATCTTTAGCGATAAACCTTTTGTTTCTCTCAAATGGGGTGAACGATGGGACTCGAACCCACGACAACCGGGATCACAACCCGGGGCTCTACCAACTGAGCTACGCTCACCATAAATCTTTTATACCAGAAATTCTTTTGAACAAGATCTGGGCTGGCACGCCCGGCAGGATTCGAACCTGCTACCCTCGGCTTAGAAGGCCGATGCTCTATCCAGATGAGCTACGGGCGCATCTTGGTCGGGGTAGAGGGATTCGAACCCCCGACATCCTGCTCCCAAAGCAGGCGCGCTACCAGACTGCGCTATACCCCGTTTAACCCGTCCCCAAGGACAGAGCGCAGATAATACTAGGTGCTTTCATCAAGGTCAATATCTTAAATCATTTAATTTCAGTTAATTTTAAATTATTGCTGTAGATGTTTATTTACCTTGACCAAGTCGTAATTTTTTCAATCATCTAGCTTTACATACAATCACTTAAGTCAACTACTCGAATCTTTATTACTTTTCAGCTAGCATTGGAGATACTTTTGATCTCACTTTGAATCTATGAAATTTAAACTGCTGCCTCTCTTTGACAACATGAATTACCTGCACAAAAATCATGAACATGTTGTGCTGCCTGATATTCAATTTCAAAATGATTTTAATTACGCTTTAAACTTTTTGAAAAGCTATACAGGCAGTCAAGGTACCTTCAATAGTTACCGCAGAGAAACTGAACGATTATTGCAATGGTCCTGGTTAATTAAAAACAAAACAATCAATGAATTAAAACGTGATGATATCGAAGACTACATTCATTTTTGCCAAAACCCACCTAAATCCTGGATTAGTTTAAAAAAAGTACCGCGATTTATTGAACAAAACGGTACACGTATTCCCAATGAAGAATGGAGACCTTTTGTAGTTACCTTAAGTAAATCAGCAATAAAAAATGGGCATAAACCCCAAATTGAACAATTCAATTTGTCTCAAGGAGCCATCCAAGAAATATTCGCCATTTTAAGTACCTTGTTTAATTTCTTAATTGCTGAAGAATATCTGGTTTCTAATCCAGTCGCCCTGATTCGCCAAAAAAGTAAATTTATTCGTAAACGGCAACATAATGCCCCTATCCGCAGATTGAGTTTAGTTCAGTGGAGTGCCGTGTTAGATGCAGCCGAGTCTCTAGCCGAAGAATCCCCCCTGAAACATGAACGCACTCGTTTTATGTTGAGCCTATTATTTGGTATGTATCTACGTATCTCCGAATTGGCAGCAAGTGACCGTTGGATCCCCAGTATGAATGACTTTGCCAAGGACAGTAACGGCCATTGGTGGTTCACCACAGTTGGTAAAGGAAATAAGGAGCGGCAAATCGCTGTCAGCGAAGCGATGCTCGAAAGTTTGATGCGATGGCGTTGTTTCTTGGGATTATCACCCCTCCCTACTCCTGCTGATAATAGCCCACTCATCCCCAAAATCCGCGGAAATGGTCCCATGAGTGATACGGCGCCGATACGAAGAATTATTCAACGCTGTTTTGACTTAGCCGGAGAACAACTTCGGATGAAAGGTCACAGAGAAGAAGCAGATAATTTGGCTGCAGCAACAGTTCACTGGCTAAGGCATACTGGTATTTCTGAAGATGTTAAAATTCGTCCTCGTGAACATGTACGGGATGATGCTGGCCACAGTTCAAGTGCAACCACAGATCGTTATATTGATATTGAAAAACAGGCTCGCTATCAATCTGCCAGGAAAAAAACTATTGAGCCAGAACCCAGTTAAGCGGATTTATGTTAGAATTGAGGTAAATTCGTAGCTTTGTTGCCCGGATTATCGCAGTGTAGTCCGTATACTTTGCCGTCATCCCGAGCATAGCGAGGGATCTCCGCGTTGCAGCGCAGGCTTATGATAGGAGCTCTCTCGCTTTAATCGCGATGATGAGAACTCATAATTTGTGTATAACCCACTCTATTTATGGCTAAAGATTTATCATGCTTACTCTTCGTCAAATTACTCTCAGTCGTGGCAATAAAGTTTTATTAGATAAAGTCAATGTCACATTATATGAAAAGCAAAAAATTGGTCTTATTGGCCATAATGGCTGTGGCAAATCAACATTATTTGATTTTTTATTAAGGAAATTGCAACCTGATACCGGCGATTTTTTAATTAATCCTCAACTCACGATCAGTCATTTATCACAGCAATTACCTGATAGTGATGAAAAAGCACTGGATTTTGTACTAGGTGGTGATGAGCAATATATGAAGTTGCTCCAACGCTTGAGCGATGCAGAAGCGACAGGCAATGATGCCGAAGTATTAGCCTGCCATGAGGAATTAAGCCATAGCGGAGGCTACAGTAAACCCGCTCAAGCAGCGACCATTATGTCTGGCCTGGGTTTTAGAGGGGAGCAACAACACGCGTCGGTAAATAGTTTTTCCGGGGGATGGCGCATGCGTTTAAGCCTCGCACGCTGCTTGATGAACCCGGCTGATTTACTTTTACTGGATGAACCGACCAACCATTTAGACATGGAAGCAATATTTTGGTTGGAGCGCTTTTTAAAACAAAGCCCAAGCACCATCATCCTTATTTCTCATGATCGTGAATTTCTGGATGCCTTTGTTACTCATATTCTGCATATCGAGAAGCAAAATCTAACTCTATATAGTGGTGATTACAGTTGTTTTGAAAAAACACATGCACAACAATTGGCGTTACAACAAGCCATGTATGAAAAACAACAAACCAAAATTAATCATATGATGTCCTTTGTCAATCGATTTAGAGCGAAAGCGACTAAAGCAAAACAAGCACAAGGACGTCTCAAAGCCATAGAAAGAATGGAAATTATTGCAGCAGCACAGGCTGATTCCCCCTTTTCTTTTGATTTTTTTCCATGTCCCCGAGCAGGAAATCCATTAATTCAATGCAATATGGTTGATGCCGGATATCAATCTGAAAAACCGATATTAAAACGAATCAATTTCTCACTCAATCCAGGTGACAGAATAGCCTTATTAGGGCCCAATGGCGAAGGAAAATCGACGCTAATCAAGACATTAACGGGGTCTTTAACCCCTTTGAATGGTACAATCCACCGCTCTGCCCATTTAAAGATCGGCTATTACGCACAACACCAATTAGAACAGCTGGATTATAATTTAAGTCCTGTGGAAACGATTCAAGTTCTATCACCAGAAGCACGTGAACAAACCATTCGCGATTTTTTAGGTGGATTTAACTTTACTGGTGATATGGCAGTTCAACCTATAAATCATTTTTCCGGAGGCGAAAAAGCACGTTTGGCTTTAGCAAAACTTGTTTGGCTCAAACCCAATCTACTTTTGCTTGATGAGCCTACAAACCATTTGGATCTGGGAATGCGCTCAGCCATTGAGCTGGCGTTGCAAAGCTATGAAGGTGCATTAATTCTTATTTCCCATGATCGTCATATGCTCAAAACCAGCGTCGATAATTTCTATCTGGTTTACCAGCAAAAAGTGCAAGCTTTTGATGGAGACTTGGATGATTATTATTCCTGGTTACAAACTAAAGACTCAGTTAAAGTAAATAGCGTTACTTCAACTGCAATTGATTACAAAGAAAAGAAAACGTTACAAAACCGTCTAAAAAAACTGGAACAATTGATTGAACAATATCAAAGTGAACTTAGTAAATTAGATACTCAACTTGGTGATGCCAGTCTTTATGAGGACAGCACCCAACAGAATAAGCTCAATCAATTAGTGCAAAAACGCAGTGTTATTCACTCCTCTTTAAATCAGGCTGAAGAAGAATGGTTAGAAATTAGTACCAGTCTAGAAGATATAGTTTAACCCAGTTGGGTAGGACGCTGCTACTCCCGGTCAATCTGAAGCCCTCTCTCCCGAGTCTTGCATCAGAACACCCCGTGCCACAGCGGGGAGATTCTTAGGGGTAAACTCCTCAGGATAACGGGAATTTGTTCGGGATGACGAGATTTGCTCGGGATGACAGCAGCATCTCAAACTACTTAGCTAAACGCAATAACTCTAACATTGACTTCGCAGCCAGCTGCTCTGCTTTTCGTCGATTAGAACCTTGACCAAAAGTTTTTTGCTTTGCTCCGTTAACCGTACAGGTGATATAAAAAACTTGATTGTGTTCATCACCCTCTACCTTAGTTAAGGTATATTCTGGGAGTGCAATTTTTTCTGCTTGTAGATATTCTTGTAATTGAGTTTTAGCATCTTTTAAACAATCATTTAAATTAGGGTCCTCAAGCCGAGAATGATATAACTTTAATATGACCTCTTTTGCGGATTCGATGCCGCCATCAAGAAAAATTGCTGCAAAAACGGCTTCCATAGCATCGGATAGAATTGAAGCACGACGAAAACCGCCGCTTTTAAGCTCGCCTTGACCTAAAAAAAGAAATTCGCCAAGATCAATTTCTTTAGCTAGTTCGACCAACATTTCGCCTCGAACTAAAAATGAACGTAAACGACTTAATTGTCCTTCACTCTGCATAGGAAATCGTTGAAATAGTTCATTAGCAATTACAAAACTTAAAATTGAATCGCCTAGAAATTCAAAACGCTCATAGTTTTCACTGCCAACACTACAGTGCGTCAAAGCTTGCTTAAGATAAGCAAGGTTTTTGAATTGATAATTTAATCGCCGGCATAGCCTCTCTAAATCAACTTTCACTGCCTGTTACAACCTCTTCTGTATGATCAAAATCAAATAATAAGCTCATATTGTATACTAAAGGCTTAATCACCTGATATTTTAATTTCACTCTAAATTTATTAGCCCCCAAGGGTTCGATAGATAATTGATTTTCCTTTAGACTTTCTACCCCATTAATATCCAGGCGTTTATCCAAAGTACTCTTCAGGACATTGACATCCGCAACGGGATCTCCTGTTAATGTAGATGGAGGTATCGTATTTAATCCTTTGACCGATTTGAGAACAGAGTAATACTGCAAGTAAACAGGAATAATACGCATTATTACCACAGCAGCCATAACAAGTACAACCACAGTAAACAACGTCCCTATAAAAGTCATTCCATGTTGTTTTCGCATTTGTTATTCCTTTTATCTGTTCTAATTAAAATCAATATCTCGACTCAAGAACCATGCAAACTATTACTTAGGGTATCAATTTCCCTATTTTAGACCAACGAACATTATCCGTCTTGCTATTCCAGCTCATCCAAACTAAAAATGCTTTGCCTCGCAAATAGGATTCGGGTACAAATCCCCAGAATCGGCTATCCGCACTGTCATCGCGATTATCGCCCATCATGAAATAACTTCCCTCGGGCACTACAATATCAAAATCTACAGCAGGAACATCAGCTCTAATGAAAATATCATGAAGGGTTCCGTTCAAATCTTCTTTATATTTGGCTACCGCTTTTCCAGAACTCTCATCAATGGTGTACTCAACAAAAGTTTGTTTTGCTTCCTTCCCGTTAATGGTTAATACCTTATTATGGTAACTCACTTTATCCCCGGGAACTCCTATTACCCTTTTAATATAATCATAAGAAGGGTCTGGTGGCCAACGAAATACAGCAACCTGCCCTGTTTTAGGATCAGAAATTGGAATAATTTTCTTTTCCCAAACCGGAAGCCTTAATCCATAAATAAACTTATTGACGGCTACAAAATCGCCAACAAGCAATGTCGGTTCTAATGAACCTGAAGGAATACGAAAGGGTTCAATAATGAATGAACGTAAGATTAAGACGATGAAAAAAACTGGAAAAAATGATCGCGAATATTCAATGATACGATTGGGCTTTTGATCCTGAGCACGCTTTTTTGCCCAAAAGAGTACATCTAATAGGTAAATCAACCCACTGATAAAAGATAGGACAACGAGTATTAAAGCAAAATTCATAAATTTATATCCTAATCAAACTTAATTTATATGTTCCAATAACCATACACCAATTTTAAAGCTTGTTGAAAAGTCAAATTTGCACCAAATGTGGCTTTTCAGTGAACCGTGGTAAATAGTTATTATTTCTTTTTATCTGTTTGAAACACAGCCATAAACGCTTCTTGAGGTATTTCAACATGCCCCACTTGCTTCATACGTTTTTTACCGGCTTTTTGTTTTTCCAATAATTTTCGTTTTCGTGTCACATCACCACCATAACATTTTGCAGTAACGTTCTTCCGTAACGCTTTTACTGTTTGCCTGGCAATAATATGACTGCCTAATGCCGCTTGTATCGCCACATCAAACATTTGCCTTGGAATTAAATCACGCATTTTTTCAGCAATTAATTTTCCACGACTATGTGATGAGGAACGATGGACAATGACTGAAAGTGCATCCACGCGTTCACTATTAATCAATATATCCATTTTAACTAAATCAGCTTCCTGAAAACGCAAGAAATTATAATCCAATGAAGCATACCCACGGCTCACTGATTTTAATCGATCGAAAAAGTCAGAAACTACCTCACTCATGGGAATATCATAAGTTACAGAAACTTGACGGCCACTGTAGGTCATATTGACCTGAACACCACGTCGCTCTATACACAAATTAATAATGGAACCGAGATAATCTTGAGGAACAAGTATATTGGCTCTTACAATGGGCTCATACATTTCTTTAATTTGGGGAAGCGGTGGAAGATGAGATGGATTATCAATAAGCATCGTCTCACCTTTTTGCGTCACAATTTGATAAACGACTGTAGGTGCGGTAGAGATAAGATCAAGATTATATTCTCGCTCCAGACGCTCCTGAACAATTTCCATATGCAGCATACCTAAGAAGCCACATCGGAAACCAAAACCTAATGCTTCAGAAGATTCAGGTTCATAAAATAGAGACGCATCATTAAGACTTAATTTAGCCAAAGCTTCTCGGAATGCCTCAAAATCATCGGCACTTATAGGAAACAGCCCCGCATAAACTTGTGGTTTCACGCGTTGAAAACCAGGAAGTGGTTTCTCCGCAGAATTTTTTTCCAGAGTAAGTGTATCGCCTACTGGAGCGCCTTGAATTTCTTTGATTCCGGCAACGACATAACCCACTTCGCCGGCATTGAGCATTTCCAGCTTAGTACGTTTAGGAGTAAAGATACCTACTTGATCAACCTCATAAGATCGACCTGTAGACATAACTCTCATCTTGTCTCCTTTACGTATTGAACCATTGACAATACGCACTAAAGAAACAACTCCAAGATAGCTATCAAACCATGAATCAATAATTAAAGCTTGTAAAGGCGCGTCGATATCGCCTTCTGGTGGTGGGATACGAGTTACTAATGCTTCCAGCACATCTTCCACACCAAGCCCGCTTTTTGCACTAGCCCTTATTGCATCGTGTGCATCTACACCAATAATATCTTCAATTTCTGAGATAACACGCTCTGGTTCAGCTTGCGGTAAATCAATTTTATTCAGTACCGGCAAAACCGCTAATGATTGATCAATGGCAGTATAACAAACAGCAACAGTTTGTGCTTCTACACCTTGGGCGGCATCTACAACAAGAATTGCCCCTTCACAAGCGGCCAGAGAACGAGATACTTCATAGCTGAAATCCACATGTCCTGGCGTATCAATGAAGTTCAACAGATAGCTATTGCCATCTTTCGCAGTGTAGTTTAAAGAGACACATTGAGCTTTAATCGTAATCCCCCTTTCTCGCTCTATATCCATCGAGTCAAGAACTTGAGCACTCATTTCACGCTCTGTTAAACCACCACAAATTTGGATAAACCGATCCGCCAAGGTTGATTTACCATGGTCAATATGGGCAATAATCGAAAAATTACGAATTCGCTTTAAATCACTCAACTGAAATACCCTTTTTTGCAAATAGCGCATTCTAGCTTAAATAAGCGCAGCCTTAAAGTATTTGCTAATGCACTGCATTTTTAATAAGATTTATCATTTCGTTTTTCTATTATCCAGGGTGCGCTATGCGACGAGTATCAAGTTTGGGGTTTATAGCAATAATATTGCTACTTTTTTCGTTCTCAACTTATTCAGATACCGCATTTACACAAAGAAAAGATGTACAACTCTTTATCAAAAGTATGGTTAAGGAGTATCACTTTAATGCTAAAGAGCTTACAGCCACCATGAATCAGGTAGTAATTCGCCCCGATATCATTGAGTCAATGGAAAAACCCTATGAAAAGAAGAATTGGGATGTGTATCGGGATTTGTTTCTCACTCCTGCGCGTCTAAAAGGCGGGTTAGACTATTGGGCAGCGAATAAACAGGCATTGGACAAAGCCCAGAAAAATACGGCGTTCCTCCAGAAATTATTATTGCAATTTTGGGTGTGGAAACCTTATATGGAGAAAAACAAGGAGAACATCGAGTTCTCGATGCCTTAGCAACACTGGCTTTTAATTATCCAAAACGCGCGCCTTATTTCACTAAAGAATTAAAAGAATACTTACTTCTTTGTCGCGAACATGGAGTTCCTGCAACCCAATTCAAAGGCTCCTACGCTGGCGCCATTGGCCAACCCCAATTCATGCCCAGTAGTTATCGTAACTTTGCTGTTGATTTTAATAATACAGGAAAACGAGATATTGTAACGAATAACGCGGATTCAATTGGGAGTATTGCGAATTATTTCTACCATCATGGCTGGCGGCCCAATGATGGGGTTGCCCAACATGCCACAGTGGTAGGTACTCGTTATAAACGAATTCAAGTCAATCCTAAAAAAGCTAACTATTACTACTCACAATTGATTGCAAATGGGGTTAGACCGGTCACCGCAGCACATAACCATCCTTCTCGTGCCGCCTTGATTGAACTGGTTACTGCTCAAGGAAATGAATATTGGATCGCCTATCCCAATTTCTTTGTGATAACCCGATACAATTCAAGCCCCCAGTATGCGCTTGTAGTTTATCTACTGTCACAGCAATTGAAACAACAATGGACTGCCATGAATATAAAAAAACATAGAGCTTATGCCTAGGAATGGATACACTTTTTCTCTTTGCAAAACATCTTGATGAAGCAGGTTGTTTATGCCTCAAAATAAATGCAGATGGAGCATTAATTGCTCCCCCTGCACAACGTAGCTTTGCCGAAATTAAGCCGCTACAAACAGAATGTAACACTTTAGTTATTGAAACATGTGAACAGGTCAGTCTTCTTAATCTTGAGTTTTCATGGCTTCCAGAAAGAAAGGCAAGAACAGCAATCCCTTATGCTTTAGAAGAAAAGCTAGCACAACCCGTAGATGAGCTTCATTTTGCCTTTGATAAAGCACGATATCAAAATAATCAGTACCTTATTACTGTGATCAGTAAACAACGAATTCGATATCTGATGCAATTCCTCAATGAACAAGGAATAGAATTTTCTGGAATTACTGTAGATTGGTTTGCCCTGGAACCACAAGAATTATGCATTTGTGAAAGCACATTATTGATTAATACCGATGATTTTAAAGGGGCTCTTTCTGGAGAGCTAGCTCATATCTTTCTAAAAAAGCATCCGCAACATCAACCCTTGCATTTTACAGACAGCGCCATTCAAAGTGATTCATCATTACCTATAAAACAGGAAACATCCTATACGTGGATTGCCCAAAGAATACTCAGAACAAAATTAATGAACCTCTGCCAAGGGGAAATGCAGCACGGAAATAAAGCAGATCTACTAAAAAAGGGATATCTGGCCGCCGGTGCTCTTTTTTGTGTTTGGCTAATCTCCCTACTCGTAACGAATGGGATCAAATTGCATTTACTCAATAAAGAAACCCAAAAAATTGATGCGCAAATTGAAGTCATTTATCGTGAATTTTTTCCTGATGCAAAACAAGTTATTAGTCCTAAATTTCGCATCACACAGCTATTAAAAAGCAATAATACGGAAGAGCAAAATCGCTTTTGGTTCTTACTCAATCAATTTTCCAAAGTCATGAAAAATGATCACAATACTCTGGAACAATTACGTTATCAAAATAAGACTTTATCAGTCACCTTGGTGAGCACGGACTTCGCCAGTTTAGAAGAATTGGAAAATGAATTAAAAAAACTGCAACTTAAAGTGAAACAAACCCAAGCATCAACTCGTGAACAACAAGTTGTCGCAACTTTGGAGTTAATGTGAAAGCCTATTTAAGTACACTTAATGAACGAGAAAAATGGATGTTAATTGGAACAGCATTGTGCCTTATTCTTTATGTGTATTATTTGTTTTTATACAGCCCATTGAGCCAACGAGTTGACCAAAAATCAAAACAACTTATTGAAAAAACAGCTACCCTCCAGTGGATGAAAAAAATAAAACAACTAAGTCAAACAAAACAAACGAAAAAGCAAATAGTCGATAACAGCCAATTATTGACAACACTGGCCACGCAACTAAAAAACGATACTAACTTGAAGTTTCCTTATCAATTACAACAAACTGGCTCAGGAGATATCCAAATTACTTTTGACTCAGTTGCTTTTAATTTATTTATTACCTGGTTGGAAAAAATAAATCAACGCTATGCCATTACAGTAAAACAGTTTGAAGCAGACCGATCGAAAACGCCAGGCGTCACTCGTTTAATGATCCTGCTTAGTTCGGCTTCAAAAACTTAGCCTACTGAAGTCTGGATGAAACCCTGCGCAAACTTCGTCATCCCGAGTGCAACGAGGAATGACGAAAAGGGTTCTAGGTTAAGAGTGATTCAAGTATTTCATAAAAATAAGGATATTCCATGTCAAATTCATCAGCTAAAATTGTTCGTTTTCACGAAACTGGAGGCCCAGAGGTATTAAGGCTTGAAGAGGTATCATTGCCAGAACCAGGAAAAGGTGAAGTTCGCTTGCGTGTTCATGCAATTGGTTTAAATCGAGCTGAAATCATGTTTCGCACGGGGCACTATTTAGTACAACCACATTTCCCATCAAAAATTGGCTATGAGGCCTCGGGTGTGGTTGAAGCCGTTGGACCGGATGTAGATAAAAAAATAATTGGTAAGACATACAGCACAGTCCCTTGTTTTGATCTAGGCAAGTATGGAGTATACGGAGAAGTGGCAATAGTCCCTGCTTATGCGCTTGCGGCTTATCCTGAGAAACTTTCCTATGCGGAAGGAACTTCCATTTGGATGCAATACATGACGGCTTATGGCGCTCTGATCCATTATGGACAGCTCGCTAAAAATGATTTTGTTTTAATTACTGCAGCAAGCAGTAGTGTAGGAATAGCTGCCATCCAAATAGCACGAGCTCAGGGAGCCATTAGTATTGTTACCACACGAACCGCTAAGAAAAAAGCTGAATTACTCTCTTTAGGTGCAGATCATGTCATTGTAACTGATGAAGATAATCTTCCTGCCCGTGTCAATGAAATAACCAAAGGTAGAGGAGTAAAAATTGTTTTTGATCCAATCGCTGGTAAGGGCATTGAGGTTCTAGCAGAAACACTCTCCCCAGGCGGAACCCTTTTTGTGTACGGTAACTTGTCTCTAGAGCAGATTACTCCATTCCCTCTTTTCATCGCCTTAAATAAGGGAATTTCCGTTCGGGGTTATACACTTTTTGAAATTAGTACTCTACCCGAGGCTCGCCAAAAAGCCCAACAATATATTTTTGATCATATTCAAGATGGATCATTGCAGCCTCGAATTGCCCAAACTTTCTCTTTGGAGCATATAGTCGACGCGCATAGATACATGGAGTCCAATGAACAAATAGGTAAAATTATAGTAACTGCTTAATCGCAGTAATCGATCTGAGTATCATATAATGGTTACTCTCGAGAAGTAGGTTTGAGCGCAAGTGGTGCTCAAACCAACCCTCCCCTGTTAGCAATTGAGTACTTACCTCTATTGTTGTTGCACACTGCTCCAATTAATCACTGAAGCACTGCTTTTCAGTTCTGGGGGTAAAGAATTTAAGGCTTTTTGTGCCTCTTCAGGAGTACCGAAGGTTCCATATACTCCTCTATATCGCGTTTTACCATCTCGCTCATATTTTACTTGAGCCATCCGATCTTTTTTAGGTGCTTTATACAAGACTTGTGCCACTTGAGATGCCTTGTCCCCTTCAGTCAATTCAATTGTATATCCTTTAGGATTTTGACTATTAACCCAAGTCTCATCTCTGTCTTTAAAAGAAACTGGAGAATGTAACTCGCCCACATGATATGAATTAGGAACATTTACTTGCTGCTTTTGTTGATATCCATAATCATAATTCGTCATATTGTAACTATTTATATTATAAGGCCGTTGAGTGATATCTACATATGAATATGCTGGATATGAGATGTATTCATCTTTAGTACAGGAAGACATAGCAAAAGCACAAACTACTATGAGCGCTAAGTTGATTTTCTTATCCATAGTCATTCCCCTAATTTTTAGTTCTTATTATTTACTTCCTGACTACTATATCTACATAACTAGAAAAAACTTTAGAAATTTGTGTTGTTAAAGAACAAATTATGTCTTACAGTAATTATTTTTTTATTTAGACGGCAAAAACTTATGTGGACACATCGACGTTCTGGACAAACAAATCAACGAGGAAATCTGGATCATCGAGATCCTTACGAACGGGACCGTACACGTGTGATTCACTGTCCAGCCTTCAGACGATTACAAAGAAAAACACAAATTTTAGGGACTGATGAAGGTGATTTCCACCGTACTCGCCTAACCCACTCTCTGGAAGTCGATTCCATTGGACGCAGTATCGTACACAACCTCTTAATGAACCAAGAAAAACATATTGTTTTGGCAGGCTTACTACCTAATGATGATCTGATCTCTGTTATTTGTCTGCTTCATGATATTGGTCATCCCCCTTTCGGACATGGTGGTGAGGTAGCTCTTAATTATATGATGCGCAATTATGGTGGGTTTGAAGCAAATGGACAAACTCTACGACTGCTCACTAAGGTTGAAAGTAGTTATGGAGCCTACGGTCTTGATTTAACCCGACGTGCATTGTTGGGTATTTTAAAATACCCAGTGAAACGTTCTACTGTCGTCGCTCCGAGACAACCTCCTGTTCATGAATCCATTCATAAAACCATCAAAATTAATGACTGGTTACCACCTAAAGCTTATTTTGATTGTGAACAGCCTGAGATTGATTGGTTATTATCCCCTTTTTCGGATAATGACAAAGAATTATTCCAATCTTTATCACAAAAACCACACGGTACGAAAACAGGAAAATCTGCCTACCATAGTTTTGATTGTTCCATAATGGATATAGCCGATGATATCGCTTATGGGGTTCATGATCTTGAAGACGCCATTCATTTGCGTCTTATCAATTCTTCTCATCTGGATACGTCGGAGTTTAGACAGTTATTAGACAATACTCTATTAAGCAAACGTAAAAATGAGTTAATCAACTCACTTTTTTCTCAAGATCTTTATTTAAGAAAACAAACTATAGGAGAAATGGTTAATTATTTTATAACATCAACCCAAATCATAACGGTTAACGAACAATTTGAGAATAATTTACTCAAATATAATTTGGCACTTACTCCCGAAGCAAATGCCTTGCTAAATTATCTAAAACAATGTATCTACAATAATGTAATTGATTCCCAAGAAGCCCGTACTTTTGAATATGGAGGTCAAACGGTCGTACTTAGACTCTTTGATGCCATTAGTTCAAATCCTGGTAGTTTATTGGATAACAAAAATCGAGTTTTGTTTAAACAAGCTGAAGATGAAACGATTGCCTATCGAATTGTTTGTGATTATTTGGCCAATATGACAGATGAATATGCTTACAGAATGCATGAACGTTTGTTTGGGTTTAATACAAGAACTATTTTTGAGCGACTTTAAGGACTACTTTGACTTAACTTCTCTTGTTATCAAAGTATATAAAAGATCGTATACAGGTTAAGGGAGTACCTTTTCGAAATGGCGTCATACATAGCCCGTATTAGCATAAAGCCTAATACGGGTTATCACCTGAATCTCGGATTACGACTTATCGAATCCAGGCTACACATCCTAAAACTTAAAAGTATAAGTGTGCTCTTTAGCGATGAGCTTAGAAACTGCCTCATTATCCGTAGTAATATGTGGCACAGTAACGCTTATACTGGGTTTATCAAAACATCCACCATGATCTATATTAATGCTTCCTTTATTGATTTTAGGCATGTTGACGCAGGAATCATTTTTCTTACCAAAAAAGCCATCAAATTTTAATTTCATTTATATTACTCCCAAAATAATTGGAGGCAAATTATATTTCAAATTGATTAAGGAAGTATTAACATGAAATAATTTCACTCAAAGCCAAGTAATTCATGCGATGCCTTTCAGTCAAACCACGAGTACATTTATAAGCGTTTAACTGGGGCATTTTCAGATTAATAAAAGGAGGTATTTGGGGAAATATTTAAAAACTTAAAATGAAACTAAAGATTAAATTTTTTTTTTCGGGTATTTAGATTCGGTGAATAACTAGAAAATCCATGAACTATTAAGTAAACATGGCGTCCCCAAGGGGGTTCGAACCCCTGTTACCGCCGTGAAAGGGCAGTGTCCTAGGCCGCTAGACGATGGGGACCTGGATCTTTTTACAATTTAAAAACTTCAAATGCCAATAATGGCGTCCCCAAGGGGGTTCGAACCCCTGTTACCGCCGTGAAAGGGCAGTGTCCTAGGCCGCTAGACGATGGGGACCTTGAACGTTTTTCCCATCAACATCAAAGATGTTGATGGTGGAGCTAGGCGGGATCGAACCGCCGACCTCTTGCATGCCATGCAAGCGCTCTCCCAGCTGAGCTATAACCCCTAAAATTAGGTTCGCAGTTTAATGAGCTCCCCATGATCTGTCAAGTATATTTTACATTTTTCATGAAGAAGTTTCTTTTTCAATCGATGAAGAGATGAAATAACTATTTAACAGGCTAAGGACCAAGCCCCAATAACCTGTCTTAACAAAGGAATAAAAAGTGAGTCATTCATAGAAAACTCATTATTTTTTACAAACTTTTTTGTTTTATCTGCTCCTCAGTCGGTAGTTTAATTCCATTGATTAACCCCATTAGGGATAGCAAATAGATGACTACATATGAGATATCAAACTGCCATTTTTTTAAACCATGTTTTGCTGAACTTGGAAAAGCATGATGTCCATTATGCCAACCCTCGCCATATGCAAGGAGAGCAAGAACCCAGTTATTTTTACTGTTATCATTTGTATCAAAGTCTTTTTTACCCCAAAGATGACAAATAGAATTTATGGACCAGGTAACATGTTGTTGGAGAAAAACTCTGAAAAAACCACAAACAATTATTCCTTCAAAAAAATAGTACCACCCTCTATACATCAGCCCATTAAGAACTCCTGGAATAAGTAATCCAGATAGAGCAATTAAGGTATAGTGTTTATTGATGAATCGTAAATCTTGATCTAATAATAAATCACCAATGTAGTATCGCCAGTTTTCTAAAGTATGGAATGGCATCCACCCCATATGCGCATAATAGAAGCCATATAATGACTTTTTCTTTTCTGGGATGGGTGAATGGGGATCAAATTCAGTCTCTGTGTATTTATGATGTCTTCGATGAGCTGCAATCCAGAAGAATGGTGTGCCTTCGTAAGCCATACATCCAAAGCAAGTCAACACAATTTTTAACCACCGATTTGCTTTAAATGAATGATGGGTTAATAATCGATGAAAACCAACCGTTATCCCTAACACAGTACAGCTGTAGCAAATCAAAAGTAGTACTAATGTGCCCCAATGTATGTGAAATAATATTCCTGAAGCAATGCTTGATATGGTCACTAGCACTGGAATCCAGACTATGGCTAAACTGGACCATTTTTCGGAACGCGCTAAAGGACGGTACAAATGTAATTCTTTCATTTCTATCTCACTATTGAAAACTCCAGTTTATGCATCATTTTTTACACTATTAAATTGAGTCAGACCTGCCCTAAATGCCCTTTAGAAAAAAATTCAAATAGTCCAGACTCTATCGCGGACATCATCCTCTTTACCCACAATGCTCCAAAATAAAAATTGTCTTTAAAGTAAATATCAAGACCAAAGAGTGTCAGGGGGAAATTAAAGCTTCGCAGTGAAGGAGACAATTGACTGCCAGAGAAACACCGAAGGACGAAAAAAAATTGCTCTAAAGGAGCACGAAGATACGCTACTACAATTGAGTCGACTAGATGGCGTATTTCATGAATATAACGCTCAGTCAATGAGGGATTATCTCTTGGTTTTAAATCGATTTCCATTCCATTACAATGAATATATTTCCTAACGAACACATCAGGAAAGAACATTTAAACACCATTAAGCACATTTTTTAATCAAATCAAGCTTAAGTATAGCATGTGTTTGTAAATAGTGAAGTTGAACTGCATTAGGCTTTTGCTTAGATAAATTTTTTTGTAGGATACGTCTTTTCAATGCTTCTACTTTTTAACAGGAATTGCCACCTAGTGAAAAGTTTATTTACATATCGACCCATATTTATTCTTTATTTCTCATTGTAATACAATTTGTTATGAGCGAGTTAAAAATACATTCATTTCATTTTTGACACTTAATCTCCTGTTAAGAATAACGATGTATTATCTATTTTTTTGATTCTAGAAGGAGCTATTTTGTGCGTCAATATTCAGAAAATAAAAACCTGCAATCTTTACTAGAAAATTTAATTACTTCATATGAAACAGAAGTTAATTATAATCCCTTAGAAATTGAGCTTGAAGCACAAGAACTCACAGAAAAGGACGTCGATGCGTTAAAAACATTTGTTAGCGATGATCGCAAGCGTCTCTTTATTTTTAAAATTAAAGAAAATGAACCCGTAACAAAGCAACTCGCCCTTCATGCACGTCGTACAGTATTAAATAAAACAGCTGAAACGATTCTTAAAAATTCATCCAACGTTCCAAAGATAAACCCTTTAAAATATGCATTGAATTCCAAGTCACCTGCGGTTCGGCCGCGCATCCAAATTCAAAAAAGCATTCTTTTACCTAAACCCCCTAGTTCACAAAAAGATGTTCACATAGAACAGAGCGAACATGTAGTAAGCCCAGATCTGCATCTAGTATCAATTGATCACCTCGAGCTTCCCGAGTTGGTCAAACAACTTAGAGCCTTAGGCATCGAGAGTCTACAAGAATCAGCTATTCCCATAATAAAAGAACATCACTATGCTTTTAGGGATGGTATTATACCAAACAATCCTCCCAAAGGGTTTTATATAGACAAAAGCAAAAAAGCATTTTGTTATACTGATACCCCAAGAAAACATCCTTCTCCTTTAGCACCGGTACTAAAAAAACAAGACTCTTTAGTTTTGCCTTCACTTGAAGAAGCAACGGCACTTTTACCTCAGCTTTCTCAACAAATAATTTCAGTTCTTTTAGACAACCCATACTCACCTAATCAAAAGAATACTTTTTTATCATTGCTTCCTGCATACGAAAATGAAATCAAAGCCTTGCTTCAATTGCGACAAAATGATGAGTTCATCATTCCGTTTCTTTGTAAACAATATGTATTGGGAGGGGAAGCACATTCCATTCTTTTAATTAGACTAATTACTGCTTGTTTGAATAAAAAAATCAATCTTGAGTTTCTCGAAACTCCTGAGGTGCAAAATGCTCTTTTGAGCACTCGAGGAATTAAAAATCTTCAAAAATTAGCCCAGCTTCCTGCAGAACAAAAAGAATGGTGGAATACCCTGGTTGCTGCACATTTAAAATATGATAAAAATAGTTTTGATTTTAATGTCTTTTTTGAAGCCTATACACAAATATTCCTTCCTCGGATTGCAGAAAAAAATCTAACACTGCCTAACCCCTGCCCCATCAAACATGATGGCCATATACTCGTTACATTAAATAGAGTGCTGGATGTTATAGAGCACGCTAAAAATCCACAGGAACAATGTCTTTCTTTGTCGAATCTCAATTGGAGCTCAACAGGCGTACATTATGCCATGCTGCAAAAAAAAGATGCCGAGCAATTGAAACAAGTTGCTGCGTGTATGCAAATTGAGACCCCTGAGGATTGTGTTACCGATCCGGAACGTATTTATTTGCAACTCATCAATGAAGATCTCCAACTTAAGCCTTGGCTATTTCGATATATGGGACAGCATTGGAAAACAGAAATTAGATTATCTGATATCCAGGCCCAACTTTTAGAAATTGAAAAACTCGCCTCTTGGACCTCTGCTCAAAAAAATCAATTAACTTTTATTTTAACTTGTGCTTTTTCCAATAAAGACCCTCTGAATGTTGCCCAATGGAGAGACACTTTAAGTCTTTGCATTAGTGCATTACAACCCTTGGAACAAAATGATCGTACTGATTTATTGCAGGAATTTTCTCGAGCTTTTAAATTTAAGCCTAACTTGTCATTCGCTCAAATTAATACCTTAATGAGCCAATGTATTGAATTCAAAACTGCATTCCCTGGTAAAAGAATCAAAGATGATTTCATTACCCCACTGGTTTCATGCCTGGAAAATGAAGGGATGGAACTATTCACTACATTGCAAGAACGTATTCAAAAAACAGATCCAGCACCTGAAACCAACCAATTTTCTCTATCAGCTATTGCATCGTTTACAGAAATGCTGCAAAAAAACCGTCAGACCTTACCCCGGAACTCATTAAATTATTGGCAAAGCTCAATGAAGCCAATTTTGCTCAAGAACAAATTGATCTTTTATTATTAGCAATAAAGGCTATACAGGATACAAAAGGTCCAGAATTTCATAGAGCGGTACTCAGTACATTAAGTCAAATCAACATCTCAAAGTCACAAGAATTACCTAAAATCGATAGGATTCAGTCTCTTTTGGAGACTTTTGTCAATTCAGAAGAAATAGTCATCCCTGCTGAATGTAACACTCCAGAAAAACAAGAAGAATGGTTAAAGGCACTCATCGTTGATAAAAATCTTTTACCAGGTTGTGTGCTTGGTAATGGAGATATATCCAAACTCGATGATTTAATTGTCGATGCTTTAGCTGATGCAATTAAAAAACGAAGTGCCGTATTTAAAGTCGACCTGTTGAAGAGCGAACTACAAAAGAATTTACAAAGCCGCATAGTTCCTCAACAATTACGCGATAAATTAGATAAAACATTGATGCCACTTTTTGATACGGTAAATGATTTATTTTCTGAGTTACAAAAACCGAATCCTCAATTCTCCGAAGCTCTTGAGAAATTTAAAACATTTGAAGAAGAAAAACCTAAGTTGCTTGAGGAAACATATGGTCTTAGCATTTTGGGTATCGAGGTAAAAACTCAAGGCGAATATATTTTAAGTTTCCTGCTCACCGGGGAAAGAAAAGAGACTGATAAGACCACTGGGTCAGGTTTTGCTGCTGTTTTAGGGCCAGTTCATAACTTACTTGTTTCTCAAATGAGAGCCTTCTTTGAAAATCCCAAGCACAAGCAGAGTGTAAAAGACCTGGATTTGAACACTTGTCTTGGTTGGATGGCAAAGTTTAATGAGACACTCTCTTTAACTTTCTTTTTCAAAGAAGAGTTGATTCAGAAAAAAGTATTGCCAGCTTTGAAAAAGACATTGCATCAGCTCAATACCCAAGATCCAGATTTTGAACGAAGTATCCTTGATGAAGCAGCGATAATCGATGAAAATGCTCCGTCACACATAGCGCTACAAAATTATAAAAATAAAATTGAGTCGATTGCCAATTATCTCAACTTGCTTATTGATATAAACTCTCATCATCCACAACAATTCAATAAGATTTACAAACAACTAAGTACTGGAGCTCTAACACGCTTAAATTATGCCCAAAAACATATTTTAGCAGGTAAATTAATCAAAGACAGTTCAGAAAAGCTGGACCTTTATCTAAAGCTCACAACTCAAGCTTTAGAGGAAAATCCTGCTGCAGATGATACCGCGATTGAACGAGCCATCAATGGCTTAGTGGATCTGTTTAGGATAGCTGACCTTGAGCCAGAAACAGAAACCATGTTCTTCAAAATGAGCCTGGCTCATAATTTGAGAAATGCGAGCCCTTTCCCTCTTGCTGCATTAAACAAATTCAAGAAGTCCAATCTCCCTGAAGAGATCAAATCATCTATTATCAAGAAAATTATTCAATTTTTAGTGGGATTATCAGGTACGAATTCCGAGCTGGTTCACGGCCTAATCCAACAGACCCAATTATTCTTAACTGAGAATCAAGACCAAGCTGAGCTATGCATTGCGTTACTCAATAGAGTATCCCACAAGAAACCCGATCAAGATTTAACCACCTATCCTCTTATTCTCCAACAGTTAGCCCAAATTGATCCAGAGAATCGAGTAAAAATTGCCACCATCTTGTGTGGTTTAGCAAACAATAAAAAAGACTCCACAGTGAATCTTCCGGCCTTGTTAGAGCTCACTCAAGGTTTGGGAAGGCGTCCTTCTGTGGAGGTTGATCGAGTTCTTAAATTATTTGCAACAAAGCCCTACCCTAATACTCAAAGTCTGAACTTAGCCCTAGGTGCTCATGACTCTGAAAAAATTCGTGCTTATTGTTTGAGCTTCGACACAAATCCTTTTGCTAAAGCCGGTGAACAAAGAGATTTGGCGAAACAATTTGCAACGGATCGAATAAAAGACGCGCTACTCAGTTTACAAGACTTGCTTCATGAAACCGATTTCCCGCATGCATTACAAATGCAACTTGCAAAACAATTAACTTATATTGAAACCTTAGGATACACCGACCCCTTAAATCCCAATAATTTCACAGGGCTTAAAAAATTAACCGCCTGTTCTCGCCATGATTTAAAAGAACGGGCCTGCACTCTACTTCAACAATTACGCTCAAAAGCAATTAATCAAGAGCAAGTTGAAGAAACCTATCTCGAACTTTTAGCTTATTTAAGAGAAATCTACTTTCGAACGACAGGTTTATTCCCAAATACCACACAAATGCTTGTATTGTTACTTGCCCTAAAGGATCCCTCCTCCAATTTATTAATGCGTATCAAAACTGGGGAAGGAAAAAGTATTAATACACCAATGCTCTCTGTGCTTCAGTGGGCACAAGGTGGTACTGTGGTGCAATGGACTGCTAATCCAACTCTTCTGATTCGAGATTATGAGAACAGCTGTGAGCCTTTTTTCAGTTTTCTGGGAATTAGATCAGCACTCATTCAAAGTAATACACCAACGAAAAATTTTATACATGAAGGAATCAACTGCTCTACAGTTGAGGATATGGCCAGTTTTCATTTAGCTGCAAAAATAGATGGAAATGAAGACTTACTGAAACCGAAGGGTCCTGTACATATTGTTTTAGATGAATGTGACGATGCACTTTTAGATCAGTTAACCCTTTATAAACTCGTTGCTGAAGCCGAGGCAGCACATGGTGACAACCCTGCCCAATGGATATACCCCATTGCCTATCAATTTGTTAAACTTCCTGCGTTCCGTAAGACGAATCCTGCCTGGGACGAAGATGAAGATCTCGATCAATTTCGTATATTTCTCAGCAAACAAATCAACGAACAATTTAATGGCGATGTGGATAAACAAAATTATTTGATGGCATCAAGTAATACCCAACTGAAACAATGGATCCATGCCAGCTGCATCGCTGCTACTTTAGTTGAAAACAAACATTTCATAATGCAACCGGTCAAAGAAAAAGATGAGACAGGTCATGACACCATAAAAAAAATTGCCTGTGTTCCTTTAATTCGCAGCACACCTAAGCTTGGTTCAATTTTCACTGAAGAAGTACAACAAGCGTTACAGGCTCGGCTTAAAGCAGAACGCAAAGATCAAGCTCAGTATATTTTTATTGATCCAGTTCCCTCTGTACTTGCGAGTCAATCGGCGCAAGGTTTAATCAAATTTTTCCAGAAGACCTTAGGACGTTTACTGGGAATTTCAGCAACTCCGGGAGATAAACTTGAGCTTGAAAGTTTAGCTACATCTCTGGGAATCCAGGCAGTCAGCGTGGCACCGCATGCTGGAGACAAGCGTATCAATCATGATCCGATTTTTACATTCGATCGGGAAGGGACAATCAAAGCCATACATGAGACCTTCAATAAAATTAAGTGTCCTGTTACAAAAGTAAACTTGGAGATTAAGAATCCCAATGAAGAGATTCAAACTCATGAGCAACAGCAAAAACTTTTTGAAGAAAGAAGAGAGGCCATTCAAGAATGGAGCTACACTCAAACGCAACCCATTCTTATTGTGAGTGAAGATTTTGATGAAGCCCAAGCGATTGGTAACAGTTTAAAAGAATACGAAAAGCAAGGATTCATAATCCAAGTGATTACCGGTAAGGAATCTCCGGAACAACTCGAGAAACTCATAGAGCAGGCAGGTAAAGTTAATACCATTACTGTTGGGACAGCAATGCTTGCAAAAGGAATAGATATCAATCCAGGGAATCACCCTAAAGGTTTATTTGTCATTCAAACTTACCCTGATACCGAAAGAATGACAACTCAAATCGGTGGTCGTGCTGCACGTAATGGAAAACCAGGTGAATGGTTACCAATCTATCAGGTAAAGCCACCTCAGAATTTACTCGATCAGTTTCTTTATTATGTGTTCCCGTGGACTCGCCAACGTATAAACGAACAATCGGTTGAAGTAGTAAGAAATAAAATCAAATTACAAGCAACTGTAGACAGGATATATACCCAGGCCATTGATGAAGCGCAACAGATACTGATCCAACAAATTGAAGCTTGGGAAAGCTTAATTTGTGAACTTTACCCGGACAAACTTCAAATAAAATTTGAGCTCTACCAATGGCGCGAAGCACTTTTGAGTGAATTGACTCGTTCTCAAGATACCAATGTAACCGAAAGCTCCCTGACTGAAAGTATTGAACAATTTAAAAAGTCAGCATGCAGACTTTGGGGAACAGCTCTAGAAGAAAAGTGGGCAGCTAAAGCCGAGAAGGCACCTCACATGAGTTATGAGCAAGGCCTAAGACTTAAGTTTTTAAAACAGTTAGATTTCTCTCAGGAATTAAATATTCAAACAAAGCTGCAACAAAAAGGAAAACAGTTTTCGGCTGGAGCCAAAGCTTTAATGTACCAAAATCTTGAAACAATAATTGCGGATAAAGCAGGAGCCGTGCTCGAATATACCAAGCCCTCTGACCAAACCAAAAAAAGTTTAGAGTTAGCGCAAAGTAAACAAGTTTTACCTTATTTAGTTGGAGCATTTTGTACTGTTTGTCCAGAGGCTATAAAAACACTTTTCCCTAAAAATACATCTCAAAACGGTTCATTTGTACCTGAAATTAATCGAAAGGCAATCAATAAGCTTATCGAACAAAAAAACAGGGTATGGCGCAGTGAGGAAAAACAAGAAGTTACTGAAAGCATCATCCAATTTTATCAAAAAAAATTAATGGAGGCAGATGATGAACCCGTTAAGTTATTATCCAAAGTCAAACCTTTAATCTTAAGCTACTGTAGTCAGTTAAACAATTTTTCACTCGTTGAACAGTTTAAAGTACAGGGCATGGTACTTTCCTTTTCTACTCTTTATCGAAACTTAGGCTTGCCAGAAGATGAGAGTTTAAACACTTTGAAAAAGACCTACGACGAAGAAATAATGAAAAAACTGGCCAAATATCTAATCGATGAGTTTGATTGGGTACAAAAAAAGCCAGAACCCTTCCATGCTTACTTCGAACGAACTGTAGCCAAAAATGCTGCCCTAGAAATTTATAATCTGGCTAAGGAGTTAGATAATGTCCCTCAGGATAAAGATAAAATACAAGAGCTCTATTCAGCACTTGAGCGTCACAAAGCCGTTTTAAAAGATAAGTATCTGTTTTCAATAAGTCACTCATCGCCTCGAAATGTGATTAACGATGCACTTGATGCAATTGATTCCTTAAACAACATCCCGCATTGTGATCTGGATTTTAGAAAAAACTGCCATGATAAAATTGTTGCAGAGCATCAAATTAATGCTTTTCGGAACTGTTTGGGCAATACATCCCCTTATTTCTTTAAGACTGTCGACCCTACTTGGACGCATTTGAAAGAAACACTCCTTAAAATGAGTCGTCAGAGTAAAGATAATCCCAGTCATGTGGTGCATGAGTTATATGAAGCGATCGAACGTTTTAGTTCTTATAATGCCTACCAGCCCTATCTAAAGCAACTTAATGCATTGAAAAAACAACTCGCACACTCAATAGGAGAATTGGGTAAATCGGATGGACTACATCAAGATGTACAGGAAAGTTTATTTGCACAAAAACAAAATCGGTTTGCCAACTTATTGAAGGTAAATCCAGAGCATGTACGTATTCAAAATGGTACTGATGGTATCCAATCTTATATAGAATTACAAATTGAAGATGAGCCATTGCAACAAGGATTTACTGGATATGAATCCTCTTTCCTTAAACGAGTTGAAGCAGAACGAAATGAACTTCGAAGAGTTAAAACAGTTTTTGAAGAGAATAAAAATAATCTTCTTAATTTATCTGATGCAAAAGCGATTGAGACCCTTCCTGAACGAAAGCGTCCCGAATTTGAAAGATTATTCAAACTAAAAGAACTTTTAAATCTTGATTGGAATCATCTCATCATCGATCACAATGATTTCCCTGAATTAATTCGAAAAAAACTGGAACATGCAGATGAATTGAAACATTTGAATTGGAAAGTAAGCCCGGTAAATCTGCATCAACTCAGAGGACTTTTGGGTAAAGAACCTGATGGAAGTTTTACTGCCCTTCTTGATGAACAGTCTAAGCTCAAAAGAAATCTTGAGGGAATTCGAAGTAAAATCAGGGATATTCAAGAACAAATCGAGTTACAGGAAAAAGAAAAATCCGATACCCAACATCTCATTAAAACAGCACAAGACCGTATGCAAGAGTCAAATTGCCCCTCTTGGGAATGGTATATGTTAAAGGCTAAAAACCATTTTCTAGAAAAAAACGTCCAATCCTTTGAAAAACATTTGGAAACACTCAGTATTACTTTAAGTGAATTTCAAGGCGAAGAAACCGAATGTATGGATGCAATAAGCGATAATGACGATCTACTGGATGGAAAAAGGATCGAGTTTATATCAGGACTCTTTGAGCAGATTAAACACCATATGGCAGCTCATCTTGTTGAAGAAGCGAAACAACATGTTGCAATGATAGATAAAGAACTTCAAGAAACAGAGCCAGCTATTAATAAAATTGCAGATGAGGAAATCAAAAAATCACGTTATCAGACGCGACGATTCTTCAAAACAAGTGAATTATTACGCTATGAAGCGCTCTTAACTCATGAACAGGAAATGATATGTGGAAATGAAGGGCCCATTGGAGAATTCGAATTAGAGGATGTTAAAAGTGCAGCGGTATCAACGTTCTAATTCTCTATGTAGCTCGTAGAGCGTAATCCAGGAGGAGAACACTCCTCCTCAACCCGTAATTTTAAAATGTTCCCATATAATCCATTTTTCCAATAGTAACGCCCAAACTTCTTAAGATGTCATAGGCTGTAGTCATGTGAAAGAAAAATTGCGGTATTCCATAATGTAAGAGATAGGTTTGGCCAACAAATTTTCGTTCTTTTGGTGTACCCGGACGAATAATAATCTCTTTCGTCTCACTGCCATTAATATGTTCTGGAAGAATGCTGGAAAGAAAGAACAATGTTTTTTCGATACGGCCACGTAATTCAAAAAATGTTTTCTCATTATCTTCAAAAGCAGGCACTTCCTTATCTGCCAAACGAGCGGCAACACCTTTAGCAAAATCAGTCGCAATCTGTACTTGACGTGTGAAATTGAACATATCTGGGAAAAGGCTTGCTTGTAAAAAAACATTGGGATCCATTTTATTATTATCAATATGGGCTTGTGTTTTTTCCAAAATTGCATTTAATGCAGTAAGCATTTGTTTGAAAACCGGTACCGAAGCGGAGTACATTGAAATATTTTGTTTCATCCTTTTTCCTTCCTATTAAAATTCTGCTGCGAATTGCAATAAAGAATATTATCCGAAGATCGTCTATTATAAAATCGATTATTTATTGAATTCAGATTTCATTTTATGACCTCAAAAATCTTAATCATTACTGGCGTGATTCTACTGATAACCGGTATTTTTTGGCCATTTATAAAAAAAATGGGACTGGGGAAATTACCAGGTGATGTCATAATTCAGAAAAACAACTTCACCTTTTATTTCCCTATTACTAGCTGCATCGTTATTAGTCTCGTTATTACACTTATTTTTTGGTTTTTCAATAAATAGTCATTACTTGAAATGATTGACAACAATTTAATAACAATGATAAAAACATCACACACCCTAACTGATTAGGTATAAAAATGACTAAATTTTACGCTTTTCTTTTGATGGGTTTACTCGCTGGTACAAGTTTTGCCAAACCGTGTGTTAGTACACATAGAAGCTGTCTTAAACTTAAAAACCAAAATGCTCAATCTGCAAAAATTGAATGCAATTGGTTGAATGCAGTGGCTTCTGTAGCGAACTCACAGGGTTCGACGCAATTGGATTTAAGCTATGGCGATGGTCTTGGTGCTCCTGAACCGAGACAGCTTTCTTGCAAACTAACAACTGGGCAGACAAAACAAAGTTTTGAGTTTCATAATCCCTATTGGGGCTCACTCATCGAATTTAATCTCATTTCAGAACGAACACTTGAAGTGTATGTGACTGATGGATGGAGCTCCAAGGAAACACGCTATACATTTAGTTGGTAATTTTGACTAGGTTGGGCCTTGGCCCAACCTACATCTTAATTGATCGACCAGAACCTTACTCTTAGTTATGTGTAACCAGACTAAAATACCCTCTCAGCGGATCTTGACGATAAAATTGGGCAAGTAAAGTATAAATCTCAGGATAATAGTGTTTTATTATTTCGGGTTTTTCGAAAAATAATTCAGAAAATACTGCAAAAAATTCAGATGGTGATGTAGCAGCATAGGGATCAATCGGAGTAAGCTCGTTTTGTTGAAGTCGATTGACCAAATCATTGTAACCTGAATTAAAAACCTCAGCCCAATGTGTCGCAGACATCCCTTTATGAAGCGGAGGAAATCCATTGGCTCGACCATTTTGCATATCCAACTTGTGCGCAAATTCATGTATCACCACATTACGGCCATTAACTCCGCCATGATGTAGTGCATCGTCCCAAGAAATAATAACAGGCCCACGTTGCCATGATTCCCCGCTTAAATGAGCTCTCCCTAAATGTTCTATTCCAAATTCATCGATTACCTTGTTTTCTCGTGAATATGCCCCGGGATATATTATGACTGAAACCCAACCCTCGTACCAATCAAGGCCAAGATTCAAAATAGGAAGACATGCCTGTAAGGCAATACTTAACTGCATAGAAGTCGTTATCTGCAGATCACCAACCCCCTCCAATGATTTGTAATAAAGAAATAAAATGGCTAATCGCTTTAGTTTTATCTTTTCTTGATCACTCAGGCGTCTCAATAAAAATAACTTTTGAAATGCATCATTCCACTCATCATTCCTTATAAGTGAATGACTTATGATTCGCTCGTACCACCATTCCTTTAACCTGCGGAACATTACGCCAACCCTACTGAAACAAAAAAAAGGAATATTTCTTTTGAAAAAACACGACTCTGTCTTTTGATAAGATCAAATAATATTCTCATTTTTTTCCTTAGCTGCATTGCTTTTTCTTCCCTGATTGTCTTCGCTATTTGACTGATATCTTGATCTGCACCGCTCAATAATATTCTAAATTAGCAGACTATAACCGTCTTCTCCTAACCCATGCCGTTCAACTTGAGAAAGATTTATATCCCTATCTTGACTATTAAAATGTACTGGATCAGCTCTACCTAACACATAAGCACTTAGATCAGCATATTCAATTGGCTTATCATCAGATTGCATCAACTCTCTGATTGCATTAAATCTCGATTGATTCAATGCGTTAACCAATGCTAAACCTGACGCAGTTGTCTTATAAAAACTGTAGCTGTACCGGTCTCTTTGCAATGCAATTGCGAGAATGTCCCTAAGTATAAAACTCAACTGCTCTTCACTATAAAATGTTCCATGTTCCAGTTCAGTTTTAATTTTAATTAATAGTAGTCCCTTCTTACCTTGTTTGCTTTCCAAGGTCATATTATTTTCGATAACTTCTATTAAATCAGATAAGACTACTCGGGTTAATTGATTTTTTTTCTTTTCTAAATGGATTCGTTCCGGTTCTACTTTTAGACATAATTCTTCGGGATCATGTAACATTGTATCAACAAGTTCGCGGTGCGTTTTATTTAGATATTTGGCGGTATTTGAAACTGTTATTTTAGAACCATCCTGAGAATGTAAATTTCTACTTTTAGGAATAATATTCTTAATTATGTTGGTCAGAGTTTGTGTCCATTTAGTTCGCTCTCGTTCAAACTCGTTAATAATCTCAGATTGCTCAACATTTTCTCCCAACTTTGCCAAGCTGCCCACTCGACCCAAGAATTGGTACATAATTGCTTTACTGAGTTTCCTGATTACAGGAATTACATCAACCCCATAAATCAAATGTTTCGCATCATTGTCTTTTTGAAGATCCTGGAAAGCCCTTAAATGAGCACCTAAAATAACCTCTTCTCTCACTTCACAATGTTTGGGATAAGTAGGCCTTATGGGTATATGGAATTTAGCAAGAACTTGATCCATAAATTCGCCAGTATCTTGACCTACCTCAAGATAGGGATAAAGTGTTTCAACATAATTTAAATTTTTAGAGCCAGATAAATCAACCGCACGATTAGCCAATGAATAGTTAAAAACATCCAAAAAAGCAGTGTAAAATAAATTACCTGGTACAGGATCCAAAAGAAGTAAATTCGTTTCCAGATGAAAGCGGTCAATTTGGGATAATTTGAGGGTTGCCAAAATCGCTGCAATTCCACCTCGACTTAAGCCAATGCAGTTTAACTTTACTTTATACCCGTCTCGAATGAGCTTTTTGACCACTTCGACAACTTGATCACTTTGCTCCTCCAATCCCACACCAAATAAAACCCCTTTGTAACCATAATCAATACCACAACCATTAAAAACCCATTTTATAATGAGTAGCATCTTTATCTTGATTAACCTCTTTGGCTGAGCGGATACGTTCTCCCTTACAATCCTGCATCAAAACCCGATGCAAATGGGTATGAGGTTTTTCAATGTCGTAGATAGTTCCTTCAAAGATGGCGGTTAAGGTGATTTCTTTCATTAGGTATCCCTTTGAGCAGGCAATTTTGTGTGTATTCTAACAACTTAAATGAACAATTAACAATCATATTAATCACATTTTGAATTCAAAATCATTTAACTCAAAATAATTTGATATCAATCACTTAGAGAAGATTTTTCTTCAATTTTCTTAGGTAGGGTTGTTTTAATTGTATGAGTTTGATTTAATCAGCGCTTTAAATATTAACTTTGTGGAAATATTAAGCTCTAAAATCGAACCTTAGAACGGATACACGAATTGAAAATGAACTCCAACCTTACAATGAATAAGTCACTTGTTAGCCTAATAAACAAATTAAACAAACAATTCAATGATCTTGATTTGCATTTACATGCAGTGCAACACCAAAAGCAAGAGCTCGAACATCAAATTCAAAATCTTGAAGAGCAACTCGATCAAACTGTCCCTAAATCGCTCACTATGAATCCGGAAATTGAAATCAATTGGCTTAATTTCGTCATGCAGCAGCAAGAAAAAAAAGAAGCGATGACTCTAGATCTTAAAAACTGCCACGAACTCGAAAGTAAATTAAATGAAAAAATTACTCGCCTTAAAATGGAATTAAAAATGATAGAGCATTATTTACAACGAGAAGAAGACCATCCGAAAAAAAGGGCTTAGTTAAGCAAGACAATATCCCCTCATACACTCCTCATCTGTGTTCATCTCAACGGCGATCATCTCTGACACTGATTCTGTTGCACCAGAAGTTTCTGAACTTACAGCAATTAATGTACTCATTGATCGAGTAGCTATAGAGACTAAACTGTGAGGAAAACTTATAATAGCCAGTAAAGCACCCACAGCAGATGTTAAGAGAGCTACTCCGGTAAAATAGAGTGCGAATCCGGCTAATTCAAGTACATTGTTTCGGAGCTTTGTAGCACCAAATAAGTCAGCGCCAGCAGCAATAAGGTATGTCCCGATGCAAGCAACAGCCGCAGCCATAAAGGCAAATGCAGAAAACCCAGCAAGGACAAGGCCACAAAATGGATAAAAACCTGGGGCAATTAATTCGCCGCCGAACTCACAAACATTTTCATAGGGAGTAAAAAAACCAGGGCGCTTTCTGTACGTTTCAACCGATCTATTTTTGATCTCTTTAATGGTTTGTCCATCAAAAATGTAATAGAGTTCTTTTTCACCGAGTAAATAAAGCATCAATATCCTCCTCCCCGCCCTTCTTCTAAAGTGGGCTTTGTTGAAAAATTAAAGGTCATTCTCAAGAAGGTGGAAATTGATCCGTAAGTTGGGCACAAGGCCACTTTTGTGAATTTCTTCGCAGGAATGACACATATTCAGTTAACAGTTATCTTATTCTTCCAAGCTATGGAACAATGCCCTCAATACAGAAGAGGCAATTTTTTTATCTTAAATAAGCATACTAGTCTGGATTTCAGTAGTAGGTGCCTCATTCATGCATTCAAGCACATCAGCACCGACGGTAGCGAGACTACGAGTAGCCAAGGTAATTAAAGAACATGGAATACTTAAAACCGCCAATAAAAGACATGCTGCTGCGTTTGCAAGCGCGTAACCGGTAAAAGATAAGAATTGGCTGGCAGCATTAAGTGCATCATTGTGTAATGGGGCATAACCCAATAATCCAGCTCCTATGCCAACAAACCAACTTCCCAGGGTTGCAAACGGCAAAACCACGCCGGCTATAATTCCAAGTAAACCTAAAGCCGCAAATCCTAACGGATAAATAACCGGCGCGATTAAACCGCCAACATATTCTTTACCATCTTGATAAGGCATAAAAAAGCCTGGACGCTTTTTATAAATCTCAATAAATCTTTTTGCTTCACCTGACAATAAATGATTGGGATCATCCCGATCATTAAGTACATAGCTAATCTCATCTAAACTTATCAATCCTAACATACATCCCTCATTGCGTTTAGTTTTTGCCCATGCTAAAGAGATGATTTGTTGATGTCAATTTATTAATATAAAAAATTTAAGCCAAATACTGAATTGAAATTCATTCCACAGTCAATTAGCAATCATTAGGCCACCCTTGACTTTTTTAAACTCACGCCATTCCCGCTTGCGCAAGAATGACATCCATATCGAAACAATATGCTTTTAAAAATGCAATCAATCGTTCAAAAAAGATGATGATACTTCAAGCTCAATCATCGAGTCTTGCAAGGATTAATTTAAACCTTTTTGTTAATTTACAAACCATTTTGTGTTATTATTAATTTAATATATATATATGTTTTTGGTGTAAGATGACCTATACATACAATCAAGGTAGTTTTACTTGCAATAAACCAGAATTGTTCATGGCGGTTTGCAAATATAAAGATCACTCCTATATGATTGTTGGTGTTAAGGATTCTGAAACACAAGAACAACTTGTACTTGCAACTTTTGGACGTAAGGGCTTTTTTGGAACCTCGTTATCGACAGAATATATGCCAAAAAAGAGTGAAAGCCTTATCGAGATGCAAGCCTTTACTATTTCAATAAATCAATATGCCAATCTAATCCAGTTCTTAGCAAAAATGAAAAAAAATCAGAGATCGAATGCCGCGATCTTTGCTGTACCCTCGACATGGATTGAAGCAGTACAAGAGTCTGGAGAACAAGTACATTTTACCTGGTTAAATTACGATAAAAAAATCGAAACCTTAAGTGAGCCGAGATCAGATCAGGCGAATGATAGTGGTTATGATCCAGATAAAATCAAGCAGGGAATTTCCTTGGATACCAATTGTAGAACTACTGCAAAGTATATCACTCAAACCACGATGGGAGTTGACTCATTACCTAATGTTTCGTCCCTTTTTTTCACTTCTCTTCCCTTTAAAGCAAAATTATGTGACGGTAAGATCAAAGAGAAACTATTTATATATCCCCCTCCTTTGCCAGTACACCAAAATCCTGAAGATAAAGCACAATGGGACATTTTAAAAAAAATGTACGCGAGAATGGATAAAATTGCCAAATCGGCATCGGGTAAAAACATGGATAGCAGTCATGAAAAATTTGATTTAATCAAAACCCTCTATCAAGAACAGTACAATAAATTGACACAGGGAAAACAGAGCATCAACGACTTATTGGGTGATATTCAGCGTTATATATCTGAAGGCGCCAATGCAACGATTATTGATAGGCCTCGAAGATTTGCGTTTTTTAAAACATCCACAAGAAAAATGTTTGAACAAATTCAAAAGGAAAACCCGTTTCAAGATGACGCTTCCAAAGTCAATTCCTAGAAATAGGGCCCACTTAGGTTTTTAGTTTTTTAGGGGGAGATATGACACTCGCGACCCAACCTCCTCCTAGAGCCTTGACCAAACCCACAGCAGAAACCATTTGCAGGCCATCTACTTGGGTTGCTGCCTGTTCTGCTGCCAGAGCACTGATCTGAGCAGTAAGGACATTAGCATAAGTAACCGTTCCTGCCTCATATTGATTTTTAACAATTTTGAGTGCTAAGAGCGCATCGGCTGCTTCTTTATCTTGAACTAGACTTTGTTGTTCCAAAAGACGTAAAGAAATCAAATTATCCTCCACGCTTTGAAAAGCAGAGAGCACTACCTGACGGTAATTGGCAAGCTGAGCCATGTATTGTGCTTTTGCCGCCCTCACTCCCGCGGAACGATAGCCTCCATCAATAATGGTTTCTGCTAATTGAAAACCAGTAGACCAACTGATTGCAGGTTTGTGAATCAGTTGATGAAAGCTGTGCCCGGCAGCACTAATGGTTCCAGTCAGAGTTAGATTAGGAAAATAGGCAGCAACGGCGACTCCAATCAACGCACTGGCTTGTTGCACCAAGCGCTCGGCTTGTGCAATATCAGGCCTTCGTTCCAGCCAAACGCTAGGGACTTGCAAGGGAATTGGTGGGGGTTTTAATTTAATCATCACAGGTTTTAGTGAAAAATAAGCAGGTGGACGTCCCATCAATACAGCAATTGCATGTTCGTATTGACCGCGTAAAATACCGTTATTAATCGCTGATGCTTGAGCCGATTCAAGCTGGATTTGCGCTTGAACCACATTGGCACGTGATACAACCCCCGATTTGTATTGATTTTTTGTAAATTGTAAAAGCTTTCTATAAGCAATCACCGTATCATCTAAATACTTTTGCACCTTATCCAGTGTACGTAATTCAAAATAATATTGTGCTAAAGCACCTTGAGCGGATAAACGCGTCACCCCGATCAATGCTTCATTAGATTCTGCTAAAGAAAGATCGGCCTCTATGGTTCGACGCACAAGTCCCCAAAGATCGGGCTCCCAAGTTGCATTCAAAAAAGCGGTATAAATTGTTGTGGTTTTTGCTGCAGGTACAATATTCGTCGTTGCCGTTCCTGTAGTTCCAGAGGTTGTGATAATGGATGTGGACCCTCCAGCTTGACGTTGTTCAAATAAGCTAAAGGCACCAACTACCGTGGGATACAAACTCGCTCGAGCCTGGTCAACAATAGCAAGTGACTGTCGGAAGTTTGCCTCGGCATTTACAATACTTTGGTTGTAGTGATACAACTGATTCTCCAGATCATTCAATACTGGATCATTAAAAACCTTCCACCATTCGCCTCGATCCCTATCATCCTGAGGCTGAATAGGTTTCCAATTTTTACGCTTAGTACCAATTTCTGTTTTGCCTTTGGCTTCTTTAAAATGTGGCGGCACTACAAGTTTTGGAGGTACATAATTAGGACCAACCACACAAGAAGAAAATATGCAAGAAGACAGCGCTAAAAATAAAAAAAACTTGAATTTCCTAAAAGATTGTGGGGATTTTGATCGCTTATGAGTGGCCATAGGCACCTCGTAACTTAAATCGTTTTATAAAATGACGCACACGTAATCCTGCAGTATCCATTGCCAAATAAATGACCGGCGTAGTGTACAGTGTTAATAGCTGACTTACGATTAAGCCACCAACAATCGCGATTCCAAGTGGTCGACGTAATTCAGAACCCACACCAAAGCCGATGACCAGAGGCATAGCGCCTAATATAGCCGCCATAGTAGTCATCATAATTGGACGAAAACGTAATAATGCTGCTTCATAAATCGCTTCGCGCGGTGATTTATTTTCCGTGCGCTCCGCCTCTAAAGCAAAATCTATCATCATAATGGCATTTTTTTTCACTATACCAATTAGAAGGATCATCCCAATAAGAGCAATAATACTTAAGTCTGAATGGAACAACATTAAAGCGAGTAATGCACCAACACCCGCTGAGGGTAAGGTAGATAAAATAGTAATCGGATGAATCAAACTTTCATAAAGCATTCCCAACACAATATAAACGGCAAGAATAGCACTCATAATCAAAAATTTTTCATTAGCAAAAGATTCCTGAAATGCTTGGGCTGTTCCTTGAAATGCACCACGCATCGTTGGTGGTAAGTTCATTCTATTAATGATTTGCGTCACTTTATGCACCGCTCCGCCCAAAGAGGTACCTGGAGCTAAATTAAACGAAAATGTTGCGGCTGGAGCCTGACCTTGATGGTTGACAGATAATAAAGTTGCTCCTTGTTCGAAACGCGCAAAAGCAGATAAAGGGACTTTATTACCATCAGGGGAAATAACATAAATTTCCTCCAACACTTTTGGATATTGCCAATATTTTTCCGCCACATTCATTACTACGTAATATTGGTTCATTGGCATATACATCACAGAGATTTGACTTTGCCCAAAAGCATTATATAAGACGTTATCAATTTGCTCCGGTGTGAGACCAAAACGAGATGCGGCATCATGATCTACATTTACATATATTTGCAGCCCATGATTTAGCTGATCATTATTCAGGTCAACAATCCCATGTAGTTTTGACAAGTTTTCCATAATTTGCGGTGTCCAAGTCGCAAGATCCTTTAAATTATCAGCCGACACTGTGTATTGAAATTGTGCCGCACTTTGTCTCCCCCCTAGAGTCAAATCTTGTGCCGCTTGCATATAGAGTGTTGCCCCAGAAATTTGAGATAACTTGGCTCGTAACCTGTCCTTCAACTCATCTGTAGTCTCTTTACTGAGTACAGATGACTTCATCATAATAAATACAGACCCAGTATTTGCCGTATTATTCCCTGGGCCGCTCCCTATAAAAGCAGCTACATTTTCTACTGCAGGATCTTTACGAATTTCAGAAACAAATTGAATTAATTTTTTTTTCATTGCATCAAATGAAATATTTTGATCAGCCTGCAATGAACCCACAATTCTGCCTGTATTTTGTTGGGGGAAAAAACCTTTGGGAATGATAATAAATAAATAAGCAGTCAGTAAAATAGTACCCAAAGTGATCACTATCATGAATATGGGGTGGTATAATGCCCAACGCAGACCCCGTGCATAACGCATTCTGATATATTCATTAAAACGTATAAAAAAGTGATCCTTTGCACCCTCATCAGAATCAAGCATTCGTGAGCACATCATCGGGGTCAAAGTTAATGAAACAGCCATAGAGATAATGATTGCCAGTGAAAGCGTAACCACAAACTCACGGAATAGGCGTCCAACTATTCCCCCCATAAGCAGAATGGGAATAAAAACCGCAACTAAGGAAATACTGATTGATAATACAGTAAAACCAATTTCTTTAGAGCCATCTAAAGCCGCCTGAAATGGCTTTTTACCCATGCCAATATGACGAGAAATATTTTCAAGTACAACAACCGCATCATCCACTACAAAGCCAGTTGAAATGGTTAATGCCATCAGTGATAAATTATCAAGACTGTAGTTTAATAATTTCATAACCGCGAAGGTACCAAGCAAAGACAGGGGTACAGCAACTCCAGGAATCATCATGGCACGTATGCTGCCAAGAAAGAAATAAGTAACAAAAATTACCAAACACATTGCAATAAGCAAGGTAATTTCCACATCATGCAATGAGGTTCGAATTGTTGTTGTTCTATCCATTAAAATATTTAATTTAATGTCACTGGGAATTGACGCTTCAAGTTGTGGCAACATTGCTTTTATGCTGTCAACCGTTTTGATTATATTGGCGCCTGGCTCTTTAAACAAAACCAGCAAAACAGCAGGTTTTCCATTAGCGATACCCGCATTATGAACATCAGCGACTGAATCAATAACCTCAGCTACATCAGAAAGCCGCACAGGTTGATTGTTATAATAACTAATAATAAGGGGAGCGTATCCGGAAGCTCTGAGTATTTGATCATTGCTTTTAATTGTTGAGGCTAAATCCTCACGGATCAATTGACCTTTTGCTTGGTTTAAATTAGCAGCAGCAATTGCATTGGCAAGTTGCGTCAATCCTATTCCATAACTGTTTAATGCGGTCGGATTGATTTCAACCCGTACAGCGGGCAAAGAGCTTCCACCGACGTTCACTTGCCCTACCCCTTCACTTCGCAAAATTTTTTGTTGTAAAAAAGTAGATGCTACATCATACAATTGGCCTGGGCTTTTTTTATCTGAGGTCAAGGCAATAATCATAATCGGCGCATCAGCAGGATTTACCTTGCGATAGGTTGGGTTATTCGTCAAATTCGTTGGTAATTGGCTTAAAGAGGCGTTAATAGCTGCCTGTATATCCCGCGCAGCCCCATCAATGTTACGAGATAAATCAAATTGAACTGTTATCATCGATTGTCCCAAGGTACTCGATGAAGTAAGTTGAGTAATTCCTGCAATGAGTCCAATCTGACGTTCTAAAGGAGCGGCTACTGAAGTGGCCATGACCTCCGGACTTCCGCCCGGTAACTGAGCTTGGACTGTAATTGTGGGAAAATCAATTTGTGGTAAAGGAGCCACGGGTAAAAAATTAAATGCGAGGATACCCGCAAAACTCAGTCCAAAGGCAAGTAATATTGTTCCTATGGGTTTATGAATAAATAATGAGGATAAATTCATGCTTCTCCCCTCACTTTATTCGTGTTACTGCGATAACTCATTACTTTGCGTGATATCCGATCAAATGTCAGATAGATAATTGGAGTGGTGTACAAAGTAACTAACTGGCTAACCATGAGACCACCAATAATTGCAATTCCTAATGGGCGTCGTAACTCGCCGCCGATGCCATTACTAAGGGCTAAAGGGATTGCGCCAAGCATTGAAGCCATAGTCGTCATCAAAATTGGTCTAAAACGTAATAGCGCAGCCTCATAAATTGCATCTAGAGGTTTTCTTTTGTAGTCACGCTCTTGTTCAAGAGCAAAGTCAATCATCATAATGGCATTTTTTAATACAATGCCGATTAATAAAATAATGGCAATTAAAGCAATAATACTGAACTCATTATTCGTGAGATATAATGCTAGCAAAGCACCCATTGTAGCTGAGGGTAATGTAGATAAAATAGTTAAGGGATGGATATAGCTTTCATAAAGCACTCCCAAAACAATGTACACGACGACAACTGCAGCAACAATCAACCATCCTTCATTCGCAAGCGCATTTTGAAAGCTTTTTGCTGTACCTTGAAAATCAGCAGTAATACTCAGAGGTAAATTCAGATTTTTCCTCATCTCATCGATTTGTTTTACAGCCTCCCCTAATGAACCATTCTTAGAGAGATTGAAAGAAAGTGTAGCTGATGGAAATTGGTCCTTATGTGCAATGACTAATGGTCCTACAGTTTGTTTCACACTGGCAATAGTCTTAATGGGAACTGAGCCGCTGGATGTAGTTATAGATGAGGATACCGAGCCTGGGGTAATAAGCGCTCCTAATGAATTAACCGTCGGATAATTTATCCCTGGACTTGAGGCGTTCGTTATTGAAGAAGTACTGGGAGAAGAATTATGGACTGTGGAATTGATATAAATATTATCAAAGGCAACGGGTTCCTTTTGTAACTCAGGCAAAACCTCCAAAACGACTCGATATTGGTTTCGTTGGGTAAACATAATCGATATTTGCCGCTGGCCAAAGGAATCATAAAGGGTATCATCAATCATTTGCATGCTGATTCCAAGCCGATATGCCGTATCACGATCAACATTCAATTCGGTGACCAAACCCAGATTTTGTTGATCCGAGTTGACATCTTTCAACGTAGGTAACTTTTGCATGCGTTGCAAGATTAATTTTGACCATTGGGTCACTTCGTCAAGGTCAGGTCCATTCACACTGTATTGAAATTCAGTGCGACTTGTTAACGTATCTATGGTTAAATCCTGAACTGGCTGCATGTACAATGTTGCACCAACCACATTTCTAACCTTGGATTGCAATCGCCTGATTACATCAGCCACGCCGGGTCGTTCATCAAAAGGTTTAAGATTAATAAGAATACGTCCACTATTTAAAGTAATATTGGTCCCATCAATTCCAATAAATGAAGACAAACTTTCTACAGCAGGATCAGAAAGTACCGCTTTTGCTAAAGCTTTCTGTCGATGAGCCATTTCTTGAAATGAGACTGAGTCGGCTGCAACGGAAATCCCTTGAACCACTCCAGTATCTTGAATAGGAAAAAAACCTTTAGGAATAAGAAATAACAAAATCCCAGTGATGAGTACGGTAACAAAGAAAATCAGTAAAATAAGTAGCGGGCGTGATAAAACCCAACGCAAAGAAACTTTGTATTTTTCAATAATATAGTTTAATTTTTTTTCGAGAAATTTTTGTAAGTCATTAGTTTTGCTTTCACTTTCTGGCTTTAAAATGCGCGAACACAACATAGGAGTCAAGGTTAAAGAAACGAACGCAGAAATAGCAATCGTTATCGTTAAAGTCAGAGCAAATTCTCGAAATAATCGACCTACTACATCCCCCATAAACAATAAAGGAATGAGGACTGCAATAAGGGATATGGACAAAGAAATAATAGTAAAACCAATTTGTTCTGCTCCTTTATGCGCAGCGGCCAATGGTTTTTCACCAAGCTCAATGTAGCGCATAATGTTTTCGATCATCACAATTGCATCATCGACCACAAAACCTGCTGCTATAGTCAATCCCATTAAAGTCAGATTGTTAAGACTAAATCCCAGTAAGTACATTAGACCCAGCGTACCTACGAGTGCCAGAGGTACTGAGATACTGGGAATAATCGTTGCAGGTAATTTTCGTAGGAAAAGGAAAATTACCATAACCACTAACGCTACAGACAAAAGTAATTCGAATTGCACATTTTTTACTGATGCCTGAATGCTAACAGTACGGTCAGTAAGTACCTTAATTTCCATTCCCGCAGGAATTGCGGATTGCATTCGACTCAATAGATGTTTAACCCGTTGAGCCACTTCAATCACATTGGCCCCAGGTTGCCTTTGAACGTTTACAATAATCGCAGGCTCATTGTTCATCCAGGCTTCCTGCATGGTATTCTCCGCGCCATCGATGACATGAGCTATATCAGATAAACGGACTGGAGCACCGTTTTGATAAGACACAATTAGAGGACGGTACGCTTCTGCAGACAACAATTGATCATTTGAATTAATTGTATATGCCAAACGAGGACCAGAAAAACTCCCTTTTGCTGTATTCACATTTGAAGCCATAACAATAGCGCGCAGATCTTCCAGAGTTAATCCATAAGCAGATAATGCATTAGGGTTAGCTTGAATACGTACCGCAGGCCGATGCCCTCCGCCCAAACTCACTAATCCCACACCGGTTAATTGAGATATTTTTGGAACCAAACGAGTCTCAGCATAATCTTCAACATGTGTTAAAGGGATTGTTTTTGAAGTCAATGCTAAAGTAAGAATTGGTGTATCTGCAGGGTTTACTTTGCTATATACGGGGGGATTTGGTAAATCAGCAGGTAAATAACTACTCGCTGCATTGATTGATTGTTGGACTTCTTGTTCGGCAACATCCAGTGAGATATCGAGTTTAAACTGTAATGTGATAATCGATGAACCATATGAACTATTTGAGGTCATTTGATCCAAGCCTGGCATTTGTCCAAATTGTCGCTCAAGTGGTGCAGTAACCGTGGTGCTCATCACGTATGGGCTGGCCCCTGGATAAAAAGTAGATACTTGAATGGTGGGATATTCCACTTCAGGCAAGGCCGAAACAGGCAACAATTTATAAGAAAGGACTCCGCTCAAAAAAATAGCGAACATTAACAACGAGGTGGCTATAGCTCTTGCAATAAATGGGCCTGAAATACTCATGTGATATTGCGCGTTATGGATTCATTAGGCCTCTTTCGAATCTCTATTGCAGAGGACCACTGCGTCTTCGATACAGTACTCGAATCCTCATGTACTAATGTATACATTCCGGTTATGTGTTTTGCTCCTCCTAGTGGTCTTTCCGAAGCGAATTTAGAAAGAGGTTTATTAGCCGCTTTTTGAACTGGCTTGCTGGAATGCTGATTTTGGACAAATACCGCCGAACCATCCATTAATTTATCGGCACCATTGACGACTACTTTTTGGCCTGGCAGCACACCGCTTTTGATTACAGTATAATCACCACTTGTGGGCCCCATAACCACAGTTTGTGCGGTCACTGTATTATTTGCATGAATCACATAAATAAAATCTTTTGTGGTTGCGTGTTGTATTGCCGCCGTGGGCACAACGGTCGCTTGTTTCAAGGTTTCAATTAAAATTTTTACATTAACAAATTGGTTCGGAAATAATTTATTTTTTTCATTATTAAAAATCGCTCTTAGCCTTACTGTTCCAGTATTTGTGCTGATTTGGTTATCCAAAGCCAACAATTTCCCTATTCCTAGTAAGTTCTTCTGTTGCCGATCATAAACTTTCACTTGCATCTCCTTTCCAGCATAGGCCTGGGGTGCAATTTGTGGCACATAATCTTCAGCAACAGGGAAAATTACGGTAATGGGATTATGTGTCGTGATCACTGCAATACCTTGGGTATTTGAAGTTTGCACAAAATTACCAGGGTCAACCAAGCGCAAACCGATTCGCCCATCTGTTGGGGAAGTAATATTACAATAGATAAGATTGATTTTAGTACTCTGAATCAAGCCTAAATCAGTTTTAACATTACCCTCATATTGCTCTACAAGTGATTGCTGGGTCGCTAAGGTTTGTTGGGAAATAGAGTCTTCTTTCCATAATTTTTGATAACGTTTTAAGTCAATTCGGGCATTGGCTAATAGCGCTGAATCCCGCTTGAGATCCCCTTCATATTGAGTAAGCAATGCCTCATAAGGACGTTGATCAATTTGGGCAAGTAGCTCCCCTTTTTTTACCAACTGCCCTTCTTTAAAAAGGACTTTCATTAATAACCCATTGATTTGGGTTTGCACTGTAACAGTATAAACCGGCGTTACCGTACCCAGTGCTGGAGCATAAATGGGTACATCACGAATGGAAGAAATTCCAGCAACAACAGGAATAGGTTTGGGAGCCGTATTTTTTGATTTTTTAGTGGCGATATAAAGCCATAATGCTGCAACCAAAGTAATGCAAAGGATGACTAGCCCTAAGAAATTCTCTGCTGAAACACGTTCTTGCCAACGTCTAGAAATCACCATTTGATTATGCTTCGTAGGTGATTTTTTTTCTTCCATAAAAACCAGTTTCCTTGAGCGAAAATGAAGAAGGTCATCATAACGAATTTTCATGAGGGTAGCAAAAAAATCTAATAAAAACAGGTCACGCTCCTTTGTGTCCTAAGATACGTCCTGTTGTTTAAGAAAAAAACTAAAATTGACACTATACTAATAAAAAAGATTTTTTTATTGCCCATGATTATTTCGCTCAGGAGAGAATATGGAAATAAAAACCTTTCAATTCCTCAAGAATAAAGGATGGAACTTGGAAGAGTTTCCCGATCTAGACTCAGAAAACACATTGGTGCTTATTTTTGCAGCACCAGAGTTCATTGATTTTCAAGAACCGATTATTCAATTAGCTAATTTTTATTGCAAATCAAAAGTCATAGGTTGCTCCACAGCCGGCGAAATTTATGGTGATGATCTTTTTGACCACAGTATTACCGTTGCTGTAGTCAAATTTACCAAAACAGCATTAAAAATTGCAAAAGCCGAGGTAAATCACAGTAAAGATTCAAAAAATACGGGTAAATTAATAGCAGAACAATTAAAAGCAGATGATCTGCACAGCATCTTTATCTTGTCTGATGGACTTAATGTAAATGGTTCTGAATTAGTAGAAGGTTTGAATACGGCAAATGGCACTCATAAACTCATTATTACCGGTGGATTAGCAGGTGATGGCAGCAACTTCAAAAAAACATGGACCATTTTAAATGATAAAATTCTTGATCATTATGTCGTAGCCGTAGGATTTTATGGTTCCGATGTTCATGTTGGACACGCCTCTAAGGGAGGATGGGATATTTTTGGTCCTGTTCGCCGAGTTACTCGTTCAGAAGCTAATGTCTTATATGAGTTAGATTATCAACCTGCTTTGCAACTTTATAAAGAATATTTAGGTGAAAAGGCTTCTGAACTGCCCTCTTCAGGGTTGCTTTATCCTTTAGCAATCAATAATCCTGAAGCCCACAATGACACCCAATTGGTTCGTACAATCCTGGCAATTGATGAGAAAGAACAATCATTGGTATTTGCAGGAGATATTCCAACAGGATGGCATGCACAATTGATGAGGGCCAATTTTGACCGATTAATCGATAGTGCTAATGAAGCTGGACTTCTAGCCAATCAATTAATGCTCAACGACAACTTAAAAGAATTAGGTCCTGTTTTAGCTATTGACATCAGCTGTGTTGGAAGACGACTTCTTTTAGGGGAACGAACAGAAGAAGAAATCGAATCAACGATGTCGGCTTTACCTGAAGGTTCAACTCAGATTGGCTTTTATTCATATGGGGAATTATCACCGTTTTCTGTTGGAAATTGCGAATTGCATAACCAAACGATGACGATTACAACGATTTACGAAACATAAAAATTAAAAAAAGAGTGATATGGAAATTCATAAATTATTAAAACGACAGTTAGAGCACTCAAAGATCGCTCAAGATAAGAAGCCAGAAACTGATGAGCAGTGGAAGACTTTTATTCAACGCATCAATAACACCTATATGGAAGCAGATCAGGAACGTTATTTGCACGAACGTTCCATGAGAATTTCATCCCGCGAAATGATGAGCTTGAATGAAAAACTTGAATTTGCCCAACATATTGCTGGCTTAGGATATTGGTCTTATGACGGAGCTATCGACCGCGCAATCTGGTCCAATGAATTATTCAATCTATTCCATTTAAGTCCGAATAATAAAGCTCCTTCCTTTGCTGAATTTATCGAACTAGTCCATGAACAGGATCGTTTTGAGTTGACTCAAAAAGTAGAAAGTGCACTTAAAGATAAAATAGATTATGAATGCGAAGTACGTGTAAGAAACCCTGATGGGAATTACCATTGGTATCGAATAATTGGTCAATGCCAGGAAGGAGAAAAACAACTTGCTGGCATCGTTATCGATATTCATAAAAGTAAAATTTCTGAAGAAAAAATTAAAGAATTAAATCAACAAATATCATCTGCAGCTCGTCGTGCTGGGATGGCCGAAGTGGCAACCACAATTTTGCACAACATTGGCAATATTTTGAATAGCTCTAATGTTTCAATTGCCCTTTTAAAAAACAGCTTCAATCTGGATTATCATAAAAAGTTATTAAAAATTATGGAGATGATGGAGCAACATCCGCTCGATCTGGTAGATTTTTTATCCCATGATCCCAAAGGGAGGATCATTCCGCAATACCTGTTAGCACTTGCCAAAATTATCATAGAAGAAAATGAGAAAAATAATATTGAAGTAGATAATCTGCAGAATGACTTACGGCATATTAGTCAAATAGTAGATACTCAACAATCAATTAGCGGTTTATCAAGTATGAATGAACAAGTCTACCTTCCTGAATTACTCGAAACAGCAGTAAACATTACGATGAACTCCTCAAAAAATGCTAACATCATGATTATTAAAGAATTTAAACCTGCTCCTTTGATTACTGTGGATAAGTCAAAGCTACTGCAAATATTGGTCAATCTAATTCAAAATGCCAAAGACTCACTTTTAGAAAATAACTCTTCGCCGATTAAAGAAATCAAATTAACGATTCAAAAAACTGGAAACAAGTTAATGCAAATCCTTGTCGAAGATAATGGAGTTGGCATTAATACAGAAAATTTGCAACGTATCTTTGCTTTTGGATTTACAACAAAAATAAATGGTCATGGTTTTGGCTTACACAGCTCTGCGTTATCAGCTCGAGCAATGGGTGGTTCACTTTTAGCTGAAAGCAAAGGAGAAGGATATGGAGCTCGATTTACATTGACCTTACCTATTGTCCCCAGCTCCTATAGACAGGGAGGCCCTGATGAGTAATATCCCATTACAAATTATGATTATTGATGATAACCCATCGATACATCAGGATTTTATTAAAGTTTTAACTGCATCAAATACGAAGTCGGAATTGAATCATTTAGACAAACAATTATTTGATGATAAGGCCTCTATAGATGATCCTTATGATCCTGAAATTGAATGCTTTTTACCTAAATTTATTTTTACATCAGCTTGCCAGGGCCAGGAAGCGATTAATAAGATTCGGGAAGATCTGGAAAAAGGAATACATTATGCTTTGGCCTTTGTAGATATAAGAATGCCACCAGGATGGGATGGTATTGAAACCATCAAACACATGTGGAAGATTGATCCGGATATTCAAGTAGTAATTTGTACCGCATACTCTGATTACAGCTAGGAAGAAACCGTAAGAGAATTAGGAATAGGAGATAATTATCTGATTCTGAAAAAACCTTTCGATGTGGTAGCTGTAAGACAACTTGCCTGTGCGTTAACGAGAAAATGGATTTTGGCCAATGATTCCAAACATCATGAGAAAATATTGCAAAAAACTGTTGAGGAACGCACAGAATCCTTACAACAATCATTGTCACTCTTAAGATCTACCTTTGAGTCATCTGCTGATGGAATTTTAGTTGTCGATTTGAATAACAAAATTATTGATTGTAATTCGAAATTTGTCTCGATGTGGAATATCCCACAATCCATGCTAGAGACAGATAATGGAAATATTATTTTGTATTATATGCTCAACCAGCTCATTAAACCTAGGGAATATTTAGCTGATATTAATCGTCTCAGGAAAAATATTGATGAAATCACTAGAGAGATTGTCACTTTTAAGAATGGTAAAATATTGGAATGCTATACGCTTCCTCACCGTTTGAATGAAAATACCATCGGACGGGTTTGGAGCTTTCGCGACATCACGGAACAGGCAAATCTTGAAAAACAACTTAAATATCAAGCCTTGCATGATCCATTAACCCAATTACCTAACCGAGCCTTGTTAATCGATAAAATACAAACCGGTATTGAATATGCAAAAAAACATAAACAACAATTTGCACTTCTGTATTTTGATTTGGATCGATTTAAATTAGTTAATGACAGCTTGTCCCATGAAGTGGGGGATCAATTATTACGCTTAGTTGCACAACGCTGGTCTTCTTTAATTCGCAAAGAAGATACTATGGCTCGAATTGGGGGTGATGAATTCGTCATGACCTGTCATATAGCTAAAAATGAGGATATTGGAGTTATTGCCAATAAAATTTTAGACTCAATGCGGGAGCCATTCAAAATAGCCAATCGGGATTTAGTCATAACTACTGCTATAGGTATAAGTATCTACCCTAAAGATGGAGATACGCCTGGTGACTTGTTAAAAAATTCTGATTTAGCAATGTATCAAGCCAAAGAACGCGGAGGAAATCAGTATTCATTTTACTCCTCTCAATTGCATGAGTATTCTGATAAATGTTTTAAACTCGAATTAGATTTACGCAATGCCATTAAAAATAAAGAGTTTTTTTTATTATACCAACCACAATTCAGTCTTCATAGTAAAGAAAACCTATTAGCCGTTGAATCTTTAATTCGTTGGAATCATCCAGAAAAAGGATTGTTATTACCTTTAGATTTCATTCCCTTAGCAGAGGAAACTGGTTTAATTATACCTATAGGTGAATGGATTATCAGTGAGGTTTGTCAACAAATAAAGTCCTGGCATAAAAAAGGATTACCTTACATTCAAGTTGCTGTAAATATTACAACTCGTCAATTACAACAGCCTAATTTTATTTATGTAGTAGAAAAAATTTTAAAAGAACATCTGCTTGACCCTCACTATTTGGAATTTGAAATTTCTGAAAATGTGATCATAACGCATAGGGATATTGTGCAGACACTTAATCAACTGAAGCAAATAGGTATCCAAATTGCTTTAGATGATTTTGGAACAGGAAATTCCAGTATCAATTATCTCAAGCAACTTCACATTGATTTCCTAAAAATCGACAAATCTTTTATCCAAAATATAGCCTCTTCACGTAGTGATGAAGTAATTATCGAAGCCATCATTTCTATGGCGCGTAGCTTTAATTTCAAAGTGATTGCTGAAGGAGTAGAAAGCAAAAAACAACTTGATTTTTTAAAGAAACAGCGTTGTGATGAAGTGCAAGGATTTTTTTTCAGTAAGCCCTTGACATCACGCGGAATTGAAAAGTTTTTAAAAGGTCGTCTCTAATCTTCCAAGTAAAATTCCTAGATTGCGTGAGTGACTCTCAGAGGCATCTGAATTTAAGTTCGCCACTCTCCCTTCCCCACTTTAGGGGGAAGGTTAGACCTTATTTCGCTTTATTTAATTCGCCACGAGGCATATAGCGTATTAAGAATAGAATATCACCAATTGCCTCACGGATATTTAATTACACAAAAAACATAATAAAAAATTTAAATAATGGAAATTATGTCAATTGCACTTTCTTTAAAATTTTCTTGTCCAAATCAACCAATTATACACAAGCAATTCATCCATTCTTCATGAAAAATAAGAACCCACCTCCGGTCTGATTTTCTTCAAATGATTTAAGGGCGAATGTTCTGGCATTGCCATTTTATCGACTGGGAGATAAAAAGTTTGTTCTAACAAGTGCTGGCCACTTAATGCCGCATGCGATACATGATCAGTAAAAACAATCCAGGTACTTTTAGCAGGAAAATCGATTTGCACCTTTTCAACATTTGCCTGATAAGTATCATCCAACTTCATCGTATCATGTAAATGCAACATGTAATGATCATAAGGTGAACGCAAAGTTTTGGTTGCTTTTACCAGCTTCAACATTTTTGCTTTCATTTTATTGTAAGGAGCGATCCTTGGGGCAAAACGATGAAGAACATCAGCAAATGGCTCACCCACATTCCATACTCTAGGTACATTATGGGGATTGACATTGCAAAACACACGCAAAATTCTCAACCCATGGACAGGACTTGCTGAAAATGAATCAACATGCAAACGCGTATCATCTTTTCGTTTTGAGGAAATACGCCCATGAATTTGTGCCGGTCTAAAACTGGTCCTTCCCCATTGCAAATGAGGCACATAAGCAGGAAGCGTCGTTTGAATTAATTGATGTGCAAATTCTGCATAACCATGCATCATCTCCCGAAGCTTAGTATCCAAACTACCCATTTCCTTGCTATACGCATTCAACTTTTTACTACGAATGTCATAACTGACATTTTTACGACTACCATCCAGAATATGTTCTGATAGTAAGGCAGGGTCTACAGGAGAGAAATAATACTCCGGGAAAAATAAAACTTTACCCTCCTCCAATTGATTCATACTGTTTTGCTGATCAATTTGCTCTATATTTTGTGTGAATAAATAAGAATTCATTCTTTTATCCTAAATAATCTGTCGAACTGGACTATATTGAATTTTTTAGTAAAAATTTAATGCGACATCGAATATAATCCCAAAATCCAATTTTTACTTTTCTGGATCATACCATGTCACTTTGCCCTTGTGGATCACAAAATACATATGAGCTGTGCTGCGGTTTATATTTAGATAAAAAACAATTGCCTGAAACCCCGGAACAATTGATGCGATCACGTTATACTGCATACACTATGGGTAAAATTGAGTACATTAAAAATACCATGAAGGGCAAAGCCTTAATTGGTTTTAACGAATTGGAAGCCGAGCAATGGGCCAAAAACGTGACCTGGATAAATTTAGAAGTCATCACAACAAGCATGTCAGGTCCAGATAAAGGATTTGTCGAATTTGCAGCGCGGTTTTCAGAACACGACCAAGTGAAAATCATTCACGAGTCAAGTGAGTTCCATAAAGAAAACGGCCGCTGGTTCTATGTCAACGGAATACATAAGCACGGTTTAAAAAAGATTCGGACCCCCCAAGTCCCCCGTAACGCCTCCTGCCCTTGTGGTAGTGGTAAAAAATTTAAAAATTGTCATGGAAAATCGAGTTAAACTATGAATGGTCACTTAATGCTTAATATTTTTATCTTTCTTGCTGCCGCTAGCATTATGGTTCCTATTGCCAGCCGTTTTAAGCTGGGGTCAGTCCTGGGTTATCTGATAGTGGGAATTCTTATTGGCCCTTTTGGATTGAAATTGATTGGAAATTCACAACAAATCATGAATTTTGGTGAGTTTGGGGTGATCATGATGTTATTTCTCATCGGGTTAGAATTAGAACCTGCCATGTTATGGAAACTTCGCAAACTCATTATAGGTTTAGGTAATTTACAAGTAGTTTTAACGACGTGTGTTTTAATTGCCATTGGATTAATGCTTGGTTTTAACTGGAAGGCAACTGTAGCAGTAAGTATGGCTTTGTCGCTTTCATCAACAGCTCTAGTATTACAAATGCTTCAAGAAAAAAACCTTTTGAAAACAGCAGAGGGTGAAACTTCTTTTGCAGTACTGTTATTTCAAGATATCGCAGTAATCCCTATATTAATCATCATTCCATTACTCGCACAGCATGAGAACATTCAAATAAATCCTCATGAAGTTTCCTTCATGATGCATCTTCCCAGAGGGTTACACGCAATTCTGGTTGCTGCAATCATAGGGGCAGTCATTTTAGTGGGTCACTATTTATCCAGACACTTGTTCTTAATAATCGCCAAAACCAATTTGCGTGAGGTATTCACCGCGTTTTCTCTTGCTTTGGTCGTTGGCGTCACCTTATTAATGGAATCTATAGGTGTATCCCCTGCTTTAGGTGCATTTATTGCCGGGGTTGTATTAGCAAACTCCCAATACAAACATGCAGTGGATGCAGACATTCAGCCCTTCAAAGGACTTCTACTTGGATTGTTTTTCATCTCAGTGGGAATGGGGATGAATTTCTCCCTTTTTTCTCAAAAAGCGATGATGATTGTGGTGGCTGTGTTAACTTTAATTATCATCAAAGCGATTATTTTATATTTTTTGGGGAATCTCTTTGATTTAACAAAACTTCAAAGCATGGGTTTTGCTTTTGCCTTATCCCAAGGAAGCGAATTTGCCTTCGTACTTTTTGAATTTGCGGGGTCTACCAAAGTAATCAGTCAGGAAATTGAAGCCTTTTTTACCCTTGTTGTTGCATTATCCATGCTCGCCACTCCCTTTTTAATGCTGCTCTATCATCGGTTTGTTATACCTAAATTTATGAGTCTTATACCCGAGCGAGAGTATGACTCCTTCAATGAACAAAATGGAATTATTCTTGCCGGTTATGGGCGTTTTGGTCAAATTATTGGACGCTTACTCAACGGGGAAAACATCAAAATTACCGTATTGGAAAAAAATCCAGAACAAATCGAGCTTCTCAGGAAATTTGGTTACAATGGCTATTTTGGTGATGCCAGTCGATTGGATATGTTAAAAAGTGCTGGGGCTGAACATGCCAAACTGCTCATAGTCGCGGTAGGAAATGTCGATGCGAATCTAAAAATTGTGAAGCTCGCCAAACAACACTTCCCCCACTTAAAAATTTTTGCTCGAGCACGTAATCGTCGCCATGCCTATGAACTGCATCGGCTGGATGTAAATTATTTCATTCGCGAATTATTTGATTCCTCTTTATCTATGACTAAAGAAGTAATGAAGTTTCTAGGTTACTCCCATGAGGACATTCAAAAAAAAGCATCTGCATTTAGAAAACATGATGAAACAACACTAATCCAATCCTTTGATTTTTTTGAAAAAGAAAGTGACTTAATCAATTTTTCGCGTCAAGCAAAAGGAGAATTGGAACGTATTCTTCAATCAAGTTAAAAGCCCCGTCATCCCGAGCGTAGCGTGATGACGGAGCTTTCTTTCGGCGTCCCCAGATTAAAAAATGATAATCACGGAGTATTAACCACACATGATCAACCTTCAGCATATTTCTTTAGACACCTTTCTTAGGGAGTATTGGCAAAAAAAACCTTTAGTCATTCGCAATGCTTTGCCAGATTTTGTCGCCCCATTATCTCCTGATGAGCTGGCTGGACTTGCTCTTGAAGAGGATATTGAAAGTCGTCTAGTCTTTGAAACACCTAATGAAAAACCTTATTGGCATTTAAAACGAGGACCATTTTCCGAAAATGATTTTACTAGCCTGCCCCCAACTCATTGGACTTTGCTCGTTCAAGGGGTTGATAGGTTAATTCCAGAAGTTTATGCCCTACTGGATCATTTTGATTTCATTCCACAATGGAGAATAGATGACATCATGATTAGTTATGCAGTGCTCCATGGCAGTGTCGGTCCTCATTACGATAATTATGATGTTTTTTTATACCAAGCCCAAGGACGGCGTGAATGGTCACTTACGACAAGGGGCTGTAATAATGAAAATTACATTCAAGATCTCGAACTTCGTATCATGAACCAATTTGAGGTAGAAGAACGTTTCATTCTCGAAGAAGGAGATATGTTATATCTTCCACCACATGTAGGCCATTATGGTATTTCACTTTCAGAAGAATGCATGACTTATTCTTTTGGTTATCGGAGTTATGAAGGACAAGAATTGTTAGATAGTCTCAGTGAATATTTAGCTGAAAAAGAAACATTCAAAACATTATATGAAGATCCTGACTGGTCACAGTCACACAATACCTCTGAGATTATTCGTCCAGCATGGCAAAGTGCGCAAAAACTACTACAGCAATTAATTAGCGACGATAAAACAATCAAATCATGGTTTGGATGTTTCGCAACACGCCTGGATCAACAGGCAGAACTTCAACTACCTTTACCTTTAGAAGATCATGAAGCCATTGATTTATCAAGTTTTATTAAAGAAATAAAAGCAGGAGCAAATCTCGCCCGAGACGCATCATGTCGTTTTGCTTATCAGACTCTAGACGAACCATCTGAATATCAACTTTATATTAATGGCTGTGAATGGGACACCGCCGGAGTTTCTCAAGATTTGATAAGCTATATTGCCAATAATCGCTACTTATCTCATCAATCTCTCGTCACTTATTTGAATACTACACAAAATCAAATATTTATTTATAATTTATGGAAATTACAATGGCTGTACATTGCTGAAAACTAGAGCCAGTTCCAGGATTTTATTGGATAGTTTATTTAAGATAAAAAGTTAATACTTTGAATATAAATTGGTTAAATTCAAAAACGTAGAGTATAGTTAATATACATACCATAATAAGGATAAGGTAATGAAAAGAATAATACTGGCTGTAATCCTGGTGTGCTCAACTGCCTTGCTAGGCAATTGTTCTAATGGTAATTCATGCTGCGGAACTTGTGCGAGTGATTGTGGGGGCTGCGGTGGTTGCAATGGAAGTTGGTATTAAAAATACTCAATAACCACGACATGCCTACGCCCTAAGGCTTATGTGCGGGACGTAGGCAAAAATTGCGATCCTTACATGATGCTTCGTTTCACCTGCTGACATCCTGAAAACAATATGGGACTCTCTATCCAGCATTTTCACTACGAATGAAGCGAATTTTTATTTGGCCAAAGTTAATTTTATGGCTGAACAAAGTAATTAATGCGCCAGTTAATACCAATGCAACACCTACAGTCCCCCACAGATTTAACTCTTCCCCTAGAAGTAACACTCCAAAAATTACCACAAACACCGGCTCCAAAACGGATAAAATAGAGGCTTTTTCTGAGCTGATGTATTTTAAGCTGTATAACAACAATACTATGGGAATTACAGTTGCAATAACAGAAATTCCAATTAAATGATACCAAACATCCATAGTAGACGGGATTGCAAACGAATGGCTAAAAAGCGAAACAACCAAACTCGTTGTCATACACCCCAAACAAACCATAAAAGTAGACATATTGGGAGAAAGTTCATTTTTTTCACTTCCTATCACGTAGCATGCATAAAAAAAAGCGGAAGCAACACCGAGTAAAATTCCCCATAGGTTAAAAGACAACGCATTTAAATCGACCATAAGTGCCATACCAATTAAAATAACAGCAATAGCCAAATAATAAACTTTGGGAATCGATTGATTATAAAGGAAATAATTGAGCAACATAATCAATACTGGATAGGTAAAAAAGATAACCATTGCCAATCCAGAACCTATGTAATAAGAGGCTAAAAAGTAAAGCCAGGTTGAAATACCATAGAAAAAAACACCTGTGAAAAAAGCTATAAACATGTTTTTATAAGAATCATTGGTTTTTTTAATTTGGGGAAGCATGAACACTAAAATAATCATACTTGAAATAAGAAAGCGCCAAAACAACATCGTGCTTGCGGACAAATTGCCATTAATCGCGCTTAAACCAAAATACCCAATAAAACCATAAAGAAATCCAGATAAAATAGCATAGAGAGAACCGCGATATTCTTGATTTATCATAATGATAATACTGCCTGAAAACTGACTTAAATAAAAAAGAAGCTTGGGTTTTTAACCCAGCCTGAAGTATGGAGGTAAAAATTCAACCTACATAAAAATGTAAAAAATAGTGTATCATTTTTTCGACATAATATCATATTGAAAACAAAAAATACATACTGTATCATTTGCATACTTTTTTATTGAGATTTTAACCATGCTTCGTTTTTTGCTCTTTATCTCTTGTTTCTTTGTGGTAATTACCGATGTGTATGCTGATTCTCCATCGTGCACTGAGCATCAGTGTGTTGCCGTTGTTGATGCTGGTAGTACGGGGTCAAGACTTCATGTGTTTGCATATGATCTTGATGAAACGAACACTCCCACTCATATTAATGAAATATGGTCCAAGAAGGTCAAACCCGGATTTGCGATGATTGAAGCAAATCAAAATACCATAGATGCGTACTTAACAACCCTGTTCTCAGGAGCCCCTTCACAACACATACCTGTTTATTTTTATGCAACAGCGGGAATGCGTCTTGTACCACAAACCAAACAAAAAATTTATTATCAAGAAGTACAAAAGTGGTTTGGTCAGAAATCTGAATGGCAATTGATGGAAGCAAAAACAATTACCGGACTTGATGAGGCATTATATGACTGGCTTGCAGTCAATTATCATATAGGAGCCCTCACGTCATCAGGCCAATCTGTAGGAGTTATGGATATTGGGGGCGCTTCAGTGCAAATCGTTTTCCCAATTCAAAAAAATGGGGATCACAAAGGCCCTCAAGTTGAATTGGATTTATATGGTCAACATATCAATTTATCCGTTCACAGTTTTCTGGGGCTTGGCCAAAACGAAATGACTCATCAACTTTTGGATACTACTTCGTGCTTCTCTGAGGGCTATCCTCTTCCAGATGGAAACTCTGGACAAGGTGATGCGATGACTTGTGAACAGAGGTATCACCATTAATTAAAATGCATAAAGTTAAAAATGAAGTCCAACCTATTCTTTCTGCCAGCCATATTAACTCGTGGTATGCCATTGGCGGTTTTCCCAATCTTGTAGAAAGTAAACCATTTCAGTTCCATGACAATCAATTATCGATTCAAGATTTACTTCAACAAGCAAATAATCTAATTTGTCATCAACAATGGGAAAGTCTTAGCAGTCAATTCCCCAATAATGAATACATTGAATCCTATTGCCTGTTACCCGCTTTTTATTATGCTTTAATGGTAGAAGGATATGGGTTAACAGCAAACCAGAAAGTGAATTATGTCCCCTCTGCACAAAACCTGGATTGGACTCTCGGTGTCGTGTTACATCATTGATTTCCTGATGTAACCTGTGGGAAAACACAAAAGTCACTGTACTTAAGTATGGAATATCCTCTCCCCTTATAGGGAGGGTAGGCTTCCCGCAGGGCAGATGAGGGTATTGATTTTCATAATGAACCCTCACCCCTGCGTCTCCCCCACAAGTGGGAGAGAAGATTTTCATAATTGATGGCTCATAATTCTTCTACAGAAAAATCTTCTATCTTTAAAACCGTTGGCTGGCCATAAAAGGAACATAAAGCCTCTCGAAATTTGTGCGCACGTTGTGATAATCCATGCGTACAATAATGATTTACTTGTTCGTAAACCGCCTGTTTAAAAGCAACAGTATCAGATTCTGTACCGTTTAGATTATCGATACTGATATAAAATTTATGTCCTGCAGCCTTAGAAAGTATCCATTCCAATGCTTGCGGCTTTACTTCAACACGCTGAAATAAAGCTTGCTGTTCTGCAGTCCGCCCGTCTGGCATATACCAATATCCAAAATCTACTTGTTTTCTACGCTCTTCTCCGGCAATAAGCCAGTGGGAACATTCATGAAGCGCACTACTAAAAAAGCCATGAGCAAAATAGAGCGCATTATAAGGGCGTTGTTCATCAGCGGGTAAGTAAATGGGTTCGTTATCGCCTTTTATAAGTCGAGTATTAAATTCTTTGCCGAAACAATTATAGAAAAGAGTTATTAGATCTTGATATTGATGCACAAACGGCCTTTCACTCATTAATTTACACATATTGCCTAATTTATACTAATATATTTAAAGAGTCATTATATTTATAAGTTTACGGAATTTGGAGTTCCGACGATAAAAATGCAAAAAAAAGCGCTATCATACAGATTAGGAAGATTTATAAATAAGCTGCGTTGGCCAATTATAGGATTATGGTTACTTGCAATCATACTCTGTATCCCTTTTTTGCCCCACATTATTACCCCATTTAAAACAACTGGATTTATTGATGAGAGTTCTGCAAGTGCGAAAGCAGAACAGTACATGAATAAAAAATTGGGCTACAACGATAAAAATAAGTTTCTTATCATGTATCATAGTTCAAAACTTTTAGCGACTCAGCCTCTATTTAAAGAAAAAATCAAAAAATCATTGTCTGATTTAAAAGATTTTCCAATTAAAAATGAGATCATTTACCCTGATGATAAAAACCAGATTTCCAAGGATAAACATACAGCTTATGTTGTAGTGATCTTCAAAACGAATAAACCCTTTAGTGATGAATTATTAAAACAGTTTAAACAATCAATAAAAAAACCTTCTCATATGACCGTGCTGCTGGGGGGGGAACCGCATTTCGTTCAAAACGTGAATAAACAGACACAAATTGACCTTTATAAAGCGGATTTTGTCGCCACACCAGTAGCAATTATCACTTTAATTCTTGTATTTGGATCAGTTGTTGCTGCCACACTTCCAATTATTTTGGGCGGTGGATGCGCCATCATCATTTTAACTACACTCTATTTATTTGGCCATTTGTTCACCCTTTCTATTTTCACTATCAACATCGCTTTATTGCTCGGTTTGTGTCTTTGTTTGGATTATTCATTATTTTTCATTAGTCGATTTAGGGATGAATTAAAAAACGGATTAAATATCGAAGAAGCAATTGCAACAACCCAGGAAACAGCAGGTAAAGCAATTTTCTTTAGTGGCCTGGCCGTTTTCGTAAGTCTCAGCGCTTTATTTCTATTTCCAGTCAACATCTTATTTTCAGTTGCAGTTGGTGGCTTAGCCGCTGTTTTTTTTGCGGTATTAATCTCAACCATATTTTTACCAGCAATCCTTGCAGTATTGAAATCAAAAATTAATTTTTTATCAGTACGTTTGTTCAGGAGCAAAAATCATTCCAGTTACTGGCGTTGGCTCGCAGAGCGGGTTGTGCGCCACCCCTACTTGTTTTTCTTTCCCATTCTTATTTTTTTACTGGTGCTTGGATATCCCTTTTTAATGGCAAAATTTGGCATATCAGATTATCGCATTTTCCCTGAGCAATCAGAACACCGAGCTTTTTATGATACGTATGCAAAGAAATTTAAAATTGAACAGCTAAATCCTGTGATCCTGGTCATAGAATCCCCCTCGTCATCAATTTTATCACGTCATAACTTATCCAAAATATATGATTTGGTTCATAAGTTAAAACAAAATCCCTTGGTCAAAGAGGTCAATGGCATTATTAGCAGTAATTCAGATCTGAAAAAAGGTCAATATTATACTCTTTATCATTTGAATAAAAAATTGCTCGATTCACGTGTGAAGCAATTATTGGATACAACAACAACGAAACATATGGCGATTATTAGTGTGATTAGCAAGTATCCCGTCAATTCAGAAGAAACCAAAAAACTGGTTAATGAATTACATCACATCAAGTTAGGTTCGGGATTAAAAGTGCAACTGACTGGAATCACTGTGAGTAATATTGATGTGCTGCATAGTATTTATCGTGTTCTTCCTTATGCCATTCTATGGATCATTGTATTTTCTTATCTCATCTTGCTCTTGCTCTTAAGATCCTTGTTCCTACCTTTGAAAGCAATTTTAATGACCTTGTTAAGCCTTAGTGCTTCATACGGTGCATTGGTTTTTGTATTTCAGCAAGGATACCTATCTAAAATACTTAACTTCCAACCCCAAGAAATGCTCGATATTAGTTTATTAGTCATTATCTTTTGTGCTTTATTTGGCTTTTCAATGGACTATGAGGTATTTTTGCTGACGCGTATTAAAGAGGCGCATCAGTTAACTAAAGACAACCATAAAAGCATTATTTTTGGCATCGAAAAAAGCAGTCGTATTATTACGAGTGCGGCTCTTATTGTTATAGTAATTTGCTGCTCCTTCTTGATTGCAGATGTATTAATGGTCAAAGCATTTGGACTTGGCATTGCTGTTGCCATTTTCGTGGATGCTTTCTTAATAAGAAGCTTTTTAGTACCTGCCACAATGGCTCTCTTTAAAAATTGGGTCTGGTACCTTCCCAAATGGTTAGATCGACTCTTACCTAAACTTTAATCCTGAATTCGCAAAATTAACCGATAAAAAGCAGCTGATCCCTATTATTTTTTTCTAAGTTGAATATAGCAAAAGTGTTTACTATACTGAATTTAAAGGTTTTTTAGTTATTTTTTATGGGAAATAAAGGTGTTTTTTATTGCTCCAAGAGCAGAAACATTTCGTAATGAATAAAAAATAACTAAAAAACCTTTAAATTCAGCAAAAGATTTAGATTGTACGCTATTCTTTAACTGCCGAATTTAGGATAAAAAATGGCTAATAAAAAAATAATACATGCCTTATTTGAAGAATATGCGCGCCACTTCCCTAATTATATCGCTGCGCTAAAAGGGAATGAAAAACTGACTTATGGCGAACTTAATCAAAGAGCCAATCAACTCGCTCATTATTTACAAAGCTCAGGTTTAAAGCCAGACACTCCCGTTGCACTCTGTTTGGACCGTTCATTTGATTTTCTAATAACGCTTCTTGCTATTTTAAAAGCAGGCGGAGCATATCTGCCTTTAGACGCATCTCAACCCAAAGAACGCTTATTATTTTTACTTCATGATAGCCAAGCACCAATTTTAATCACACAATCTAGGTTTACTGATTCATTTGCCTCCTACCAGGGAACAGTAATTCTCTTGAATGCGGATAATAATAAGATTAATCAACAGCCAATAGATAACCTCCCCCCCACAAATACTCCTGAACATTTAGCCTATATCATTTATACATCTGGCTCCACAGGCGCTCCAAAAGGCGTGCTCATTGAACATCGTTCTGTGGTGAATTATTGCAAATGGTTTGCTGATTATACTCAGTGTAAACCTCAGCAACGAATTGATTTTTCTGCCAATCCTATCTTCGATATGTCAGTCACTTCGACTATTGTTCCTCTAATGCTTGGATTAACAGTTGTTCTTTGCGAGGATGTGATTAAGAAAGAAGTACGGTCTTATCTGCATTATTTAGCAAAATCGCGCATTAACATCATAAAATCGACTCCAAGTTATTTTAAGGTACTTGTGCAAGAAGCAAAAAATAACTTCGTTACCTTACCCCAATTACGCTCGATTATCCTTGGTGGAGAAAACTTGTCTGCTGCTGAATGCCAATCTTGGCTTAAGCTCTACCCTAAACATGTTTTATATAACGAATACGGACCAACAGAAACTACTGTAGCAGTTTCGACTTATAAAATAAGTATTTTAAACTGCGCCGATTTAGATACCAATGTGCCTATTGGGAAAGCAGGTCCCAATATGAATTGCTTGATTCTTGATACTAAAGGTCAGCCTGTTCGAGATGGAGAACCAGGCGAATTACATATCGGTGGCGCATGTCTGGCTCGTGGTTACTTAAATCAACCCCAATTAACGCAACGACAATTTATTACCTACAATCAAACCCGTTTATATAAAACAGGAGACTTATGCAAGAAACGTTCAGATGGAGTAATTGAGTATTTAGGGCGAATCGATGAGCAAGTCAAAATACGTGGATATCGTATTGAACCGGGTGAAATACAAAAATACCTGCTTACCCAACCTGATATTAAAGAAGCAGTGTTACTGACTCAAAAAGATTCTTTTGGTGAACAACGATTAGTAGCCTATTACATCCTAAAAAACGATGATAGCGCCCTAAATGCAAATCAAATACGACAATTTTTACAAATATATTTACCTGAATTCATGATTCCCTCAGTTTTTGTAAGGGTTGAGTCCTTCCCTCTAACCGCTAATGGTAAATTAGATAAATCAGCCTTACCTTTACCCTCATTAATTGCCAGTCATGACTATGTTGAACCCAGTACTGCCTTAGAGAAAAAACTTGCACAAATTTGGTCAGAAGAATTAGGAATTCCCCTCATCGGTATTCATGATGATTTTTTTGATTTAGGAGGACACTCTTTATCAGCAGCACGTATCATTGCGAAAATAAATGGAGATTTAAATAGAAGCATCAGCATCCATGACTTTTATAAAGCCGCAAATATTGCCAAACTAATCCCAATTATCAAAAATACCAAAAAAAATAAGAAAAAACGCACAAATAAGCAACCTGACTATCATAAACTAATCAACATTCCTCTCAGTGATTTTCAGTTTTTACTCTGGATGTCCTACACATTTGAGCCTAAAGCACAAAAACTAAATATTGTCGCGAGAAAGAGGCTAAGTGGTCGTTTAAATGAAAAAGCTTTAGAATTTGCTTTTCAAGCGGTTTTAAAAAAACATGAAGCATTAACTTTTCAGATATTAAAATTAAAACCAGCACAAAAAAAACAAAAAAAATATTTGTTTCAATTGAGTATTAATGATTTCACATCACTTCCTAGGCAACAATGTGAACGTGAATTACAGGAATCAATGACCCAACTCATCAATTTATATCCATGGCCTAGAAAGAACCCGTTAATCATTGGCAAATTATTTTACATAAATGAGCATGAATCAGAACTGCAAATTTGCACTCCGCACCTCATTTCTGATGATCATTGTATCGATATTTTATTTACTGAATTATCTCAATTTTATCAACTTTATAATCAAGTAACACTTGATCAAATTGAAATTGATACGCGTTTTAAAGAACATATTTTTAGTGAACGAACTGCAATGAAAATGCATTCGGAGGAAGATATTCCATTTTGGGAAGAATATTTGAAAGATGCCAGCTTATTTACTTTTCCCGAAGAGCATGTAATTCATGACATGCAGACTACAAATATTCCTTACTCAACTTATTCAGTAATATCCAAGGACTTAATCAATCATCTCAAACTTTTTTGTGAACGTAACCACATCAGCATTAATAATACATTATGCGCAGTGATTGCGTTGGCTTTACGAAACTGCTGCGGAAGCTACACGAGTGAAACTCCTTCTACTTATATCAACATCATTCAATCCACACGAGATAACCCCATTTATGATAATACGATTGGCTGTTTCCTGAGAGTGGAACCGACTAAAATCAGTCTTGATGATAAGGCAACACTAACCAGTTTATCCCAACAAATACGTAACGCGATTATTGATACCAGTAACTATCAATATTGCTCAAACCTAGTAAAGCTTTGCTCTATTAGCTCGTTTAAGCCCAATAAGGTAGAAACTTTCTTTACTCAGCTAGTTACCCCAATCTATACAAAACTACTCAAGATACCCTCTATTTATCGGAAAATATTACAACGATGTGGCAGTCGGATGATCTCATTTAAACGAAATACAAAATTTCTTGTTAACCTCAATATCAGAGGTAATTTCGTTGAAACTTCTGATAGAAATTTGGAGTTATTTGGGCTTAATACGAAACAGATTAAAAACAATAATGATGATTTACTTGCAATAAATTATATCTTTGAAGCCAGTTTCATACGCGATGACAATCAGAACCTCCATTATTTAGTCATTTCAGCCAACTTAAACCCCACATTTCGTGAGAAAATTGTACAAGAGGTCATTCAGATCATGGAATCTATTGTATTTGAAAACAATTCACGTGAACTTATGCTAAAACATGAACATGTAGAACAATTTTTTTAGATTCTCACGATTTAGAATTCATTTTATCGCTTTTATTACAACTTTACGGAGCCAATTATCCCTCATCACTCATGCAGAACTCGTTCTGCCAAACCTGTGCCAAGATTGCCATTTCGGTAATACATGTTGATTTATTTGACAAAAAATAACCGACTAATACTCTCCAGCAATAATTCAATAACTATGCTGACTTCTTATTCAACTCAACTACATTATTCATACGATCTTTTGCAGCCCGATTAATTTTCTGATAGAGTAATTCAGATAAACTTTCAGCCTTATAGGGGATGTTAAAAATGATTCGAGGATTTTTTGCAGGTTTAATCTTTTTGCTCAGTTTCTCAGCTTTTTCATATGGAAATACTTGTGGTAATGCTGTCCCTACTAATGATGCCGGTTTTTGTTCTTCATTTAAAAAAGTTGCAACGTGTTACTGTACTAGTTCTGGCTTGCCTTCTGGCATGTGTCAAGATATGAATATGTTGTATGCTCGTATGGTCAGCGTATATGGTTCATTGGATAAAGCATGTGCTGCTCAACCTTACACTACGAAACAAGATTGTCTTGATAATTGGAATTGTTATCGTCTCGGTGGAATAGATTCTCGTGGTAGAATTTGTAGTTCCACGAAACAACCCTGTCAGTAATTTATATTAAATTGTTACAGTCAGCAAAAAAATGATTAAGGTTGGGCTATAGCCCGACCAGAAATTCTAATGATTAAAACAATCTTCGTAGAGAACTTATTGTGCAAAATAAAAATTCAAAATCATTTTTATTCTCATTGTTATTTTTTTCAACATCTTTTTGTTTCGCACAAACCAATGATATGCCCCACCACCCTTTTTATATAGGTGCAATTGCGGGTTTTGGTTCAACTACTTGGCAAGGTTTAGTTCCAAGTGAAGAAAATCAAAATGTGGCCTTGATGTTATCAACTCCTATTGATGTCGAAGAAGGTGGAAGTGCATGGGGAGTTTTAGCTGGCTATGAATTTACTCGCTTCTTTGCAATCGAAAACCAGTTATATGCATTTTCCAGATGCGAATATTCATTTCGACTCCATAAGTTTATTCAGTTTCAAACACGATGGTTTAGAGGTTTTAACAACCCAAACTGAAGTCGTAACCCTGATGGGCAAACTCATGGTCCCTATTCCTCACTCCCAGATGAAAATCTTTTCCGGAGCTGGAGTTGCAGGTGTGCATCGTAAAGATATTGTTGTCGATGACTGGCGTCCAGGACCTGCTTTTGCCGTAGGTGTGAATTATAATTTTACTGAACAGATAACCGGTGAAATTGCTGGCAACTTTAATGCGGGTTATGGGGAGTCGCAACTGAATCCTGCCGACTCATATTATCCTTTTCTCTATTCAGTCGCTGCCCATCTAATTTTTCGCTTTTAAAAATTTTTAAATCAAGTGTCATGATATAAATTACACTCGGATTAAGATCATTTAATCCGAGCTTCTTATTATCTTGATGAGCCACTGAATACCTTAAAACGTCATATGACCATCGAAAGAAAATTAATTATTGCTTACCCAATCGATATATTTCGTAGTTTTTCTCTAATTCGTATTTAAGGGTTTCTTTATCATCCAAACCCAATCGGTCTGCTAAGGATAACGTATGCATGATCTGCGACGCTTTGGCTTTAGTTACTGTAAAAGGTATATTTAGGTGTGACTTTGTAGGATCACTGATAACTGTTAATAAAGCTTTTTTGGTAATACCTTTCACATGTTGAATTTCTTTGTCTTTACTGGGTATGAAATTTTTATTCTTAACAAGACGGCGCATGACATGATAATAAGTATTTATTTGTTGATAGGTGAGATCCAGTTCAATAGTATTATGTTCATCATATATATCCATTGTGCGATTGCGAGGCAAAGCAGGATGATGTATTTGGGCTAACTCCCTCACCCCTTGAAAGATACTGCTAGCCATTTGAGGGAGTAATTTATTCAGTACATAATGTCCAAAAGGACGAAATGCATAGCTATAAGGTACTAATATATTATAATAAATAAGGGATCTCACAAATGCATTAATCCAGAGATGATGTGTTTTGCGCTGGGAATTATCATATTCTGCGGAAACATATCTGAATTCGGTATCCGCAAATCCCGCATAATTTAAACAATGATCAAAAAAAGCATTGGGTCCTTTCTTGTCTTTTGGAGGCACCACTTGAAGAATTTCCCAATCTTTTTTCCAAATACCGAAAGAAGAAACCGGATCATCACCCTGTTTTTGCACTACAACTCTTGGCTTTTGAGTCAATTCTTCCCAGTGGTCATACCCACTTTTAAATAAAGGATCAAAAAGCCCTGGAGGATTCAATGCATCAACACGTGATATTTTATAATCCCCCTCATCAAGAGCAAGCAGTAAACTTAAAGCCCCTCCCAAACTTACTCCACATACATGAATTGTATTATTTTGTTGATTGAGCCATGTTCTAATTGCTTCTCTACCGCTGCGATATAAGGATAAACCAACCGTTTCAAATCCTTTTGAGTCCGTTTTTATTTGAGTTAAGAAACCCTGGCCTGCAGGATAGGTTGTGCCCATAAAAATTAAATGTGATTCTGCTTTTTCATGAAAAATTGGTTTAAGTCCATAAGCAAAAACGCGATCATGATCATAAGTAAAAAACTGCTTCCATCCATGTTTCTCTGTTAGTTCAATCGGAGTAACTTGATACTCAACTAATTCCCAGCGACCATCAATACATTGTGGAATTTTAAAGGACTCATAAGGAGTTAAGTCGCCATAAGGAAGCATAGACAAGCAATTACTTAAATAAAGTTGAACTTGTTCGCTTTGCTCGGCATCCAATTCTTTTTCCTGGAGTTGCTTAAAAAGCTCTAGGAACCCTTGTTGCATGGCCAAACGAACTTCTCTTAATAAATCTATATCTCGCTGAAGAAAAAAAGAAGATAAGACTGTCGGAGTTAAAAATTGAGTCCAAGACTTTGTCCATCCCATAGTAAAAAAGCGCAGTATATTGCGGGCTAAAATGGGAGTGGTTTGAGAAGAATCCACCCCTTCAAGAGATTCAAACTCCACTTGCTCAAAAAACTTGAGTTCCAAGCCTCCTTTAAACGTTATTCCGTTTAACAATTCAACCTCCCTTTCCCTATTTTGGTCGTTGAATAAAGATCACCTAGGCCCAGCCAATCCAACCGAGTGAACGATGAATATAAATTATATGCCTTTACCTATTCGATACTCACTGTAGCATTTTTCTAAATTCTCTTTTAATAAGGCTTCGTTCTCCATTCCTAATTGTTCTACCCAATATAAAGTACGACGAATGTGAGCGGCCTTAGCTCGAGTAACCGTAAAAGGCACTACAAAATCTGCCCTTTGGGAATTAGCACTTTCTTCGAGTAATGTTTTTTTGCTAACCCCTGCTACATAGCTACTTTTGTGTTCGTTGGCAGGCAAATAGCTTTTTCCTTTTACCAGCCGGCGCATCACATCATAATAGGTGTGTATTTGCGGATGAGTAAGTTCTATCTTAACTGTCTCGTCTTTATTATAGATATCCATAGTCGGATTGCGCGAAAGAGAAGGATCATGCAACTCCGCCAGCTCCTCTTTTTCTACAAGCGATCGAATAGCAGAATTTTCTGGATTTTTTTTCGAAAGGTATTTTGAGCAGGCAAAAATAGTGGCCAACAATCCCCCAGCAATCATAAACAAAGCGGCTACGGGTAAGATGCCAGCCAAGGTAAGACCCACTCCTGCTAATACTCCTAATACAGAAATTGAAATCATCCAATTTTGTACAAAAAAATATGCAAGCGGACGCACTGCATAAGTATACGGCAGAAAAAAAAGACCATAAAGTAGTGCCCTGCCAAGGGTGTAAAGCCAAAAATTACGCGCTTTTCGTTTGGCATTATCCTGTTTGGCCTCAATATAGCTAAAGGTTGTATCGGCGAATCCGGCATAATTTAAAAAATGGTCACAAAAACAATTGGGCCCTTGCTTATCGGGTGGAGGAGTTACTTGTATAATATACCAATCATCCTTCCAGACGCCAAAAGCTGAAACAGGATCATTTCCTTGCTTTTGTACAACGACTAGTGGCTTATCGGCCAATTCATGCCAATGATCATTTCTATTCTTTGACCAACCCTCATGCAGCCCGGCAGGATTGAGCGCATCAACACGAGACAATGCATAATTTCCTTTATCGATAGCAAGTAATAAGCTTAATGAACCACCTAAGCTCACACCACATACATGCACTTTATTTTTTTGACTGCTTAACCATTGATGAATCCGATCTCGTCCCGTTTGATAAAGTGACTCGCCAACCGTTTCAAAGCCTTTGGAATCAGTATTCACTTGGGGTATGAAGCCCTGTCCCATAGGATAAGTTGTACCCATGAAAATTAAGTGAGATTCTGCTTTTTGTTGAAAAAGCGGCTCAAGTCCATAAGCAAAAACACGGTCTTGGTCTTGAATAAAAAAACGGTTCCATCCTGATCTTTTGGTTAATTCAATTGGTTTGACCTGATATTCGACTAGTTCCAGATGATCATCAATATATTGAGGGATTTTAAAGGATTCATACGGTGTTAAATCTCCATAAGGGAGTAACGTCAAACAATTACTTAAATAAAGATGAACTTGCTCTTTTTGCTGATCAGTTAATTCCTTATCCTTTAATTGCTCAAAAAGATCTAAAAAACCCTGTTGAAAAGCGAAACGTAATTCCCGTAATAATTCATGATCACGTTTTACAAAAACAGCATAAGCTACGGCTGGGGTTAAAAACTCGGTCCACTGCTCTGTCCATCCCATCATTAAAAAGCGCACTGCATTGCGCGCAATAATCGCTGCCTGTTTCTCTTGTTCCACACCTGCAATGGGTTCAAATTGGCGTTGAGGGGAAAAATTAAGTTCTATTCCACCTCGAAAAGCAGATTTTACAGGCACATTCCACCTCCCAATAATTACATGAGTATTTTCCTTATCTTAGGACAAAAAACTTGAAGAACGATTGGATTTAAAGTGCAGATAAGGCAAAAAATACACACAATACAAACGTTCTTACTCAGTGGCAAGTACTTATTACAATTTTTCTTGTTGTAACGAAGTCACCACAGCAGGGCGTTTTGCAACGACTTTCATAAATTGTTCTAAATGTTTATAGGCTGAAAGATCCATTTTAAAATGATACGCCCATCTGGTTATGACAAATAAATAAGCATCCGCCAAAGAAAAGTCATCCCCCATCAAGTACGGCCCCTTTGCAAGATGCTCATTAACATACTTCATTCGAGTATTGATTATGGACATAAAAATTTTTTTTGTTTCTTCATTAAGATTGGGATGAAAGAACATGCCTATAGTTTTATGTAATTCAGTAGCAACATAATTTATCCACTCGAGGGTGTGGTATCTTTTTAAGTCTCCCACTGCGGGTAAAAGCTTTTGGCCGGGTGTTTTATCCGCTAAATATTGCAAAATAACCTGATTTTCTGTCAACAAATCACCGTTATCCAGGTAAAGTGCTGGTACCGCACCTTTAGGATTAATCGATAAATAATTTTCATCTGAACGTGTCTTTTTTGCCTTTAAATCGACTTCTTCATCTTGAAAATCGATTCCTAACTCATTAAGAACAATACGTACTGCTAAAGAACATGCTGATTTGGCATAATAAAGTTTCATATTCACTCCTTTGATTCCCAGTCAAATATTAGATTACTACTGTTAAGTTAAGAAGAAACCCTCTCCACAAGTAGCTTTTACAGAAAACTATTGTATGTCATTTTGACAAAGACGAAAATGGATTGCCCACTGGCATGAGACAGAATTTATAGAAGTATTCCCGCCTACGCGGAAATAACGCCTTACAGTTTGAACTATTGTATCCTGCCTCAACTGAATGACAATGAATAGTAGGCCCCTAGAGTGATTAATATGTTCTTTTAAATTCAGCTGCGCAGACTAGAAATCAGTTATACTAGCCATGTAATCTAGTAGTCAGTTCACTGTTAAGGTCATTTTCTATCTCATCAAGTAACTTCATAGTAGACGATGTTCTTTTGACGAGAGGGAGATAATCCCAAAAATATGTTTTTCTTAAAACCTCTAATTGCGGTTTATTTCTTCCTTTCCAATCCTGAATATCTTTCATTAATAAATCCAAAGTTAAATCTTTCTTTGGTCCAACCAGGTCTAAATATAATTCTTTTAATTTTGAAAACTTAATTTGTGTATCCTCTGAATCAGGTTCTAGACACGGCAGCGCTTCCATTCGAGTGTATAGCTTTCTGAGTATCATTTCTTTTACCCCATCCCCCTCATCACTCAGAACAAAAGCGGTTGGAGGAGGTGGAAGTACATAAAAAGGAATATCTTGACTGGGTTTACCGTATTCCAATTCCGTTTGATAAGGTAACTCCCTAAAAAAACTGGAAGAAACTAAAGAGCCAACTGGTGCATGCTGAACTTCTTCAACGAGTTTGATTGCTGAATGCCTACAGGTATTGCCTAAATCCAATCCACTAACACTTGCTCGTATTTGAGGCACATCCCGAGAGGGAAAGACTTTATCTAAATTGTATTTTAATTTAATTTTATTCTGATCTTTTACAGTCGTTTCAGCACATTCATCCTCTTGTTCTGATGCAACAGGTCCTACTGGCATAATGGGTTTATAGCATCCAAACTTATTTTCATCGGTTTGCAATGACTCCAATATTTGTACAAACTCGATATATTGTTCATAGGTAATATCATATGCTTGATAACTAATGGGGTATGAGCCAATTTTATCCCTATAGATAACTTCATCCCTTAAACTCGCTGGATTACTAAAAAACAATCCATTACAGATGCACTGCATATTAGTCAAAAAGTTAGGCTTAGTAAGATTGTGTCCCTTGCCTACACGACAAAGTAACCGTTGAATTTTATGTTCTTGCGGGTCATATGTCCCTAGCATTAGGAAAGAATGTACCCCCCGCTTCTTACTAATGGAAATAAAAAAATGATCGGTTTTTTTATTAATTGTAAGGACTGAAGGTGGGAGGTTAGAATTTATAGTATCATCTTTAGAACTAGACATATTTGTTGATTTATAAATCGTCAAGCACAAATTGTAGCATGGGAATTATATAGTTACTACAACTTGTTTTTATTTAATCCACATTGAGACTTTAAAAGTTAGATACCCCCCTTCTCCACGGGGAGAAAAGGGTCAAAAAAAAATAAAGCTAAGAAATACACTGGAGTTCAGGATAATTTTTTAAAATGACCTTATATAAACCTAGGTTCGCTTTAATAATCTCATCGCCTAATTTAGAATCTGGATTGCCTTCACCGCCTTTACTATTTAAAGCAACCACGGTTGTTACATTATTGCAAGGCTGCCAAAAATACATGACGCGAAATCCTAATGTACTCCCCTTATAAACCCAAAAACGTTGTTTGAGTTCTTTATCATAAAGATACCCTACTCCTAAACCAAATCCATGAGGATCTTCTTCTGAGACTTGAGCAATAGGTTGTCCTGTTTTCATAGAAACAACGGACTCTAATTCAGCCAAAATCCGCTCTCTATAAATAGGCTTAACCAATGTTCCATGATAAAGCTGTTGTACCCAGCGAACGACATCTTCCGTATTTGCGACGATTGCACCGGCAGCAGCCGCCCAAGATAAATCATTAGTTAATGTATCAATTAATTTATTCTTATTCTCATCATAAAAATATCCATGGACTCGGCGATCTTCAATGGCTTTTCCTTGCGCTTGACCATCAGGACCTGCAAGATAAAATGAATTATTCAATCCATTTTTTGCATTGATAATCCGCAATTTTAATTGATTTTCAAAGGTATCATTGGTTATTTTTTCGATAACCATGGCGGCAAGGATGTAATTGGAATTTGAATATTCAAAAAGATTTCCCTGCCTCTTTTTAAGCGGTTTTTCCGGGTGAGCGTATTTAAGTAACTCTTCATCCGTCCAAACTCGATTTAAATTGGCTTCCATTTTTTTGGAAAACTCATCATCTTCTGAATAATTTGGAATGCCACTGGTCATATTCAATAATTGTCTTAAAGTAACCTCTTTCCAATGAGGATATTGAGGTAACCATTTTCCCAAATGGTCATCTAGAGACAATTTATCTTCTGTCTGCAATTGCAAAAGGATAAGCGCAGTAAATGATTTGGTAATACTGCCAATATCAAACAAATTGCTTGAGGTAATTGGTTGAGATAAGGGAGGGAATCCCATAGTACCGTGTACCACCGTATGGGTTTCTTTTTTAGAGCTCATTTGATTTTGAGGAATCAGGACCGATGCGGCAATCGCTGTAAACTTTTCCTTGTTACTGTATTGCTGATAATAGTTATCAATCTCTTTCTGTAATTGATTTGTGATACTTGAAGATGAGTCAGAGTTAGCAGCATAAAGCATGGGTGGAGAGAAAAAAGCCACAAAGGCTAATCCTAAGAACTGTGATTTTAATTTCATAAGCCATTATCCCTGTGTTTTATTAAAATAATCTCTCATACGAATCAATATATGACAGTCACGAATCGAAGAATTTAGAATCTGCAGACCAAGATTTTACTTCGACCTGCAGACTATGCACTACTACAAATTTAGAAATCAACTATTGGCTTGAGCTCTAATTTTCAATTGTTCTAAAGCATTTTTCAGACGAGTTAATACTTTTTCTCTACCTAATAAAGTCAAGGTCATATCAATTGATGGTGACATGCCCGAACCGGTTACAGCAACCCTTAATGGCTGTGCGATTTTCCCCATATTGATATCAAATTGCGCGCTGATGTCATTAATGCATTCTTGCAAATGATCCTTTTCCCAAGTCTCCACTGTTTGTAAACGCTCATAAAGTGCCGTCAAAGGCTCCAAGATGACTGGGCGCAAATGTTTTTTCACAGCGGCTTCATCATATTCAATTGAATCAGTAAAAAAATATAAACTCATTTGGCACATTTCAGCTAAAGTCTTACATCGCTCAGCCTGAATTGCCACTAAATCAGTTAATTTTGGCCCCTTAGTCAGATCAATGCCCGATTGTTCAAAATGCCAACGCAATGATTCAGCTACCGCCTCAGCTGAATCATTTTTTTGATAATGTTGATTAAGCCAATATAACTTTTCATAGTTAAAACTTGAAACACCCCGACTCACGTTTTTTAATTCAAAACATTCAATCATTTCATTGATACTGAAGATTTCCTGATCGCCATAAGACCAACCTAAACGCACTAAATAATTGAGTAATGCGTGTGGTAAAACCCCTAACTCTTTAAATTGCAACACACTGACCGCACCGTGTCTTTTGGATAAACGCTTGCCATCTTCACCTAAGATCATGGGTAAATGAGCGAATACTGGAATGGGAGCATTAAGCGCTTGAAACAAGTTGATTTGTCTTGGGGTGTTGTTAATATGATCATCACCTCGAATTACATGGGTTATTTTCATATCGATATCATCAATAACCACAGCAAAATTATAAGTTGGGTGGCCATCAGAACGTACAAGAATCAAATCATCTAACTCACTATTCGCCACATGGATTTCTCCATATACTTCATCATGAAATGAGACAGTACCTTGTTCAGGATTTTTAAAACGGATTACATAAGGCTTATCCGAAAAGGGTAAGTTCTTATCTCGACAATGGCCATCATAACGGGGCTTTTCTTTGGCAGCTAATTGTGCGGTGCGTAACGCCTCCAGACGTTCTTTGCTGCACTCGCAACGATAAGCCTTACCCTCATTCAAAAATTGTTGTGCTACTTGGTTGTATCGATCATAACGTTCTGTTTGATAAAAGGGGCCTTCGTCATAATCCATACCTAACCAAGACATACCATCCAGGATAGCTTGTACCGATTCCTTAGTAGAACGTTCTTGATCCGTATCTTCTATGCGTAAAATGAACTGACCGTGATGGCGCTTTGCATAAAGCCATGAAAATAAAGCAGTTCTCACTCCGCCCACATGTAAAAAACCAGTTGGGCTTGGTGCAAATCGGGTTCTAACTGTCATAATCTCTTCCACATTGTAAGGAATAAAATAATCGGGCTATAATAACTGACTTTGAAGCCTGGGTGAAGGATATTATGAGCAGACTCACCTAAAGTCTGTTTATTACCATTCACGTTACGATGTGCTCTATGCAGGCTAAAATTAAAGTATTATCCGAACTATATTGGTGAGTCACTTTGAAAAGCATAGGTATCAAGTATCAACTGAGAATTACCACCCTAATTCCAGCCTTTTTAGTCGCCCTGCTTCTCGCTATTTTTTATAATGGACTGTTTGGTAATGATTTAAAACAGCACATGTCCCGTCTGGGCGAAGCATACATCCGTCAATTACTTCCTGCAGCACAATACGCCATGCTTCGACGTGACGATCGCACGTTGCAAGGGTTAATTAATGCATCCACAATCAATCCAGAGGTCAAGGCCCTCGCTTTTTACAGTAGTGACGGACAACTGCTGGCTTACCGCGGCGGCAAACATTCTCTGAATAAACCTTTCAATCCTCCTAAATTTACGGGGGATTATATTGAAAGTAAGCAAATTAATCCTTTTACCATTAACTTCATCGCACCCGTTACTATCCCTAAATTCAATCTTTATTCCAATTCGTCTTTTAAGAACATCCTCAGCCCAATGGCCACTCGTGCCGATGATATTTTAGGTTGGTTATCCATTGACATCGATACTCGCTCGATGATCATCAAACGTTATCAAATGCTCATAGTAACCATTTTTATTACTCTTTTTGGTTTGCTCATGGGATTGACCATCCACTACTTTCTCTCTAAGCGGATTTATCTACCCATTTCCCGTTTACGTCGGAGCATGAAACAAATTTTACGCAATGAGTTCGAAACAGAAATCAAAACAACGAGCCCAGGTGAACTCGGCATCATTGAGCAAGGATGTGCCCATTTGCAAAAAAAATACCTCGAAACAATACGCGACTTAAATCAACATATCGAAATCGCCACTGAAGATTTACAGCAAAGTCTTGAACTGTTAGAAGAAAAAAATATTGAGCTTTCGCTTGAGAAGAAAAAAATAGAAGAGAAAAGTCGACAAAAATCAGAATTTATTGCCAATATGAGTCATGAAATCCGCACACCAATGAATGGTGTTATTGGCTTTACTAATGTTTTATTGGAAAGCAAGCTTGATCCCCTGCAATTAGATTATGTAAAAACAATCAAAGCTTCTGCACAAGACTTGTTAGGAATTATTAATGATATCCTCGATTTCTCTAAAATTGATGCGGGAAAACTTCACCTCGATTGCATCCCCTTAAATATCCGTCATTGTATCGATGAAGTGCTTACCCTTGCAGCACCAAATGCTCATAAAAAAGGGATTGATTTAATCCCAATAACCGATGTAAGTGTACCTAAAATTGTTTTAGGTGATCCCTTTAGAATCAAACAATTTATCACCAATCTTGTGACTAATGCGGTTAAATTTACCGATCATGGTTATGTATTGGTCCGCACTAAAGTAGAACAAGAAACAGATAAAGATTACACTTTATGCATCACAATCACTGATACTGGCTTAGGTATTTCACCAGAGGATCAAAGTAAATTATTTACTGCATTTAACCAGGCCGATACAAGCATTACTCGTCGTTATGGCGGTTCAGGCCTAGGATTAGTCATTTGTAAAAAACTCTGTGAAGAAATGCATGGACGTATTAGCTTTACCAGCGAGCTCAATAAAGGTTCTAGCTTCACTGCTCAGGTGAAAGTTGAAAAGTTAGTTGCCTATGAAATAGAAAAAAATCAAATACACCCCTTCGCGCATTTTAAAATGTTATGCTTTGATGATAATTCGCTCCATTTGGAAGCACTATGCAATGGCTTAGGTTATTGGGGAATTCAATGTATTCCGGTCAATTCGTTTAACCGTCTTGCGAGTGCTCTTGAGAATAACAAAGACTGTAATATTGCTTTTCTCAATATCAACAAAGGTTATGAACAAAAGATAGCCAAAATCATTGCCGAACATAACTATTTTCCATACGTGCTCATTTCCAAATGGCTTATTAATGATTACACAGCACTTGGAGCCCAGGGCTTTCTATATAAACCCATCAGCATTCAAAAACTTCAAGATGTTATTGAATCCCTCACTAGCCAAGAGAACATTGAAAAACCGGTCAATCATGAATTGGATGGTTTAAGAGAACAATTACGTTTTATGCACCCTGATTTACTCATTGCTGAAGACAATCCAGTAAACAAAATGCTTCTGGACTCTTTATTGGGCACTCATGCAAATATGACTGCAGTTGATGACGGTGAAATGGCGGTATCGGCGTGTAATGACAAAAAATACGACCTCATTTTGCTCGATTTGCAGATGCCTAAAGTCAATGGATTAGAGGCAGCTCGACTCATTCGACAAAAATCACAACTTAACCGCCATACTCCTATAGTTTTAATTAGTGCGAATGGCAGCGATGTGAATAGCATTGATTTAAAAAAATCAGGTGTGGATTTTTGCTTGCAAAAACCTGTAGATGAAAAACAATTACTGACCCAAATCCTGCGGATTACCGATAAAGCTAAACATGCAGCAATTGATTGGCAATTATGTGTGCAAAAAGTATCTGGAAATCAAGCACTTGCCGAAGAGTTTCTTAGCCGATTTGTAGAGGAATTACATAAAAATCGTGAAGAATTTATCCAATTAATGCATGATAAAAATATTAAAAAAATAGGCGAGGCAGCACATAAACTGCATGGAGCATGTTGTTTTTCTGGAGTGCCAACGCTACAGAAAAAAGTAGTCCAGGTAGAAAAACTGGCGGCACATGCCGCTTCAATTGAAGAGCTCGCCACCCCTTTTGCCGAATTAATTCAAAGCATTGATGCTGTAATTAATGAATATGAACATCAAAAAGTACGAATTTAAGTGATTACCCATCTTCTCACTTACTCTCCGCCAAGAGGCTATGAAGACAAGTAATTACCCTTAACCAGGAGAAAGAATGACTATAAAAAATGCAATATATGCTCAATCAGGCGGTGTAACTGCGGTAATTAATGCCTCAGCTTGCGCCGTGATTCAAACTGCCAGGAAATTTCCAGAACATATTGGCAAAGTATATGCAGCCAAAAACGGGATTATTGGTGCCTTAAACGAAGAGCTTATTGATACATCACTAGAGAGTGACTCAGATATCGCGAAATTATTGCAAACGCCTTCTGGTGCATTTGGTTCTTGCCGCTATAAATTAAAAAATGATGGTGAAGAATACGAACGGTTAATTGAAGTTTTTAAAGCGCATAATATAGGATATTTTTTCTATAACGGCGGGGGGGATTCCCAAGATACCGCACATAAAGTATCGCAAATAGGCTCAAAAATGGGCTATCCGATTACATGCATTGGTATACCCAAAACGGTAGATAATGATCTTCCCTTTACTGATGCATGCCCCGGATTTGGTTCTGTAGCTAAATATGTTGCTGTTTCTACCCGAGAAGCAGGTTTTGATGTTGCCTCTATGGCTGCCTCATCAACAAAAGTCTTTATTCTAGAAGTAATGGGGCGTCATGCAGGATGGATTGCTGCTGCCAGTGGTTTGGCAAGCCAACACCCTGATGAACCACCTCACATTATTTTATTACCAGAGGTTCCTTTTCAACAAGGCAAATTCCTGAATAAAGTGGATGAATGCGTTAAAAAATATGGTTATTGCGTTGTTGTCGTTTCAGAGGGAATTCGTAACACGGAAGGTAAATTCTTAAGTGATGCAGGAATTCGTGACGCATTCGGTCATGCCCAATTAGGTGGCGTTGCACCAGTCATTGCTCAGTACATCAAAACGGAACTGAATTACAAATACCACTGGGCAGTGGCAGATTATTTACAACGTGCTGCCCGTCACATCGCTTCAAAAGTCGACCTCGATCAGGCTTATGCTCTGGGTAAGGCCGCGGTAGAATATGCCATCAAAGGCCATAATGCCATCATGCCAATCATCATTCGTGAACAAGATGAACCTTATCAATGGTCTATAGGCCACGTCCAATTGGCCGATGTTGCCAATCAAGAAAAAGCGATGCCCAAACATTATATTACAGAAGACGGAATGGGGATCACTGCTGAATGCAAACAGTATTTGTCACCACTAATTCAAGGTGAAGCTTATCCAGATTACATTAATGGATTGCCTGATTATGTTCGTTTAAAGAATCAATTAGTACCGAAAGTACTTAAATAATCTTTAACTCGAAACCATATTATAGCCTGGATTAGGCAGTACTAATCCGGGTTATAAGCTACTCATTTTTTTCATATTTTTTTGTCATTTTAAAACAAACAAAAATTGCCGGATTAAAATAGTCCTAGAAGATAAGCAACACTTATCTGCTTCTGCTACAATTATAAGAGGAAAAGAAAGTGAAGAGGACTTCCTTTTCTTGCCATGGCAGGTTATATATTTGTTCTGGCCTAATTTTGTTGTAAGTTTCTGATAAATGGCATTTTTTTTGCATGTTTATCGTTGTACCAATCATTAGGGAGCAAATGATGAAACAAAAAGGCTTTACGTTAATTGAGTTGATGATAGTGGTGGCAATCGTTGGTATCCTTGCCGCAATTGCTATTCCAGCTTATCAGGATTACGTTGTTAGAGCTCGTGTAACCGAAGGATTGAGTCTTGCTTCTTCAGCACAGACTACAATTTCTGAAAATGCTACAACGGGTGCTAATGCTTTAGACTTGGGCTGGTCTCAACCCCCAGCAACAGCTAACGTGCAAAGTGTTGTAGTTACTCCAGCTACTGGCGTAATTACAGTGACCTATACTGCACTAGCAAATAATGTGGTCCTTACATTGACTCCATCATCTAATGGACAACCATTGGTTGCAGGAACACCGCCTACAAATCCAATTACCTGGACTTGTGCAGTACAAAATGCTGCTGATGATAGATATGTTCCTGCAAACTGTAGAATCTAAATAGCATACTTTCAAAAAGCCGCTTTATGGCGGCTTTTTTATTATTAATTTGTGGTAGAGATAAATATGTCACGTAAAAATCGTATCGAACAATTGGTAACTCAAGAATTAGCTCCCATTTATTTAAACGTCGAAGATGAATCGGCCAATCATCACGTTCCTGAAAATGCACAAACACATTTCAAAGTTACTGTTGTTGCTGCACGCTTTACTGATCTATCACGAATCGCACGACATAGGCTATTAAATCAATTGCTAAAAAATGAATTTGATCTTGGGTTACACGCCTTAAGTATGCATTTATTTACCCCTGAAGAATGGGAAAATAGGGGCAAAAACGTTTTAAATTCTCCTGTATGTAAAGGGGGTTTTAATAAAGAAACCAGGAATACATAGTGTGTAACCCGGTTAGTGCAATGTAATCGAGGTCCACTCTCCACCCGAGAGAGATTCTCCCCTAAAACAAACTGCCTATTGGAATGGAGAGCCCTCGCTGCACTCGAGATAGCGGGAGATGAAAAACTCAATCCAACGAGACGGCATGTTTTTTGCTTTTCTTTCATGCCATAAGGAGTAACTTTTTAATTTAAAAAGGATTTAATATGAAAATAGAAACATATAAAGAAAAGTTTGTTGAATTGACCGAGCACGCCATGAAACTCAGTAGTTTTTGTAAATCAAAGACAGAGTTACAAAAAGAAATAACCGCCCTGAGTAATGAAGCGGTAGTATTTTATAAAACAAATAGCGATTATAAAGAAAATGATTATCAATTAAAAATAGAAATTTTTCTCGAATTTGATAATTTCTTAAAGTGTTTGAAAAAGGATTTTGAGTCTCAAAGCCAGGTGAGTAACAATAATTCGTTCTTTAAGAAACTCAAAATTAAAAAATCTGACTCCTATGAGACAATCCCCAACATAGAAAACTCAAAAAGTTTATGATTTTAAAAGATTATTGACAGGTTTTTTATTGACTAAACAGCCTTTACACTCCCCCCCTATAAAAACCTGTCTGTAAACCTACGATAAAATAGGTATTGAATGCCTAGACTAAGATATAATTTCTATTCCACCGTAATTATTTGAATTAGAAGCAACAAAATTGATTCCATATGGTAAAATAAATAGTAACGTCCATTGCCAACTTCCTATATAATGCCTAGCATTTTAACAAGTCGATTTCATTAATGAACAACTGGTCCTCTGAAAAAATATCTGTCCTGGCCTTAGTGTTACTGATTACTGGTGCAATTGATAGTATAAGAAATTTACCGGGAACCGCCCTATTCGGTTCTTCATTAATTTTTTTCTTTATCTTTTCCGCAATTGTTTTCTTAATTCCAGTGGCTTTAGTAGCAGCAGAATTGTCCTCAACGTGGTCGGATGAGGAAGGCGGAATTTACAGTTGGGTGAAGCATGCTTACGGTGAGAATCTTGCTTTTTTTACCATCTGGTTGCAATGGATCAATACCTTAGTCTGGTATCCCACAATTTTATCCTTTATAGCAGGAGTCTTGGCCTATTTAATCAATCCTGAACTGGCACAAAATAAATATTACTTGATTTCAGTAATTCTAGTTATTTTTTGGTCATTAACTTTAATTGCATTATCTGGGTTGCGCGCTTCAGCACATTTTGCCGGTCTTTGTGCCATATTAGGAATGATACTTCCCATGGGGTTCATTATTTTCCTTGCCCTAATTTGGGTTATTAAAGGAAACCCTATAGCAATTAATATGAGCTTAGAACATTTGATACCGCACTGGAAAGACAGCCAATCTTGGGTATCACTCACTGCAATTATGACTTCATTTTTAGGCATGGAGCTTGCAGCGGTCCATGTCCGCAATGTGCATAACCCACAAACCAATTTTCCTCGGGCAATGTTTTTTTCAGTGTTGCTTATCCTGACAACCATGATTTTCGGCTCGTTAGCTATCGCTTTTGTTCTTCCAAAAGAGAAGATCAGTCTCATTGACGGCGTACTGCAAGCCTTTACTAACTTTTTTCATGCGTATAATCTTGAGTGGCTGCTACCCATCTTAATTGCATTATTACTTTTGGGCAGTTTAGGCAGTATGATCAATTGGATCATTTCGCCAGCTAAAGGATTGCTTATGGCCGCCAATCATAACTTCTTACCAAAGTTTATGTGTCAATTAAACAAACGTGGAATGGCCTCACGAATTTTAATTACTCAAGCCATTTTGGTGACGCTATTATGCAGTGGTTTTCTCTTATTTCCGAGTGTTAATGCTATTTATTGGCTATTTACTGCCTTAAGCACTGAACTCTACATCATGATGTATGTTTTGATGTTCATTGCCGCCTGGAAATTAAAAAGCAAATACGCGCATCTTCATAGACCTTTTGCAATACCGGGTAAAAAAGCAGGCTACTATCTGACCTGTATTCTGGGTTTATTTGGCTGCACTATGACTTTAATTGTTGGTTTTATTCCACCAGTTGAATTTATGAATTTTGGTGGCGCAAATCATTTTCGCTTGGTTTTCTCTATGGGAATTCTAATCATGATGATTCCTGCATTTTTGTTGTATTGGCGAAAAAAATACATTACAAAATCTACGGATTAAGATATTGATTACTTAATGCCTTTCAAATGCGGTTTTCCTTTCATCCAGTTCCCTTTCTCAGGAATCTGGATGAGTTTTTATTTGCTCCACCGCAAATCGGTATTTGGAGCTCGATGACTCGATTTTGAGTAAATCGACAACTGCCGTTTAATGTTACAGCGTATCCTTTTCTTCCAATGAAATAACTCGAGCTTCATGCTCTAACATCACAGGAATATCATCATGGATAGGAAATGCCAATCGATCGAATTTACAGATAAGTTCCTGTTTTTTTAATAATAATTTTCCTTTACATAAAGGACACACCAATATTTCCAATAGTTTTTTATCCACAAAATTCTCCAAAGTACTTAAGTTACTTTATTTCGTACATATACAGGGTGAGCTTGAGCAACTGAAATGGGTTTTTGCCCAAAAAATTGCGCGAATTGAATCATAGCCGCCGCAGAAGGATTCACTGTTATTTTATCAATGACTTGTGATTTAACTTCCGGGGTAAACGCCTCCCAATATAAGTCTGCCCCTACTCCTGCAAGGATTACAGGCTGATTCTCAGGAAGACTGAGTTCATGCACTGGATTAACATGTTCCTCTGCTATCCATTGATCTGGAGCAAAATAAGCCCAGTACATTTCCTGCATACGCGCATCCAGTACGGCCAATACAGGGATCTGGTTCATCTGTTTTTCCTGGCGAACCGACCAAGCGATAGCGACTAAGCTACTCACTGGAATCAACTGCAAATCATGGGCATAAGCCAATCCTTTTGCAATACTGCATGCAATACGCAAACCGGTAAAACTTCCGGGGCCACGACCAAATACTATGCCATCCAGCTGATGCATTTGTAAACTGGCGTTGGCCATCAGCCTATCAATCATCGGTAAAATAAATTGTGCATGTGTTCTTTGATTACTTTGTTCTTCACAAAGTAATTCTTTCCCGGTCAGTAAAGCCACACTGGCCGTTTCTGTAGATGTATCAATCGCTAGCAGTTTCATAATCCAGCTCTAATTCTTTAATAAATGTAAGCACTTTTTGCTCATCACGTGTTTTCGGTAATTGGGGTAAACTGGCTAAAATACGTCCACCATAATCTCTGCTGGTTAGACGAGGATCGGCGATCATTAGAACCCCTTTATCCGTGTTATCCCGAATCAACCGCCCTACCCCTTGCTTAAGGGCAATTACTGCCCCCGGTAAAGAGAGTTCATCAAAACCTGACAAACCTTTTTCCTTTAAGTAAGCCATTCTACCACGAATTACGGGATCAACCGGACTGGAAAACGGCAACTTATCAATAATAACGCAAGAAAGCGCTTCACCTTTTACATCCACTCCTTCCCAAAAAGTGGCGGTTCCCAATAACACTGCATTACCTAGTTGCCTAAAACGCTCCAATAAAATTGGTTTTGCCTCTGTTCCCTGAATTAATAAGGGGTAGTTTAAAGTATTGCTCATCATTTGAGCCACTTGTTTTAATGCTTTATGACTGGTAAACAGAAAAAAACAACGGCCTCCTAAAGCTTCAATTAAAGGAATGGCTCGTGATACTAATAATTCATAATAGGCTGAATCTTTTGGATCTGGTAATCCTCTAGGCAAATAAAGTAACGCTTGTTGTCGATAATCAAAAGGACTGGGCAATAATAATGTTCTTGCCCCATTTAATCCAAGTGGTTTACAAAAACAATCAAAAGAATCTGCAATAGTTAACGTTGCCGAAGTAAATACATAAGTACACTCTTGGCGCTGGAGCAAGTGACTGAACGTCTCTGCAACATCGTAGGGAGTAATGTGAAAAACTAAAGTATGTTTAAAACGCTCCAACCATCGTATTTTATTATTACTTTCCTGAGTAAAGAAGGTCAAAATTCGAGCAAACTCTTCCAATCGTTCTTTGCACCGTGCTAGTCCAGGAAATTCAGCAAGCGACAGTTCGCTAAAGCAGTTCATCACTTCATCTTTTAACGTCAACCAATTAGCCCATGCCTCCATAAACGATTTATTATGCTTTATTTCATGCCAACTGAAGCGCTCATCCGCTCCGGGTAAACCATTTAATAATTCATCCAGGAGCTGATCGGCTTTATGGCTTAAGAGTTTTAAAGGTTGATTTGCCAGATCCACTGCCGGCCATTCTTTAATCAGATCATCTAATAAATCACGAAATTGACGCGTTCCAATACGTTCACCATTGAAATGTGTTGCTATTTCGGCAAGTTGATGGGCCTCATCAAAGATAATAACATCTACACCAGGCAATAACTCGCCAAACCCCTCTTCTTTTAGTCTTGAATCAGCAAAAAAAAGATGATGATTAATCACCACCACATCTGCATCGAGCGCACGTTTGCGTGCTTTGAGTAAGAAGCAGGTTTCGTGATTAGGGCACTCAGCACCCAGGCAATTATCTACTGTAGAGGTAACATAAGGCCAGACTGATGAATCCTCACTCAGCTCGGGGAGCTCCGATCGATCCCCATTTTTCATTTGCGATAATTTACTGCGGACATGAGCCACCTCATGCGCGCATTGGGGGCTTTGAAACTGCCCTTCTTCGGAGTGCAGTTCTACTCGGTACTGGCAAATATAATTGGATCTTCCTTTTAGATTTTGTATGCGTGCCGATAATCCTAAGGCTCTAACCAGAGTAGGTAAATCTTTTTGATAAAGTTGATCTTGAAGTGTTTTAGTTGCTGTAGAGATCAGTGCTTTTTTGCCACTTAACAAGCAAGGAAGCAAGTAAGCAAATGTTTTGCCTGTTCCCGTACCTGCCTCAGCAATCAAAATTGATTTTTCTTCAATTGCTTCGGCAATGGCTACAGCTAAATCAGATTGTGGCTTACGCGCCACAAATCCTGGAATAGCGGTGGAAAGTCGACCTTTCTCACTCAGAATTCGCTGGCATGAGTCAGCAAGTGAAGTGATTTCTACCACTCTTTCTGTAAATATTGAAGTTTATCCTTAACCTCGTCCCAATCTTTGGCATCGGGTGGGGCATCTTTTTTAGCGGTTATATTAGGCCAATTTTTGGCAAGTTCAGCATTTAATTCTTTAAATTGCTGCTGTTCTGAAGTTAAATCATCCTCAGAAACAATGGCATTGACAGGACATTCAGGCTCACACAATGCACAATCAATACACTCGTCTGGATGAATCACCAAAAAATTGGGCCCTTCATAAAAACAATCAACAGGGCATACTTCAACACAATCAGTATACTTACACCTAATACAACTTTCTGTTACTACAAAAGTCATGATAACCCTTTTTTAAGCTGGAAATAATGAATATTAAATCATAAAACTAATCACTTAAGATAGTGGTTTTCATAGTAATTGCATCATCTAAAACCAAGCCCTGTTTGCTCATGCAATTTAAGTGTCACAGTGAACAACTGAAAATGAGGAGTACAACACCACTGCTTTCTTTCTGGGAAATTATTATTCTTGAAAGATAAGTGGTACTATGCTGTAATTTTACACAATTTTAATAGCACCTATAAAAATAAATCGTCGACCTTCAATGAATCGATAATATTTTTTGATTTTTTTGTAATGGAGTATCCATGGGATTAACAGTAAACCCTCTAAGCGCGAAATATCGAAAGTTAATAAGACTGATCCATGAATTTAATAAAATAGCACCTGAAGATGTGGTCCAGCGATTATTTTACCTACAAAAAATCAATTATTCAGTCAATTCAATTCGTATCACTGAAGGAGAATATCATTGGCTCTCAGCCACTGATGAAGACAGTTGGCAAGCACATCTCTTAGCTTATGGAATAAATCCTGATGGTGCATTCCTTTACAAAGGAATTCAATTTGCAAAAGCAGTAGCAGCACAATCCCCTGTAGCAGCCGCTGAGTTGCCAGAACAAAATGACACCGAGCTCTATAAGTTAATGAAAGAGCGAGATGCATTATTGAAGGGCAGCCAACCCTTTGCCCAAATTAAAGAACAATTTGTAACAATAAGTAAGCGTCTTAGTCTGATAGCTGAACATGATAAGATGCTGAAACAAAATCTGGATGACCACACTCGAATTTTAGAACTGGCCAAAGAAAAAATCAGCGCAATTAAAGGTGAAATTGTTACATGTAGCTCTGCCTATAAGACAGAGGTTCTAGGTGACGAGGCGGTTAATAACTACAACTTTACACTCGAAATGAGTGGCTGGGACAAAACTCTGGTTCTATCTGTAGTTGACCGAAGTGATTTAAGTGATCAAGATCTATACTCAGATCCTGTTTCAAAATATTTCGCGAATGATACTGGTCTTTTTATGATGCAATTCAAAAGTGAAGACCAGCAGGAACTAGAATACAGGCCGGTGGTATTAAGCCAATATGCTAACCAAGGAAATTTACTTCATGTCGCAAAATCACTAAAAGGCGAGTCACAAGAAACAATCGCCGCAAGAGCAAAATTTCACTTTAATCAAATTAATGATTTTTGTCTTAAACTCAAAGAAGCAGGTTACTACCATCCTGACATTAAATTAAGTAATTTTTTGGCACATAATTATAAGTTGGTAATTAGTGACCGCAAAACATTTGTCAACTCCCCAAATCCTCTTGCCAGTGGAGTACGTGCTTCTCCGCGCTATGCTCCTCCCGAATATCTTGTATGTATTAATGAAGAGAATAAGACATACTACCCTGCTGCGTACAAAACCCATCTTAATGTGGAACAACTGATGTCTTATCAGCTCGGTATGGCGCTTAAAGAATTCTTAATTGCGACGCAAGTGGATAAGCTACCAGATTTAAGAAAAACGCGTCATCGGACTGCACTTTCATATTTTCGAAAACCAGGTCATGCAATAACCAATTTGTCCACTCTTATTGAAGAATTAACACGTCCTGAAGTAGGAAAAAGACTTTCCATTAATCAATTCCAAGAGCTATTATTCTTGATTAACAACCCAGCTGTATTTCATAAAAAACTTGAAATAGCAATATCTTCAGAGACCTTAGGTATTCAAAAGGAATTAAAAGAGATTCAAAAGCTTTTGGCCAGCGATAACCTCGAAAAAGGAGAATTTTTAGAGAAAGCAGACGCCATTTTTACTGCCACTTCTGAACGCGAGCCTAAAGAACCTCGTTTAAATCGAATGGCGGAACAATTAGCGACGAAGTGTTATCAAAAATATTCGAAAGAATATTTTTCCAGAATTTCTCAGGATATTGAAGATGCTCTATTAACCGAAGATTGGGTGGCCGCAAGCTGGTGGAGGCAAGCAATCCATTTTCTCTCTTTCGGTTTTTTCAGAGTGGACAGAGTGACCCCAGTAGACAAAATAAAGATTGCGCTCGATTATAACGATCCAACATTCCGGACACATTTTATTCAATTAGAATTTTTGCCTGCTGAAGAGCTTGATGACCTAGGAATCACTGAATCAAATAACTTCCAAGATTACTTTGAAGTTCATTTAGAGGAGATTCGAGCCCTTAATACGACGAACTCGGACAGCGAAAGCGATGAGGCTGATTGTGAAGAGGAAGCGCCTGAAAGTCCAAAAGATCGAGAAGGCACATCCGCAAAATCTTCTGAAATTAGGAATGAAGAAACTCCAGCGGAGTCCTCTTCATTTCAGACGGTGGTAGTCAAGAAAAACAGCTCTAAGAAAGCAGAAGCTCCTGTTGCTTCCCAAAAATCTGCTGATGGAACATTACCTTCTGAACCACAAAAGAGCACTCCTCCACAAGAGAAGCCACAACAACATAAGAAAAAAACCTCTGTAGGTCTTGCAGAAAGCCAACATTTTTTTGCAAATTATGCAAAATTGTCCAAAGCGGTCTCATCTAAGAAAAGAGTCGCCTCAATACATCGGATTGGAAGCACCCTATTTAGGGGTGAGCAAAGAACGCATCACCCGCGGATTCAAGATGTTTTTGAGCCGCTGACCCAAGAAAAAAAACCCGAACCATCAGTTACAACGACTGGTTTGGTACAATAAAAAATAGACCAATGCTCAAGGAAGAGCTCCTTCATTACCTCAAAATTGTTTTTTCCTTCGAATACAAACTAATAACCATCGTAATTTTTAAAATTTTCTTTTGTATTCACTTTGATTATTCTATGGAAATCCTTAAAGTTCTTTTTGACCAAAAGCATAAAAATTGTCTATATTTATAAACAGGAATAATTTGGTTTTATAAGGACGTAACTAATGGAGTTGGGGCAAAAAAATAGGATTATCAAAAGATTTTTAAAAGAAAAGTGTGAAAATCCTATTGCAATGGAGCTGCAAAGTATTGATCTTGAGTACTATTCTGATCTGGATAAGTTGTTGGATCATATCGATTTCCATCAAAATGGTTTATTTGACTTGGAAACCCTAGAAACAGATCCCGAACAGTGGCGAGAATTTTGTGGCATCATCAAATATTCTTCTACCTTTGAGAAAGGAGGCTCTCCTCCTCTATTAAAGTCTGTCGACTTCAAAAAAGCAGAAGAAGGCATACGCTATACCCAAAATGCTCATGAGATTATTCGATTACCCAAAGACAATTACTACGAACGACCAACCTATACACCCACAGAAGTTGATACTGAATTAGATGATTTAATAATCAACAGCAGAACAAAACTGTACTCGCTTACCCAAACTTTTCCAGATGCCACACCATTTGATGCCTCCAACTTCATACAGGTCACAGCACTGATTCAACGTTTGCAAGAAGAGATGGAGCGATTGCCGCATAATGATCCAGAAAAAGAAAGGATACAAGAACGATTAAATATTCTATCCGATCTTAATAATATTAATGAATTAAAGCGTATCTGTATCCCGCAAGACAATGGGTCCACGCTTATTTATTGTACACTACAAGAAAATATAGGTGGTGTAACAGAAAAAATCACCTTAATGAGTTTGGACAATGTAAAAAAACAATTACGTCATCTATGCGATAGCGCGCCAGGTTTGAGTATAAAAGATTATCAGGCTGGAAGAGAACAATATAAGCTTAGGACGGAAGCCATTATCAAATTACCGAAACACGGTGCTATTCAAGAGGTTCAACATGAAGCAATGGCGCTTAATGTCTCCCGATTAATGGAATTAGATACGGCAACTACCACGACCATTTCTCATAACGGACACCCTGCATTATTTATTCCCTTTGATGAGATACAGTTACTTAGTGGTTTTTCTTTAGGAAAAACGTTTTACGCATGGTTATTAGGAAAAACTTATACTCACTATTCAACGATTAAATCTTTAGGTGAAGGAATACAAGCGGACTGTTTTATTGATGATTTTGGCGATGCATTTGGCCTGCTTTACCTATGTAGTGATACCGATGCAATAGGTGGCAATTGTCAAAATAAGGCATTAAGAAATGCAAAATCACTTTTTATTTTTGACCAGTCACTTATGGATACCCACAAGTTTATCCTTGATTCACGCTTGTGTCTTATACCAGGAGAATTCCTTAAGAAACACACGCGCCATGGTTTGGGAAGAAATCGTACTCTCATTGAAGATTCGTCCATGCACTCTAAATTTGAAAGCATCATGCAATTACGTGCAATGGACGATAAAATTCTCCAATATGTGACTCACGTTATATGGCAGCATCAGCAACAAGCAGCTCGAATTAAACGACAATTTAAAAAACCATTGAGCACTGAAAAACAAAGCCAATTAACTTCCGAGTTAAGCGATCTCATGCTTTTAGAAAAAGATGCGGAAACCTTGCGCACTAGGTTAATGGAACGTCTCGAAGCAATTGATGATATTTTACCGCAATCGACAGGTGATATCGATTTGCCTATGGTAAGAAATGCTTTGATTTTTGAAAAACTTATACATAATCCTATATTGTATAGTGACGATGGGCGCCCTTTTAAAAACCCTTGGACTTACAGACAACAAAATAAACTAAAAAAAATAGATGATCTGGGTAATGACTTGATACAACTGACCTTTAGCGACAAAATCTCTTCAGTCATGGTGGATTTTATTAAACGGCGTGGTGGAGGTGACTCCATAACTATCACCACACCAAAAACAATCACCCTAAGTAAGGCTCAATTGATTGAATTAAGAGAAGACATACTCCATCCGGAGCATCAATTAGTCTTAGATCCAGCCATAAACTATTTGGATCCACTCGACTTGGCAGCAATTAAAGAAGCTTATAATGCAGGGAATCGAACCTACATGATGCACACGGTTACCAGTTATCGTGAGAAAATGAATCATGATAAGGCCTCTGTTGATGAACAATTGAAATGTATTGTTGAAACTGAAGAACAATTGAAACAATTCATTATAAGCGCTCATGATAGAGGCTTTGGCATGCATGTCCTCAAAAAATTCTATTTTGATGCACAGCAACAATTGCAGAGGTTGATCCCTCCTTTAAAAGTCCCAGTGCAGTTAAATAATGCTTTTGCCGCTGCTTTAAAGCTGGATAGAGTATCTGAATTTAATGCCGTCGTGTTACAAGCAATAAAACAAGATAAAATCACGGATCAACAATTTATAAGTTTTCTTGATGAATGCATACAAAGAGCTAATGCAGCAACGAATTATACCCAAGCACAGCAAGAAAGTTCCGAACTCTCCAGTAAAGCTAAAGAGGTGATGTGTCGATTAGAGGTATTTACAATACCTTTTTTTAGCCAGCTTCTCACATCATCATGCATGCAACAAGATGGATTGAAGCAGCATGATTTCATCATTGAAACAAAGCAGGAGAAAGAAGAGGAGGTGTGGACAGTAAAATCATCACCGAACTCACCGTCATCGGACACGGCACATGAGGAACATATAAAAATGTTATGCAATTAATAATTTATTTGCATATACTGAATGAAGTTAATGGAGCAATTATGCCTATACATGAGAGACGTCAACATTTTCGAGTAGAAGATCATATCTATTTTAACTACCGAGTTATGGAGCCAGGGGAACTGTGTCCTGATCGCGCAGTTGTGGATCAACTTTTAGGCAAAAATGGGCAACGATATCTTGAGGCTGCGCATTATTTTCAAGAAATTGATTATGAATTAGCTGAACTAACTCAAGTTATTGCGCTTAAAGAACCTACAATAGCCCACTATCTTAATCTACTCAATGCAAAAATAGATTACTTATCACGACAAATGCTTATGACCAATACCATTCAGCTACGCAAGGTCAATATTAGTCTAGGTGGAATGGCATTTAAGACACCTGAGCTCATTAAAGAAAAAACACTGTTAAAATTGGTCATCTATACCAAACCTAAAATGATACCTGTCATTGTTGAAGGCACTGTGGTTTATAGCCAGTATCAAAGCGAGCATAACTACCGAACCGCAGTATCATTTAATGGATTAACCAATGAACAGGAACAAATTCTTTCTCAACATATTTTATTGGCACAGGCGAAACACCGTTCGGACTAAAAAATAATTTAATCATTTTAAGTACAAAATTGCCAAATAACACGTACACTATACTGCGTTTATGTGTTGGAAATAAGAGGCAAACATGACCAGAATAGTATATTGCTGTAAATTAAAACAAGAAGCTGAAGGCTTATTAAAACCACCCTTCCCCGGTACCTTAGGTGAACGGGTTTATAATGAAGTATCAAAACAGGCCTGGAATATGTGGTTAACCCACCAAACCATGCTCATCAATGAATACCGCCTGAATTTAATGGAAGCTAAAGCACGCGAGTTTTTAAAAGAAGAAATGCAAAAATATTTTTTTGGTGAGGGCTCTGAAAAACCCGCTGGTTACACACCTAAATAAATTAAATGGAGTCTCTGTTGCAAAACTTCACGCCTAACGAGAGATTACCCTACTGTAAGGCAGTATTAAAGATCCCTTATGGCACTCGGGATGAGAATAAAAAAGTGTGAATTTTTTCTCTTGTTTTTTAAAATCGGAAACACGCTTAGACTGTGTAGCCACTGTCTGGAAAGTCTATTTCAAGTCAGTGGCTCAATTTGCTCATTGAATTGAAATTAAGAGCGTCAATCTCCTTCCAAAATCGTCTATTTTCCGCTTCATCCCAAGATATTGATATAAACTTAACACATTAGAAAAATCAGAATTCAATTAGATTAAATTGACACCAAAAAGAGAAAATTAAATACTTAAAAATCAGTCATTTATTCAAAAAAAACACTATGATTATAAAAAAATCATAAAAGAATGATTCAGAAATGAATGGCCCAAAAATAAAAAACAATTTTTTTTTAAAAAAAATGCATTCAACACTTGACTCAAAACGCTTCTCGGAGTCTAATAGCAACCCTCGGGGCCAGATAGCTCAGTCGGTAGAGCAGAGGACTGAAAATCCTCGTGTCGGCAGTTCGATTCTGCCTCTGGCCACCATGAGATTAACTACTTACGGTGAATTCCGAGACATCAAAAATTTCATGTATCTCCCAATTACGGGAGCACTTATAATTAACTACAGAACCCCCTGACACGAACTCCGGACAAACTTCTTAAAAGTCCTATATGGAGATTCTTGGTGCACAATAACACAAAGCTATAAACTAATCATCTTACCTATTTGTGTTGTTTCTTTTCCTTTTCTTAAGCTTTGATTGCAAAGTAAAGTGAGGACCACCATTGGTTGGTCTGTGAATTGCCTTACTAGAAATAATCAGGGTAAATACTATACTTGATTTATATAACTATGTTTCTGTTTTGAGTGATAAATCGGTAATAAGAAGTAATTGAAATACACACTAAATGGAGAGTTGGGAATGAGTAATTATAAAAAAGAGCTCGAAAATGCGAAAAAAAAGCAAAGAGAAGAAGAAGATATTGAGATGACGAAATTATTACGCAAAAGTAGTCAATCTAATCAAAATGAAGAAGATCGCATATTTGAAACCAGCAGGTAGCCGATTGATTTTCTTAAAATACTGCATCGAGTAAATGATCGAATGCCAAAAGATAAAAAAGCAGAGAAGATAAATGTAGAAGACCACAATAACCAGAAAATAATCCACATGAAATATCCCTCAACCTTTGACTCAGAATCTAGAGTAGCAGCATTTGAGCATCTCATGAAAGAGTTATCCAAGGAGACAGAACTTAAGGGAGAGATTTGTTGGGTTATGCCAGCCGTTAACGACGGGAAGATTCACCCGCCAATACAGGTTTACAAAGATGGTGAAAAACTGGCGACTTATCATAGTGCCGAAGATTTTGTTAAAGCTTATCCAGAAGAGGTGAAAAAATTTGAAGCCAGAATTACATCAGAGAATGTAGAAGAACAATCTACTAGGCCCAGTTTTTAAATGTAACAAAGTGTAGCTTTTTCACTAACCTTTTTGCGCATCGGTGCTATATAAATGGGTTTGGAGAAAAGCCACGAACTGAAGTAACTTAAAAGTTAAATAGCAAAGAGCATGCTTGGGTTAATTTCCCCAATGAAAGGAATCATCCGCTTCTTTCGCTTAGCGGGATTTGCTACCCTTTCGACTATCTTAGCGCCATTTGCAAAAGCAGCTTGGCTCAGCATACTCCCTGAATTCAATCCGTTTAAATATCATTCCTTTCCGGTTAATGGAGCAACTCAATCCCATCGTTTAACTGCAGCATTACAACAGCAAATAATACGCCTTGCCAAGCAAGATCGACTCATTGAGCTCCCACCTGTATTGACCTTTCAGTCGGTAATGGATTTTACAGTAAGTACACGTGCCATAATTAATGCTTTCTATGCCAACCTTCCTGCAAATGGTAATTAGTATTATTTGATTTGAATCGAACTGCTAAACTAGCCATATATTACGCTCTTCTGCTGATACAGCCGTGGCACGCCTTTTAAATGAAGCGCCAAGAACATTTCGAACTCTAATCATCACCAATGCGAATGTGGACAGTATTGAAGTTGTCGAACGGGTCACTGAAGCTGGGGCAGTGAATGAACAGGTTACCCTGCTCGAAACTGGCAAGAATACAACAGCGGATTCTACACTCGTCCCGAATTATAGCGCGTTGCGCCTAGGCCTAACATTAAGGCATAGATAGCTGTTAGGTGCTCGATCCCGCGAAGAAGGCACGACGACGAATTGTCATCAGCGCTAAGCTTTTACCTGTACTCGCTCAATTACTCCCGTCCTAAAATTCTATTGATAATGGCCATCGCTTGATTATCACAAAAGATAGCATCAATTTCTGGTTCAGTAGCACAACCTATGTTGTGACAATATTCTTGAGAGGCTAAGGCATCAAGGCATATTTTTATTCCGTTCTGAATCAATGAAATGGTATGAGCTAATCGTTGATCATGATCATGATTTGTCACACCTTGATATTGATCGACTAATTCAGATAATCCTTTTAATACGTGTTTACGAGCGGTTTGATGTTCTGCCCGTAATTTACATAAATCTTTCGCTAAATCATGGGTTTCATTATCGCTCATCACCTCATTGGTATCTTCGATGCATTGAGAAAGATCTAATCTGATTTTATTATTATCAGCGGGAATAATGGGATTATCAGCGCCGTTGTAAGAGGTATTGTCTGCAAAAGTCACCGTCGTTGCAATTAAAAAAGCAAATGCAGAGAGTACTGGGATATTCATAATATTCCTTAATGAGATATTGATTCCAATGCTGAATCTTATTTAAATGATAGACTGAAAATAATTTTTTGGCTCGTTAAAGTAAAAGCAAAAGATCCACAATAATTTGGCACTTAGTGAGTTGAAACCAACAATTAAAGGTAGATGGAGTGATGCACTCATTACTTAAACCAAGGTTTCATTAATAGGGAAATGACGGAAATGAAAAAAACTATATTATTCATATTGGGATATGTCTTAATGTGTTGTTCGCAGCTTTTAAATGCTCAAACAAATACGGGAAAGTTATTAGAGGCTAAAATGGATGAGGCTGAAATCTATCTTAACAAAACGCAAAATACGCCAAAAGCATGGAAACTAGCAGTAGAAATATCGAAGCTAATCAAGGAGCATCCTGAGTATGATGATGGTGAATTTGCAGAAGGAATGATTGATGTTGTCTCCAAACTGTTAACTAAGCCATGGAACTATGCGAGCCCTTATCTCACTGGCAATAAAAGTACAGCAGCCTTTCGTCAATTTGTCATTGATCATATCAATGAACTTACTGATCCTGAAGATTTAAAAGCAATCAAGAAAAATATTTTAAAAAATTGTGACCAAACCAAGCATCTTATTTGCCAACAGATAATAGCAAAAATTCAAAGCAGTATGCCTTGAAAAAGGGACTCATACAATCATAGAGCATGGAAACTGTTTCCCTTTTCCCCCTATTGATATTTAAGAAAGGCCAATGATGCTTGCTTCGCTTTCCTCTTCAGGCGGTAGCTTAGCACTCCCTAATTCTTGGGCTCCAAGAGAAACAAACTGCACGCTATTGAACAGGAGAAAGCTAGACGATTGGAGATTTGGATAACAATCATCATTGTCACCGGAGGGAGTTGTAGCGCTTGCTCCATCCATAAGATCTCCTTTTACCGGGTTTTTTTTACGACGTTTTGGGTTAAAACCTGCGGGATAGCTGTCCTCACGCAGCTTCATTTTGGGTTTTAAAAAAATTACCTCATCTGATTTTAGCGTATTACTGGAATTATGAACAAACTCAGCCATAAGCATGTGTCTTTTAAACAATTTAAATTCCATTGATAAAATCATTTGCGGGTAATTGGGATCTATAAAATAAACCTGTTTTTTAGGCTGGTCTTTAACGCCAATTAAAAGAATGGTGTGTGGGGTATTTTCTTGGTATCCGTCCGCACTGTAAACGTTTCTCTCTATTAATCCGTTCGAAGATTTAATCTTTTCAGCTAAAGGTAATGTTCCTTGAGGAAAAATATTTCCATGTGTGAGCCTTATGGCTATGGGACCAAATTGTTCAAGAATTTTGGCTAAATCAGCAGTTTTGAAATTGTCTGTATCAATATTCAAGTCCTCGAATGTGGTCACGGATAAATCGAGTAATCTTGCCATGGCAAAGTCGACCCCATATTTATCCAAAAAATCCTCAATCCAATCACCATCATAATCCTCTCCGTTTTCATCAATTATTTCATCCGCAATCCGGATGAGGTCCTCAGCATAAGCTGACATTACTTTGTACATAATTTTTTTAAAATCATTCTCGGTTTCTCTACATGCCTGAACAATATCGCTAACACAGGAGGAGACACTTGCTTGTATTTTATGCATTGCTCTTAAATGTAAAAAGGAAAAAAAATAACATTGAGGACTATCTTGTGCAGGGATGTGTGTGTGTTTGGGGATATAAATAATTTCTTTTTTAGAAAACATTGTTAACTTCTCGAAGAACCTTTTCGATTTGCACATATTGTAATAATATAACACATAATGATTAACTAAATATTAAATTATTAAAAAAAATCACCCAAACTCATAGGATTTATTATAATCATATTGACAATAATTAAGGCAGTTGGTACTGTGCTAGGTTTTTTTATAGAGGAGCTTTCATGCCTAACCCCTACTCGCATTTTCTTAAGTTAGAATTAAACGAAGCAGACCTGAAACAACTTGAGGATGCGTACTATGGCAAAAAGCCACAAACCGGGGACTCCTCATTTCTTAAATTAGAATTGAATGAGGAAGACCTTAAGCAACTGGAAGATGCGTTCTACAGCAAAGACTCCCAAGCAACAGCCTGTGTTCTTAATTTAGACTATAGCCAAGGACACGGACAACAAGGAGCGCGCAAATTATCTCAAGAAATAGAGGCAGTTGATTCTTTAAAAAAGCGAACAAGAGATTTTGCAAAAGAACAAGAAGACAATAACCTGCCCCCCTTAAAACAAAAAAGTTATTGGTTACCCGAGGATCATAAAAAACGTATGACGGAAAACATGTTTAAACTCAGTCAAACAGCCGATAATCAGCTCTCCTTGAAACCAAGAAAAGATTCTTCATGGACAAAAAATATATCTAAATTCGATCTGAAAAAAGACAACCAAGGGTTTAAGAAAGAAGAGAGCCAGCCTGTCAAAGACAAGAAGATAATTTTCGTGAATCATCAAATAGAAAAGGTAAGGAAACATCATCCCCAAAAAAGTAGTCCCCAAAATCGTTTTATGTTTGACTTCAATACAAATACTGGGGAGCTCATCAAGCCTCAAAAAGAAGATCAGGATAAACCTTCTTTTACGGTCGGCAAACCCTAAAAAAGGCTAAATGACTTAGTCCCTTAGTGTATCCATATTAATCCTAAGGACAACACCCATATCAATGAATAACCATTCTAACCATAAATAGGAGCTTTCATGCCTAATTCCTACCCGCATTTTCTTGAAATAGAATTAAATGACCAAGTCCTTAAGCAACAGGAAGATGCTTTACAGGGAAAAGAGCCTCAACAAACGGATGATTTTTTTCGTGATTTAGACATAAATAGCGAAGACTTTGTGCAACAGCAAGGGGACAAAGAATCGCAACAAGCAGATGTTTTTTTTCTTGATTTCGAATTCGATGACGAAAGCCTTGAGCAGCAGGAAACTGGCAAAGAACCTCAACAAATGGAGGATATTTTTCTTGATTTCGAATTAAATGCTGCAAAGCTTGAGCCACTTAAAGAGCCAGAAGAAAGGGATCCTGAGGTCAATTTAAAAAAGCGAAAAATGGGGTGCATAAAAAAAGAAGAAGACAATAATGAGTCCACAAAAAAATCAATACCTTCTTATTGGCTGCCTAAAGAACATAAAAAGCGTATGAGACTGAACATGTTCGAACTCAATGAGAAAAAATCTTCATCTCCCGAGTCGATAAAACATAAAAAGCACATGAAAAAATTTATGTCTACCTTCGATATCAACGTGACAAATGAAGAAACGAATAACGTGGAGTCTCCGAAAAAGACAATTCAACCTGCCGGAGATGTAACAAAATATTGTCCCAAAAAACGTGCACCTCACCACAGTTATATGTTTTATTTTGAGAATAAGCCAGTAGGAGAAGAACGCACCGAGTTTCCCCAAGAAGGACTAGCTCAATCGTCTCTAGTTAACAAACCTTAAGTAGATTAAATGACAAACAATAAGTTCGATCATTCAAAACAATCTGATTTTTTATTTGCATATCGATTAACAAAAATTCTTTTCCCGCCCAAGCGGGAATTTTTTCCACAAATCATTCTTAAAATTCTGCTCACAATCCGGCTTATACTAGCCTGTTGAGTCCAAGGGAATGGCTGAGCTTAACGAGCGAAGCAATATGTAACTATCAGATTCAAAATTACACCCCTACCATGTGTCTTTTTTTAAACTTATTAACTATATATTGCCCCACATTAAAACAATACTCAGCATATTTTTTTACTAATCCCTACAAGCATTTTATTAAATTAGAGTTAAATGGCGAAGGCCTTGCGCTACAGGAAAAAAGCTAAAGGACCACAAAACGCAGATGATCGGATGCAATCAGTACATTCCAACGAGAGCAAACCGCTGTCTGCTAATGACTTATATGAAATAATGAATCTCACAGAGATTAATGTTTTAAGTACAGAAGAAAACTGTCTTCTAAAATATCTATCTCCTGATATCATTCTGTATTTTTTATCATCTAGCCACAAACTAAAAGGCTCTGGAGATCCAATGTTTATCAGAAATAAATCGAACTCGAATCAGCATCAACAAATTTTTAAAAATTACCACCGTTTGATGAAGCAATTTAGAGCATGGGAAAAAAACAATACTATTCTCGAAGCCAATGAGGAATGTTTTAAAACGTTAGATATTGAGCTAAAGACTATTGAAAAATTCTATAATGAGTTTACCACCAAAGTATTAGCGCCTCTTGACCAACACCCCACATCGGATTTACCAGAGTTCATAAGCCAAGAAGATATTTTCAGCCTTTTAGGGTATAGACAATTCATGCTTTTTGCACAAATGTTTGCCGAAAGAGAAGCATGGATGCAATGTATTGCAGGCACCGATGGAAAAAATGCTCATACCAGCGAAAGCTACCGCAAATTCAAAAGCCTTATTTCAAAATGTCCTGGCAAATTTGTAATTGAGGAGAGCTTAAGTCATTTTGAGCAAGGGACACTGAAATATCATCATGATTGGCAAACCGCAAAACGGCAAATAGCTAAGGAACTAAAATCATTACGCGCATTACACGAAAATTGGAAAGAAAGCAGCAACAAGAAGGATAGAGAAAGAGCCTCTTTTTTAATTGATTTCATTAATAAATTTGAAAATATTCCTGACCAATTACGTTTACGAGAAGAGATCCGATTGAAACAAAGTGAATCCTATAAAAATGCCCTTGCTACAGACAAGTTTAAAGCAGCCCAACTTCTGAATAAACACCTTTATGATTACGATAATCCTCAAGAGGAATTGGCAGAAAAGATGAAGCTGCTCCAATCCCTATCTCACTGTACTCTTTTATTTGAACATAATCGCAGCCCCATAGGACGACTAAAAACTGAATTCAATATTAAAACTCCGGCTTCTCAAAAATTAGCCTCTTTAGAAAAAGCATTATCCTCCGGGGAGAATGCATTAAATCTCTATTTGAAACATACAATGACGCCAGCGGGTATGACTTCTGCTACGCCTCAAAAAAGCTCTGATCGGGAGAGTGCCTCTCTTCCTGGAGTGAATAAAACTTCTGAATCTATTTCGGAACATCAGCATGCAGGACACTCAAATCAGGAAACTCAACCTCAAATCAATTCGATTCCAAAGAAAAATAACACAGGCAAAGTATTTCGCAAAGTTCAAGAATACGAAGAAAATCTCCGTAAGCTTGGTCTATTTGAGACTAAAACCTCCCCCCTTCCCGGCTCATTAAATAATCCGACTCCTTCTCATGAAAATACAGTCTCATTGTGAAGCACTCTGCACGGATGCAACTGGCATATGAATTCTTGCAATCAATTATTTTTTTGGAATGGAGTTTAAAGGGTTTTAAGTTCTTTTATATTTTTAACGGAGCATTCATCATCTCTTCGACAAATGGTCGATGCTGAATGGCAACGATATTATTATAAAATTCAGAGGTTTCACTCTGGCGTCGATTAAACCAGGTATGTCCTTGATATGCGTTTGAAATAGCTGCTTTCTCAATAATCAACTCTAGGGTTTCCATAGCGGAAGTCATTTCTTGATTTTTATATTTTTTATAGAGATCAAAAATCGCGGCAGCACCTTTGGGTATTTTAATTGTATTACCATTATCCAGAGTACGCTCTTCACCACCAAAAATTCCAACTTTATTATCCAGCTTAATGACATCAGCTAAAACTTCCTCAAGAGTACTCTCTGCTTTTCGCTCATTAATATTATTTTTACTATTTATTGGATTCCTTAACCACGTTTCCCTGGCTTTGTTGAAATATAATTCCGCTTGATTTTCGGTCACATCAAGCTTTCTTTTGATGTGTTCTATTGTTATTTTTTTTCGTTGAGCTGAATCAATTGTTGTTTTATCTTTATATTGATATGAATTATTATCCAGGTCTGGTTTATAGTGTGCCTCAAAAAAATGAGCTACTTTTTTCTCTTGCTCTTTTATTATTTGGTGTGCTTGCTCAACAAAATTTACCAATTTATTTTCTAAACTCTCAAGATTGAGACGCAGTGGGCTATTTTCCTTATAATCATTGTTATATTGTTTAAATTCATCAAGGATCTGTGATTTTAAATTCGGATGATTAATAAGAAAATTTAAAAACTTATCATTCTTTAACAGTTCCTCTCTGAGTAATTGACTACGTCTGGTTTTATGAGCTACTAATTCTTCTCGTAATTTAGGACTCCCAATCGTTGCATTCGCGATAGGTCGATAAATTTGCTCATCGAATAAAGCGCTTTTAAGAAAAACTGAAAATGCATCTTTAATAAAATCAGGATCATTCTCAATTCCTACTAACTCTAAAAGCCGCGTATCCGCCTCATCAGGAAAAGCTCGAGGTTTCGCATCCGTTAAATGCGGAAAATGAGTAATATCTCTTTGAGTTATCGGAAAAGCATCTTTAGGTTTTATACCGTAAGCCCTTTCACCAGGCTGATAGAGTGGCTTATTAGGATTTTTATTTTTATATTTTGATGTGAGTGTCCAGTTTGCTTGATCATGATCCACTTTTCTGGATATAAGCTGGATGGGATCATAGCCGATATTACCACCATGCAGATCATTCTCTTCCTCACAATAGGCAGCAGCTAATATCCTGCCAATACCAGATTTTACGAGGTCATTCTGCTTTGGAGAACGCATGCGGCCCGTCGTCTGCTGCTGTTTTAGATAGTAATCATGCAAAGATCGATAATTTTCTATCTCTCGAGAAAGCACCCCAACTCGATGTCCTTCGGCATCATGCACGCTTCTAACTTTGGGTGTGCGGTCATTTAACAGAAGCCGATAACCTATACCATTAAAGGCCTCAATTTCAGTAATTCTTCTTCCAGTCTCATCTATTTTAAAAATTTCTACAGCTGCTTTAGTTTCCTTTTGTACTTTCTTCACGCTATGAGAGGGTTGGGGGGCATTTATCTCTCTTGTAACTTCGACATGTACCGGATGATAGTTTGCAAAATCTTTGCTTCTAGGAGGCAGTTGAGTAGGTTTTTCGATTTTAGCCAGCTCTTGCTGTATTGACCTTAATCTAAGAAACAAATCTTCATTTTGAGCATGATCGTAATGAGCACTTTTAAGAATTGCATTGATAACAATCTCAACTTTTCTTTTGCTCGTAACCGTTAAAATGAGCGACTCCCCTATGACCTCCGAATATCCAAGCTTATTAAACAGCGGAAAATAATCATTGAGATAATAAAAACTCACAAAGTTATGAGGTAATTTTAAGATAATAAAGGGTTTCTTCTCAGGCTCTTCAATATACTGCGGGAGAGAGTCTTTATGAGTATAAACCTCTTGGAACCCTTCATCTCTTTTACTATAAATTTTCATCGATGCACAGTTCAGGTGATCACTAATTCGGCATTGTAAGTGATAAAAATTAATGAAATATTAACTGAGTGAAAATAATTTCCGCACATTGGGCAATCATTTGCAATTCACCTAAAAAGCGCGACAAGAACTTATTGAAGATTCAACTTCATCAGTATCCTCTTCGACAGCTAACTCCAGTTCCGAAGGCTCACTTTCTTCAATAAAATTTGGCTCTAAATCACTAAGTACTAGATTTCTTTTCGCTTGTGCCAAAACCGTAAAAAACAATGCGTGTTGCTTTTGCCTGTACAGAGATTGCTCGGTCAAAAACGAGTTCGATGCAAAATAAATTTCTTTTTCTGCGAGTAAACCCTCTATTCTATTGATATATTCTTTTCCCTTATCAGGAGGTATTGAAGACAAGAACTCTGCCTTAAGTTTTAAATGAAAACCGGTCTGTTTACAATTCTTTAGAGCATCAATAAATCGTTCTAAAGACTCTTCGACTGACTCATTTTTATTAATTTCAGGCTCTCCAAAATTATACCAAGTAATTGTCTGTCCCATGGGGTTATTATACTCAGTAGATAGTTCAAGTTGTTTTAAATGAGGAGGTAAATTTCTTGCCAGTATCTCCCATAGCCCCAAATCTAATTGCATCTCGAATTCGGAACGAAGTGAAAGTGAGGTTAAACTTAGTGCATCCTTTAAATTAACTAATAATTCTTCTGGTATTGCATCAACTGAAGAAAAAAGAAGCTCTTGGATATTTGGATTGGTTTTTAAAACCAAATTAAGTAACTCTACTGCTTTTTTATCTTCCCTTGAGACAGAAACGTGTTTTAAATGGACTCTCTTGATATTCTTATTCCCTTGTACCTCTCCCCTCACATCTGAACCGACCAAGGCTTGGAAAACATTCGCTAAATGTCTTAATGGTAAAGACTTCGTAGCCCCCTTGAATTCCAATTGCAAAAGGGAGCTATTATGTCTTAGAGCTTTAGCCAAAGGTTCTAAGTTAATATTGGATAGAGGTAATGCCCAAGTTAAGTTCCTTAAAGAACACGTGTTTCTAACTAAAGCTGTAGTGATTATTGAGGCCTTCGCAGGATCAAACATTGTAGTTTGTGAGTCCAGGATAAGCTTTGTAAAATAAGGATTTCCTTCAATGAGTTTAAGTGCTTTTTCTAAGAATTTGGAACTCACCGTATCTATCCAAAAGAATAATTCCGTCGGACTCTTGCGCTGAATAACCATTTGTTTGAATACAGCAAGAATCCGCTCTTCATCTTGCTCACTGATATTGCCAAAAAATATCTTTCCATTCACCGTGGCTTTAATGAATTGATTCATTTCTTTCTGTGTTTTCAGAACAAAATTACTACTAGAAAAGGCGAAAAACATAATACAAACCGCTAGCTTATAAGATGCCGCATTATCTTCTTTTTAATACAATCAGACAATTTTTATTGCTATTATTTGCTAAAAATGAAACTATAAAAAAATACCATCAACCCATTATTTACCGGTTAGGTGGCTGAACCTCGACAGTTTGATTGTTTCTTAATGCTAAAAGAATCAATGAATTATATTCAGAAGAATCTACAATTGATCATTGTGTCATAATATGAGGCAGATACTATGGACAGTAAAATCGAAAAACAACCATTCACACTCACGATGCTAGGAACGCTCACTGACTTCACCCCTGAATTAAAGCAAATCCCCAAACCTGCTCCATATACTAAGGGTGCCAAAGTAAAAGATTATCCTAAGGGAGAAACATTAAGCATAATCTCTTCTTTAGTTAAAACCAGCGCCCCTGCTAAAACGACAAAAGTAGACTTAAAAAGTCCTTACCCTTTTCAGGCTGATGAAATTACCGTAATTAATGGACCTAAAACGGATGGTTCAAATGTAGGAGAAAAAATTGGCCTAGGCCTGGCGGCAGTATTAAAAGCAATAGCCCGCGGGCAAACACAAATCAATATTATTGCTCACAGTAGAGGTGCAGTTGAATCGATTTTAATCGCCCATGAATTAGAAGCTATCCAATCAATTATTGCCACATGCGGTACTTTTGAAGAGGTATTGAAGTATTTAACTGAACAACAAATCAAAAGACAAAAAGGTACCCCGACAAATAATACACCAGATATTATAGAACCTCTAAAATCCCAAATTAATCTGATCCCCAAAGAAGAGAAAGAGCAATGGTTCAATGAGCTTAAAACCTATCTGCCTCATGCATCAATAAATTTTTTTGGTATCGACCCTGTCCCCGGAGATTGTTTTCCAATTACCTGGTATGACGAACGATTTTTTATATTACCCCAAATTATAAAAAATGCTGAATTAATTTTTTATGCCAACGAACGATCGGATTGGGGCTTTACCCCAATTTGTCCAGAAGTAGTTTCTAAAGAAACACAAAACTATGTTCGTTACTCCATGCCCGGCCATCACGGAACAGGATCAACCGGAAATAATGGTTCCCAGCAAGGGATAATCGTCTGCCCTAATGGATATAAAACCACTCATGTCCAAAAATTACTAATATACAAAATAATTCATTTTTTAAGCGGGCATCATGTCGGATTTAACGATGGCACCCAAATTTTCCGTCAGTATTCCGCTTTAGGTCGAAAATATTTGGGAGACGATAACGAAACCAAATCAATTCCTGTCGATTCACTCGATTTTCCTACTATTTTGCGAACACTTTATGCCATGATTGCCAAAAATCAAATTGGTTATGATGCATATAACTCAACCAATTACTCCTATATGGGCCTCACAAAGCAACGCAAAATTTTGCATAAAGGACATATCTATGGCCTCTTCAATGATGTTTTTACGACCTACTCTGGCTATGTCAATGAAGAACATGCCTTATTAATGCAGGCTCATTTTTTTCAAATTTTTGGACTGGGTACCCAAAGAAAAAATCTTGCGGATATGATTAATACTGCAAGCTTGGTTTTAGAAGAAAACATTAAAAAAATTGCCAATAAAGAATCTTCCATTTTGGATTCAGAAGTAAATCGCAAGAATGTATTAGAAACATTTGGCATAGTGATTCGCCAGGTTAGCCAACAATATCTAACGGATGATTGGTCACCTATTGAAAAAGAAAAGGAAAAAGAAGCTCTTTATCAGGCAATTATTGATATCTTAACTAAATTTAAAGAACTCGCTACATCAGATAATTTAACGATTCGTCAGTATGTCGCAGAACTTCTACTGTTAAGTTTCACGAGCATAAACCATACATTAGTGGTTCGAGCCCAAGGCATTAAAAAAGATTTTAAATACCTGCAAGAGTCTCTAGATAATCGCTTAGCACAGTTTTTTAGCGAATTATTAATGCAATTAAATCAGCTTGAAAATAGCCCGTCAGTTATGCTGGATGAAATTATAAATTCCGAAGAATATAAAAAATTACCTAATTACCCATCAACAATCAAAATAACTCATATTCATAAAAAATTGGCAGGAAAAGGCCTGGAAAAATACAGCGTTGAGCAACTGAGTAAAAGCTATGAAGAACAGTTTGCTAATACTATTGAAGATTTTGCAAAGCTTTATCAACAAATTCGAATCTTTATCTATGACTTGGCTGCTTTACGTAGCATAGTTCCTAGTGAAAAAATTGAAGTCGATGAATTGCACTTGCTGAAACAAGCGAATGGATTAATCGCAACAGCGGCTGAACGATTTTATAAAGACAGAACCAATGCACTCCCCCCCATTGCAGATATCGAATTCATGAAATTAGCAGAAAAACACGCGATTGAACATTTTGGTGTAGTGGATCGTCTCAAAGAAAAAAATAAAGAATCAGAAAAAAACAACTACAGAGACGGGTGGTGGTTGGTTTTCTTTCTTCTGGAGACCAGTATCAAAACCGATACAGGGCACTCAAGTGAATACCGTGAGTAGTGGGAACATTGCCCCCAAAGAAGAAATTACAACGACGCCTAAATAAGGTGTTAATGAGTCTAAGCTGGGTATTTTATTCTCATACAGACGTATCAACTGTCTTGAACTGTGAATTCAAGACAGTTTGTTATTGCTTAGAAGTTAGGAAAGAATGCAGCTGCAATTCAACCGGTGAGACCGGAACTCGCTTCAAAATATTTTTCGGTAATTGGAGCAAGACGATCCGTGGTGGAACGCGCAGCTTGATTGTAAAAACCATGGTGATTGCATCCTGGATTAGAAGCGGCGGAAGCCACAGTTGCAGCAGGCGCAGCAATAGTATGATCTACAGCTTCCTTCTCACTCTGCTCTTCTACCTGTGCAGCACCAACAGGGTCGACAGATTGATTTTGCTGATTATCTAAATTTGCATCAGGAGCCCTGTTGTATGCCTTATTAAATAAACAACCATCAAAATCGAAAGAAAAAACACGAGTTTTCATTTCTATATAAACCTATTAAAAAATTTATTGTTGCGGTTAATCCGCGGATTAACCCACTTAAATTGAAGGCTAGAAATAAGCGTGATAGGTTGAAACTAAGCAATTGAAGAACCTAAGAGCTTTGACAGGCAATGATGCGCCGCATTTTTAGGCCGATATCGCTTAATTGCACTCAAATACAACCCATCAGGCAATATTTTTACCTGTTTATTGATTCGAGATTAATTAAACTTACCAGTCCTCCACTCGCCCTTAATGTGACCGTTTTTGGGCTGAGTAATTACGAATTGCGGGAAATTTTAACAGTTTTTTTGTAAAAAAACATCAAAAATGTTATTTTTTATATAGCAGGTATTCCATCAGAAAATACAAAATAGACCTCATGAGTTTTTCGAGCGACTAATCAGTACTCTTTTATCCATTACCCCCCGCCATAATGGGGGGAACAGAGCCAAAATTAACATTCCCAAATAACCAGAAGGAAGTTGTGGGCTTGAGTCAATATGTCTTAATAGTTGATAAGGGCGTGCTCCATGAACATGATGATCAGAATGTCTTTGCAAATGGAAAAGGAGCATATTGCTCAGCCAATGACTCGCATTCCATGAATGCTGTGCGGAAACTTTCTCATAGGAACCATTAGCGAGTTTCTTGCGCTCTAAACCATAATGTTCAATGTAGTTAATGATTTCCAACAATAAAATGGCAGTCAATGACTGCAGGATAAAGAATAAAAGCCCCCCCCACCCACCATAATAAAGAAGAGCTATTGCTAAAAGAAAAGGAATACCAATAATCCAGTAAAATTGATTGTTCCAATGATACCATGAATATCCTAGACGATTTAAACGCTTGCCTTCTAGGTTGAGCGCCGAACGAAAAGAACCAATAATTGTCCTTGGTAAAAAATGATACAAACTCTCCCCTAGCCGAGCTGTTGCAGGATCTCTAGGCGTAGCCACATGAACATGATGCCCACGGACATGCTCAATAAAAAAATGACCGTAACATACACTGACTAATAAAATTTTACTTAGGAGTTGATCAATCGTGGAGTTTTTATGCATGAGCTCATGGGCAAGAGTAATTCCGATGCCACCGGTTAAAAGCCCAATCGACAAACTGAATCCAATAAATTCGGTGACCGTTAACGGATAATGTACGACCAAATAAATCGCCAAAATCAGAAAACTATATTGCACCGGTACATATATCCAGGTAATGAGTTTGAAATATCGATCCTTGAGTAACCTCTGCTCTTGAGTACTGTCTGGATTACTTGAATCAACGAACCAAACATCCATCAAAGGAATCAAGGTGAATAATACAAAAAATGGAAGAAAACTGTAAAAATGACCAAAATAAAAACCAATAAAAGGCAATATCACCAACAAATAGGCTAACATAAAAGACAGCTTTTTACTCAGTTTCATTTTGAATACCTTTTCAACCCTCATCTATAAATATAGCTGAAACCTAAGCAAGATGCAGTAGCTCAATTAAGCCCTTTTTAGCTTGATGAACAATTAATGACACACTCATTTTCGGACAAATGAAATCCATTTTGACTAATATTAAGTTAATCTTATTTTGCTATTATTATCATAACGATCTTTTTTCGTGTGCAATTAAAATGAGTCATGATCATAATCCCGAATTAATTAAAGTCCTTTACTTTATGTATACCCACGCTGATTTTTTTGCAGCACCTTTTTTAGGTAATAATTTTTCCGAATGGGACGAAAAACCAGTTGGCTTGAAAAAGTTATCAAATCAAATGCATCAAGCATTAAAAACCACCACCCCTGTCGCTTTCGGTGGTATTGATTTGGTTAAAGAGTACAGAATCGCCATAGTTGGAGCATCTGTGCGAAGAACAGGAGATTTTAGCAAGAAAAATTGTCTGCTCGCTGGAAACCTTGCTCCACTATTTAAAGTTCTAAAATCTAACCCTAATCTGGTTCATGCGATAAAAAGTCATATGGATAGCGAGTTTTTTGATAACTGGTATAGCATGCAATCTCCAGCGATAAAGGCAAAAAGAGCACATCTTTTAAACCAATTAGAAAAGTTCACTCAACCACTCGATCATGACTTTGAAATGTATCAAGCAGAAAAACTAAGGGCCATAGACTCCATTCATTTACCATCTGGAGTTGTTCTTCATCATCATGATGGCGGCCATGCTGTCAGCTATTATGAAGACGGCCATAAAAAACCCGCAAAAATAACCATAGAAAATCGTGGCAATAAAGATATATCTGAGTTGCAATTACTGGTTGATAAATTCAATTGTGCACAGGATGCTCGAGACGCTTTAAACAATCCAACCGTAAACATATTTACCAGGCTAAATCGGTTTACCGAATTAATTGAAAATAAAGCGTTTATTGAAAAATTTACTGCCGATAATGATCACAAAGCGATCAGAATATTAAAAACTATAGGCTATGCTCTCACAACATTAGTGTTTGGATTAGGGATTTATCTATCCTATAAAAATAAAAACACCTGCAAATTTTGGAAATCAGAAGAACAAGAGTTATTAGATTCGACAAAAGAAAATGTTGACAACTCCGTCTATCCAACACAAAAAGCTTCCACATAACTTTATCTAAAAATCATTTTAATAAAACCAGCTTATTCGTGTTAATCAGCAGCAGGATTGGTAACCACTCCAGTTAAAAAATTTAAAGGGTATATTCGCTTTCAATCATTTGGGAACATTCTCCAACTATGCCTATTTTAACTTCATCTAATACGGCACACGAAACCCAAAGATAATCTTTGAGTCATATTCACTGAGAATAAAGTTTTTCTCCAACATGATTTGAAACAATGATTTTGGAACTTCAGTTAATTTATTTGGCCAGCTAAAAAGCATGATTGTTAAAATATTGCGATGCTCCCCTTTAATAAAGTCAAATGAGTTTTCCTTATTAGGAAGGATGTGATAATTCTTATTGTAAATGGCTTTTAAATGAGATTTGATTTTATTAATTGTTTTTAAATCCTTACTCTTGATAAGCATAAGACAAATCCCCACCTCAACAATCACATCGTATTCTGTGCGCGATATAATTTCATCGATATGAGTTTTAAAATATTGAGTTATCCAATTAAATCGATTTGGATCAAGTTGCTTCTGATAATAACGACTTTCACTTAAAATAAAATGGGTCATACCATAAATTTTTGCGGAATAATCCAAATCAGTTAATTGGGCATCCTGACTGTCAGGGAATATGTTCTTAAATTTTTGAGTATACGGTTTTCTTAAATCAATAATTCCTAAATCGTATAGATAATAAACATAATTTATAAGCTGCGCCCCATATATTTTAATGTTTTCCTCATCAAGAATATATTTTTCAAAATCACTACTTTTGGTTTTTAAAAAATTAATAATTTTGCGCGTGTCAGGAAATAATGGAGTTTCCTCCATATGATAAAAATATATTTTATTGGTTAAAATGAGTAAACTGAGGTAGTAAGCAATTCTAGGGTACTTCAAACTTTCTTTGATTCTTTTTTTAGTTTTTTCAGTATCTCCATCAGTAATTGATAATAACCTTTTGTTTTCAATCTCAATCACTACGTCATTTTGTAAATTTTTATAAAGATATCTATATCTACCCCCAAGCAAATACAGATAGTTAATAATAGGATTTATATATTCTTCATTGCCCGTTAAAGTATACATTCTCATAGCAAAGTGCTCTTGATGAGTAACGGGTAAAGTATAAAATTTAGACTGATATTCTTTTAAAATCTGCTCGCCAATATTGGCATGACCTATGGAATTGAATAAGATTAAAATTACAATTAAATAACGCACTTCGTCCTAAATATATGTTCAGTAAAATGAAGGGGTGGCATTTTAGCAATGTAATGCCTCTTATTCAAACAGTAATACTGGAAAATGCATAAAATAATCACTTAATGTATAATTTGTATCTTTATATACTTTGGAACCTCCATGGCTTATTCAAAACGCTTTTTTATTAATCCATCCAATAAGAAAATGACACTCATTCACGAATCATTATATAACGAGTTTGAAAAAGACATCGCTCATATTGAATCCTCTTATGATGAACTACTCAATAACACGACTGATATTGAGCTATCAAAAAAAATGAATGAAATAAAAATTAAAATCAAGCACATTCTTTCTAACTTTACTTATTTATTCTTTAAGAATCAGGATGATTTATTTAAGGCGATAAGTCAGTTAAAAATGGATATCTTGCAATTGAAAACCCAATTTATGATGCAATATATTTTGGTCAATTATGATCACTTTAGCATTGATGACTATAGTCTCGTAACTCGCAGCTTACATAATTGTTTGGAAGAATTCGGTGATAAGCTACTCCAAAATATCGATGGTGCTGATGCCGCATTAAGACAAAAATATTTTGATGAGGAGTATTCTCTATTGCAAGAAAGATATGAAGAACTTCTCGATATCTTTTCTATTGGCGACACTTGGAACAATTGGAGTTATGAAAATACTTCAACTTCAGAATACTCTGCTGATGAAGAATATTCTGAAGATTCTTCGAGACCATTAACTTTTTGACAAAATTTTATGCACTCACCACGTAGTCCAGAGAATAGCTGAAACTTCCAAATGTTGGACTTTATCCCCTTTGGGGTATAGAGTTACATTTATACCCTAAAGAGGATAAAATTGCATTTATCCCTATTAGGGTATACAATTAATTATATCCCTTATAAGGTATCAAACTGGAGCATTCATGCTGATCCACTCACCACAGGAATTGGCACTGTTGATAAAAAATCAACGAAAAAAACTAAAACTAAGCCAAGCTGAAGTTGCTGATTTAGTAGGCTTAAAGCAAAAAACCATTTCTGCCATTGAAAATAATCCCGAAAATATGAGATTAAGTACTTTATTTCGAATATTATCTGCTCTTAGTCTAGATTTCAAAGCATCAACAAAAAGCGAACAAACAACAACCAATCCATGGAATGATGAATGGTAAAAAAGAATCAAACTCTTTATGTCTTAATGAATGGCATTTTAGTAGGGATGCTTGAGAAAACAGCTCAGGGAGGATTGAGATTTACCTACCACCACGATTGGTTAACTCAGGCAGGATCTCGGCCTATTTCGCTCTCTTTACCACTTATTAATCCCACTTATTCTGGCGATGTAGTATATAATTTTTTTGATAACTTGCTTCCAGATAATCAGCAGATTCGTGCGCGCATTCAAGCACGCTTTCAAATAGCGACCAGCCAGCCCTTTGATCTGCTCGCGGGTATTGGTAGAGATTGCGTAGGAGCCATTCAGCTGGTAACGGCTCCATTAGTTGAATTTGAGAAAAAAATTAAATTTAAACCTGTAAGTGAGCAAAAAATTGCCTCAATTTTACGAAATTATCGAATAAACCCCTTAGGCATGAGCCAAGAGGACGAAGACTTCCGAATTTCTATTGCAGGAGCGCAAGAAAAAACAGCTTTTTTATATCATGAAAACCAATGGTGTGAACCACTTCAAGAAACGCCAACCACCCATATCTTTAAATTACCCATTGGTGTTATTGCTCACCAGCAAATGGATTTAAGCGACAGTTGCGAAAACGAGTGGCTATGTTCCCTTCTTGCGAAAAGCTATGGACTACCAGTAGCCGATTGCAACATTCTTCATTTTGAAGACGTAAAGGTTTTATCTGTAAAACGATTTGATCGCAGACTGTCTCGCGATAAAAGCTGGATTATGAGATTGCCTCAAGAGGATATGTGCCAAGCACTGGGCGTTTCATACAACATTAAGTATCAATCGGATGGAGGCCCAGGTATAAAAGAAATTATGAACTTATTACTTGGGTCAGCAAACTCAATTGCCGATCGGGATATGTTTTATCGAGCCCAGGTTTTTTTCTGGTTACTTGCCGCAATTGATGGACATGCTAAAAATTTCAGCCTTTTTATTGAGGCTGAAGGAAAATACAGGCTCTCACCATTATATGACATTATCTCCGCATATCCCTTGATCAAGAAAAATCAACTGCAATCCCAGAAAATTAAAATGGCTATGGCTTTAAAGGGAAAAAACAATCATTACCATTGGCATACCTTGCAACGTCGACATTTTTTAGACACGTCAAAAGACGCCAATTACTCTTCGGACCGCGCTGAAATGATTCTCAATGACATGTTGGAAAAAACAGATTCAGTGATACAAGAAGTCTCAAAAAAATTACCTGCTGAATTTCCAAATCATATTTCTGAGCCTATATTTGAGGGTTTGCATAAAGCAAAGCAAAAATTAGAACAATGAGCTGAATGCAGGTTGGCCCTCGGCCAACAAAAGTTCCATAATGTATTTGCAGAACGAATGTCAGGCCATGGCCTAACCTGCATCAAAATTAATGGTTTTAAATTTGAAAACTTTTCATCATATCACCAAATAATCTTCTTAATAAAGAATAAATTATAAAAAAATTAGACTTTTTTGAAATTTGTCTACTATAGTTATTTTTAAACAACAATAATAACTTAGGGGATATCATGTTACTTCGATGGACCGGTGTAACGCTTTTGTTTTGCATACTTAATTCTCCATGTTTTGCGGAAGAAAAAGAAATTGCAATTACAATTGATGATTTACCCTTTGTTGGATCAGGCACAAGCACACCAGCAAGTCTGAAAAGAACCCAAAGTCGATTTATGGCAATCGTCAAAGCACTTGTTGATAATCAAGTTCCAGCCACAGGTTTTGCAATTGGCGGAGCAGTAGCCAAAAATGAATGGGATTTGCTGGAAACATTTCGCAATCAAGGATTTGCTTTAGGAAATCACACTTATACTCATAAAAGCTTAAATAATATGAGTGCTGATAAATACATAGCCGATATTGATCGTGCTGATACCGTCTTAGCACCTGTACTCACAGAACCTAAGTATTTTCGTTATCCTTATTTGGCTGAGGGTACTGGTCAAAAAAAACAAAAAGTGAACGACTATTTGGTCGCACATCAATATACCATTGCTCCAGTAACGATAGACAGTAAAGACTATGAGTTTAATGCACGCTTTTACAGAATACCTTATAGAAAAAGAGCCGAAAATCTTCCAGCATTCAAAAAACGTTATTTGGCATACATCTGGCAACAAACTTTAAGAGCAGAGAAAAATGCTAAAGGAAAAAATGTCAAACAAATTTTATTAATCCATGCCAATCTTCTCAACAGCTTATGTTTAGAAGACATCATTGCACTCTATAAAAAGCATGGATACAAATTCATTAGTTTAGCTGATGCCTTAAAGGACAATACCGCTCAATCTTTGAATAACAATAAAGAAGCATTAAATAGCGTTATCCCACCATTTAAAGAAGCAGGGAAAAAGACTGCTGGTCATCAAAGCTAGGATTCCCTTCATCCGCCCTGCCAGTGTCATCGAGGGATCTCCAGGCCATAGCACCGCTTTAAGATAGGAAAATCACTCGCTATGGCTCAGGATGACGGACAAGGACAAAATCCCCTCTCCCGTTTCACGGGAGAGGGATGAGGGCAAAATTACCCAGAAATTAATTTATTCTTCTCTAAGCGAGATACTGCATTTTTAGGTAAAAGAATCCAATAATGACCATGATTCTTCATATGGCCAGCAATCAGCGTCGCTTTTTCACCGCCGCCCCAAAAGACATCCCCACGGACTTTGCCACGTATCGCTCCGCCTGTATCTTGAGCAATCATTAAGCGTTGCAATGGCTTATTTTCATCAGGATTGGTACTGTCTGGACGCGTAGTCGTTAACCAAAGAGGAGCGCCCATGGGTATCCATTGCTTATCAATAGCAAGAGAATAACCTGGAGTTAAAGCAACACCTTGTGAGCCCAAAGCGACACCCTCAGTCATTTTACGGAAGAAAACAAACGACTTATTTTTATTAATCACTTTATCCATCTGTTTGGGATGAGCTTCCAAATAACGTTTTATTGCTTGCATGGATGCATTGTCTTTAGTCATAACTCCTTTTTTGATCAAAACTCCAGCAATAGCAGTGTAAGGAGCTCCATTCTGTGCGTCATAACCCACATAAAGATTCTGACCATTCTCAAGCTCAATGACTCCCGAACCTTGAATTTCCAAAAACAAACGATCGATGGGGCTATTAATCCATACTAAAACACGTGCTTTGCCTTTAAGTGCCCCACGATTAATTTGTGCACGAGTATAATAAGGAACCAGTTTTTTACCTTCTAAACGACCTACAATACTGCGATTTTTTAAGTCATTAAAGAAAAGTCCTAAATCAGACGTCACCAAATCATCTGGCGTTTCATAAAGAGGAACGTGATATTTTTTGGATTTAGTATAACTGCCTTTAATTGCAGGCACATAATAACCAGTAAATAAACCAGGTTTTTCGCCCGTATCGGTAAACTCCACTGGAGTAAACCACGTTTCAAAAAACTGTCTTACTTCTTTTTCAGCAGTAGGAGAAATTTTTAAAGCAGCGTTACAGGCTGGCTGCCAATCCTTTACCTGCAAGTTAATATGCTCCGTACCCACAATCTGCTCAGGATTTTGCTTAATAAAAGCCCGGCACGAAGTCTGAAAAGTCTGTAACGATTTTTTTAAATCTGCAGATTTCCAACCGGGTAATCGATCAAAATTAGCCTGTCTAAACAGAGTGGATGGTTTTTTCATCGACCAAAACCACCACGCTGAAAAACTCAAGGCAATTAAGGCTAAAAAAGTTGTAATAGAGAGAATTTTCGTTTTCATAGGCGGACAATTTTTACACGTTATGGAATATTTTGCAACGATTAATGACAAGATTTATACATCTGGCTCTTATAAAAAACACTTGGTAAGCAAAAAATATTTTTTATAACCGAATGATTCTAATCAATTTTCCTGAAACCCACAAACAAAAAAAGTGAATAAATTCTCAACTTAAAAAATATTAGGATCTGTGCACCATGAAACTACAGTCCCCAATTGTCCCGGGTATTGATCGGGATATCCGATTCCTAGTACTGTACCTCAACCAGGGTTCTCCCTGTTGTAGCACCCTATCAGCTCCGAAGATGACTTAAGTTCCTAATGAATTCTTAAAACCAATTGGTTTAACGCATTGATATAAGCTAAAAATCCTCTTAAATCACTATCAGAAACTTTGGAAAATGTCTTTTTCTTATCAATTTCAGAGAGTAAATCGTTTAACTGTGCACTTAATTTCAATCCAGATGCAGTATCATGTTGGGTAAAAGCAGTCCATACCTCTTTTTCATAAAAAAATAAGTCGCATCCTAATAATTGCGCTGCTTCCTCAACTTTTTCTCGATTAACCGCTCCTAAAATATGACTCATAGTTGCCTGTATCATCACCAAAGAATCAAAACGCTTCCTCAACTCCACCAACATACCTTGCTTTTTTGCGCTTAAGGGTTCATCAGCAAGTGATTCAATCAATCCTCGGGAGGTCCAAAACAAATTGGCTAAATCATGCAGTTTTTTTTGATTCCCTGGAGCTAAGAGTATTTGCTTTAAATTTTGCCCCATATAAAGGTACAGTTTGTTAAGATAACGATTCAACATAGTCCATACGTCAGAACGCCATAAAAGATTCGCCACAATAAAACTGGCTACAATTCCAATGACAATCCCGCCTAGACGTTGCAATGGGGGTCCTAAATAAACAGGAGGCCCTCCTTCCTGAGCAAGAGAAATGATTAAAGCAATATTTGCCTGTAACCCAATATAAGAATATTTAGGCAACTTGAACATAAAATAGGAAAAACCCCAAACTGAAAGAAAAAATATTAAAATAAAATCATAAAGATTCATCTTGATGAGAAATAAGGAAAATAAAGCAATGCCCCCGCCCAAAATACAGCCGAGTAAACGATGAATACTGACATTTTTCATTTCAAAAAGATTTTTACGAATCGAGATCACCAGACTACTGATAATTCCATTTAAACCACCAGGCCAATTAGTTACCATCCAAAAACCTAAAGCAAGAATAACTGAAAATCCAGCCTTAATGCTGCGCTTAATGACATCCCTATCCGTACGGATTCGCTCTTGGGTTTTTAAGACTTGAAATTTTGCAGTCATGCCTAGAGGAATGTGGCTTAATAACGAGTGCATCAAAAGAAGACTTTGATTCACCTGATGCAGGAAATGGATAAACGCATAGATAAAATTACTCTTAAAAGCAGGCTCTTGTGCTCCCAGGTCTGTGTTCGTTTTGGGATTCAAATAAAAAAGACTTCCCTCGTCACTTTTTTGAATCTGTTTCACATGCATTTCTAATTCCGCAATTGCCGCCTCTGTTTTTAGCTCCAGAAGCATCTCTTGATTCGAAAAAGCCAGTTGCAACTGCGCCAGATCGGATTGAATTGCATTCAGAACAGGCTCTATCGATAATGATTGCACAATTGTTAAATCACTATGCTGGGGTGAAATTAAAATCAAATATTGTAACTGCCGTGACACATCATAAAAAAGATCCAATAAAGCACGAACCTGGTCAGTTTTTGCTTTAGTAACCCCTAATTCGTGGTTCATTGCGCCAATGAGCTCTACTGCTTTACGTAGTTTCTTTTTTAACTTTAAATTGTTTTGCGCCAACAAATCAAAATCCGGATTACCCTCACGCAACATATTGAGTAATTGAATGATACCCGTCGAAAAATCGGTAAAAATATCATGAAGTTGTATGGTGATGTTGTCTTTTAAATGATTTGGAAAAATAAAATAAGCACTGATTGCCGATACTAACACACCAATTCCAATCTCAACCGGCCTCCAAATCGCGACGAAAAAAGCGTTTTGTGGATTTATAGTGACTTGTGAAATAATAAGGAAAGCACAAAGTGCACCTAATAAATAAGCATAACCATTGATACTAAAACTGTAATAATAGCTACCGATACACACGATTGAAAAGCAGGAAAGAAAATAGAGTAAAAAACTGTTGGCAACAAGTCCTGCAACATAAAAGCCCAAAAATGCCCCGGCAATAGTGCCAATAATACGCAACATGGCTTTATCAATGATGTTACCGGTATACAAATTGGAAACCACAACAACGCTCATTCCTGACCAAAAAGGTGTTTCCAAATGAAATTTGAATGAAAGCAACACAGCAGCTAACGCAGCAAGTGCTGTTCTTATGGCGGCTCTGTTTTCAACCGTTTGAGGCCAGAAAAACACATATCACCTGTAGGTAATAGTAGTCGCATTGGCTCCAATGCGCATAGGGTATTCATCAGTTAAATCATCAATATAAATTCGCACCGGAAAACGTTGTGCAATGCGAATCCAGTCTTCAGTTGCTTCTAAATAAACTAGGGTTGAAGGAGCAACATTGCCACTTTGTACCCGATTGATTCCCCAACCAATACTGTCTACATGGCCATGGAATACTTTTCCCGGATACATATCAACCATAATTTTTGCCTTGTCACCAGGTTGTATCAAGCGAATTGCTGTTTCCCTGTAGCGGGTAACTATCCACCAGTGTTTGGTTTCTATAAAAGCAAATAATCCTTCTCCAACTTTGATATATTGACCTACACGCAGATTAAAATTAGTAATGTAGCCATCATCCGGTGCTACAAGGGTAGTATGATCCAGAAGATAATTTGCCTGTGCCAATTCTGCCTGTGCTGCTAAAATTTCATTATCATCTAAATTGGTTTGGGCAATTCTAAGTTGTTCTTCTGCTTCCTTAATTGCTGCGGCTTGTTCTTTCATTTTATCGGCCAAATTAATTAAAGTGATCTTGGCCATATCTCCTTTCGCTTGCAATTTTGAATAGCGTTCATAGTGATCCTGACTTAAATTCAACTGAATTTGAGCTGCTTTTAATCGTTGTTCTGCCTTAATCACATTCGCTTTTTCATTTTCATAATTCAATTTGGCAATGTTTAATTTAGCCTTAGCTTGTTGTACGGCATAAGTATAGGGAAGAGGATCAATTTCAATAAGCTTGTCGCCCTTTTTAACTTTTTGGTTCTCTTTAACGTAAATATGGGTAACTGGTCCAGAAACTATGGAGGCCATATTGATTATATTTGCGGAAACATAGGCATCATTCGAACGTGTGTCATAATAAGCAAAATAACGATAGGCAACATATCCCGCGAACAACAGCGCAAGAACAGCAATTTGCGGCCAATACTTAAATTCAAGAATCTTTTGTAAACGCACCTAAAAACCTCTCTATTTATCCTAACCACTACAATACAACCAGGTTTTAGATAGCTCAAGAAAATATTAGTATCTTTAAAAATGTTGCCTGGGGTGCAACAGCGAAACCATCGAAATATATGACAAAGAACCCGGGTTTCCCCTCGCTGAACCCAGGCTAGATTTTATACTTTATAGAGCAGGCAAATACCGCCAACTGCTCACCCCTAGGGAAATTGAATGTTCCTTTGCCAGACAAGGCACTACTCTGCCTCTACGTATAAATCGTATTTGTAATAAAGATCCCAGAGTCCCATTTTCAACAGGTACAATAGTAATTCGTTGATGATGTGTCGCAGATTTTCGCCCTCGATAATGCGCTCTTAAACAGGGAAACTCACCTAAATCCTCAATGTAATATTTGTATTGAATCTTACCACTTATCAAAGAGCAACCTTTGTTATGAAGAAGATGATGCATCACCTGATTCGCAGAATCTGTGTTTATCACACAATCCGAATTAAACTCTGTATGTTGATGAAGCAATTGCAACGCCACATCTTCTAATTGATAAAAATTCTGATGCACTACTTCTTGTTGGTTAATTGCCTTGTAATAAAGCAAAGTATGCTGCATTGAAGTCAATGTAAGTAAGCCAATCACCCCGATAATAAGCATAGTCACTAATAAAACAAATCCATTATTGTTATTCATGAACTACGCACCGCCACTCTAAGTTCTAGTGTTTTGTTTTCATCCAATCCCACGATCATTTCAAGAAACTGTTTCTCTTTGATACGTTGATTTCGGGTATGCAGAAAATGAATCAACGGGGTTACTTCCTCACTCTGTACCAATTGATAATGCAAAGCATCCACACCCTGTGCATTTTTCTTAATGAACCATTTCTCCTCAAGATACTCACCTATATATACCGAACCATCGTAGGAAAAAAATAATGGTTTGTTCAAGGTAATGAGTGAGTTCTCAGCCTGTTGTTCTATCTCAAGTAGTTCTTGTACCTCTGCATGCTCACAATCAGCAATCAGTACAGGTCGCTTTTTATGAAAACTTACTGGATTCTGCACTAATATTCGTGTTGCACCTTGAATTTTGACTATTTTTGTAAAATGCTCATTCATACGATTTACTTGTATGAATTGATTGGGTTGATTGCCAATTTGGAGTGCTTGTATCTTATTTTGATGATTTCTGCGATCAATAACTTGCAGGCGATCGATGCCCAAACAAGGAGTAAAACCTGCACGCCGAATACTATCACTCAGTAAATCACTCACCCATTGCAGATCAAAGCGCGTTGTCAAAATTTTCTCAATTTCAACATATTGGCGTTTACTCCCCAAATAAAGTTGAAATAAAGTAGTGATAATCACACTGGTCAGAAAAAGGCTTATCAAAACCTCAGTTAAGCTGAGGCCCGCTTGTTTTTTCATTTTATACTGCCTGTGGAACTGCGTTTACGGGTTAGAACCCCTGATTGTTCAAACCAGGCAAGTTGAACCAGTACGTGTTGATTTTTAAGTTGTATTTCCAAATGATAAGGTGTAGGAGCGGATGGTAATTTCGGAACCTGAGCCACAAGAGATTCTTCGATTTGATCAAGAAACTGGGAGGCTTGCATGCGTAAGACCAACTGATTTAATAGTTGTTTGCTCTGCCCTCGCTGCTGCAACAAAGTTAAAGCCAATGTGGTTACAAGCAATAAAGAGACCAATACTTCAGTAAGGGAAAATCCCTTTTGCCAATTCATATTCCATTTTCCTGTGGTTGGTTTGCCGCCGAAAGGTTAGCGCTCTGAAAATAAAAATGCAAGAGCTGTATTAGCCCCAAAAAAGTAACGCAATTGTACAAAGTGAAATATATAAGCCCTATTGGATTGTTATTTAGCTTTCATGAGCTTAAAATGGCGGCGGAATCGAGGAGCACCATTCCCAAACATTAAGAATTTAGAGGATGAAAAACAATGTATGCTTATTTCGCTAAAGGCATGACCGTAGGTCATGTATTGACCCGCCTGGTATTAAGAGAAATTACGAGTATTCCCGGCATCATTCTTGACCTTATCTTAGCCATGTTTTGGGTCCCTGATTATACCTCATACTGGAATGAAAATAGTGCATACATCGATTATGCTGACGGCACACGCCATCATGGAGTAATGCGTGGAGTATTTGGCTGGATTGGGGAAGCTTTAGGATTTGCAATTGGCGCCCCAATTGGTGCACTTATTGGTACTGCTTTATTTTTTCCTGATTTATTATTTCGGGGACTTATTTTCCTCAACAAAAAGATATCCAACTCACTGGATTACTTCGCAGCTTTTATCGGTAAAACAACTTTTTTCGAATCACTTAATGTCTATGAAGTTCCCCAAAGTTATTTTCAAAAAGCCTGGAATTTAGGAACTGCTACTGTGGGGATAGCACTGACCGCCATCCCCTTTATCATTGCAAAAGCTCTTGAATTTTTCTTGCCTTTTTTATCCTTGTCCAGGCCTATCGCAGTATTAGGCTGTGCATTGGGTGGTCTTTCTGGCTGGGCTCTTGGACTGACTCTCTCTCTGCCTACTTATTTTCTAAGCAAATGCATCGATTTACTCGAACTGGCTCGTACTGCGGTACTCAATGGTGTTGCACTCGTTTATGCGAAGTCAGGACAAGTTCCTGTATCACTTGAAAATCCCGACCATGAGTGTTGTATCCCCCCTACTGCAGTACACTCAGATGAATTTTGCGATCAAGTGAAACATTACAGCCACACATCATGGACGCAGCTCCTTTTGGGCCCGTTAAAAGGGGAAGCTTCGTCAGAAAGCTCTAAAAACCAACTTCTTGATCCCATTACGCTCGAGCCTTTAGGCGTTAATGGGATTCCTACCGTAATGGATCGCGATGGCCATACTTTTAACGATGATAATAAATCTGGAACACAAGGCATTCGATTTTGGGTAAAACAACACCATTCATGCCCTGTTGATCGTAAACCTTTAAAAGAAACCGATTTGGCTCGCAATTTCGCCTTTGATGAGTTACTTGCCCAAATGAAAACCTCTCATCAATAAACACAATACCGGGGCTTCTTTAATCCCCGGTAAAACGATTGAACCTTAAAGAACCCTAAAAAAATTTCTTTGTTTGAATGAGCTCGTGACAGAATGCTAAACCTTGGATAATATGAAAAAATTTATAATTAGGGAAAATTTATGGCAGTTAACTTTCAACAATTACCACATCTCGGCATACAATCTTTAATCCCCTATAAACCAGGTAAAGCAATAGAAGAATTAGCACGTGAAAAAGGGATTAGCGACAGTCACATTATTAAAATGGCCAGTAACGAAAATCCACTGGGTTGCAGTCCTTTAGCCCAAGCTGCATTACAAAAAATGTCAGCCCACCTCTTGGCAACTTACCCCTCACCAATGAATCATCCGTTAATGACCAAATTGGCGAATAAACTGAATATCAATACCAACCAGCTTTTTGTGAGTAATGGTTCGGATTACATATACACTCTGCTCCTCAACTGCTTTGTACTGCATCATGACAAACACATTCTCACCCATGAATATGCGTTTAGCACTTATGCAATTCAGGCACAAACATTGAACATTCCTTTTCACTCCATTGCGGTAAATACTGATTGGACGGTTAACATAGATAACTTGATCCAAGCATGCAATTCAAAAACAGGAATCATTTTTCTTGCAAATCCCAATAATCCTACCGGCATGTTAATCAATCCCAAAGAGGTAAAACGCTTGTTAGAAAATATTCCCGAAAGCACCCTGTTGGTGCTTGATGAAGCTTATTATGAATACGCAGCATCCCAATACAATTGCAACAGTATCGAATGGTTAGCGCAACACCCTAATCTGGTGATTACGCGAACCTTTTCAAAAATATACGGGTTAGCCGGCGTTCGTTTAGGTTATGCCATAGCCCATCCTTCAGTGATTGAGCTCATGCTTCGCATACAACTGCCATTTACAGTCAATCAGGTCGCATTGACCACTGCCCATGCAGCCCTGGATGATGAGCAGTTTCTCCAGTTAAGCTTACAAATCAATGAAGAAGGAATGCTGCAAATAAAACAGGGACTGAATGAATTGGATCTCAATTACCTACCCTCTGCATGCAATTTTTTGACCTTTGACTGTAAAGAAGACGGCATCTTGCTCTATAACTATCTATTGGATCGGGGTATTATATTGAGACCTCTGCATCCCTATAAAATGAACAATTACCTGCGTGTAACTGTTGGAACTAAAGAGCAGAATAATCGATTTCTTGATGCGTTGAGTAATTACTACAAGTAAGGAAATAAAATGACCAGTGATTTAAGCAGCAAACATTGTGAATCATGTGAAGGCATTGGAGCTGCATTAAATGCAGAACAAATTAAAAATTTGATGCCACAATTGAATAAAAATTGGGAAGTGAGTGCGGATAATCGCATCATTAAACGTAGTTTATCTTTTAAAGATTTTTACGAAACAATGGCTTTTGTCAACGCGTTGGCCTGGATAGCGAATACCGAAAATCATCACCCTGATTTAGAAGTTGGTTATAATTATTGCCACGTTCGTTTTATGACCCATGCCCTCAACGGTCTGAGTCATAATGATTTCATTTGCGCCGCCAAAATGGATAGGCTTTTAGAGAATTAAAAGCCAGGGGTCTACTTACAATGTGCTAGATTGAGTCAAAATGGCCCAAATAGCAGAATTGTAATTAGACCTTAATACCGCATCACAACATGCTCATCACCTAAAAGATTAGTCAAAAGGCCAAGTAACTCATCGCTGGGAATTACCTGCCATTGTGGCGCCAAACTTAACTGTGCCCGAGCATACTCATTGCTATATGAAAATTGAACCGTACAACGTCCGACATGCGCTTTTAACAAGGCCTGAATGGAGGCTAAAATCCCCTGATGTTCAGGATACAAACGCAATTCAAGACATCGAGCAAATTTGGTGCGTGCAGTTGGAATATCATAAAGATTATTTGCGGTCATTTTCACACCACCATTATAATCATCATGTGCTACCTCACCTTCAATAACCAACATATCTCCAGTTGCCAAGGTAGATCCAACCGATTCAAAAAGTTCGCCAAATACAACAACATCAAGTCGAGCCGTGGAATCATCCATCCCAAGAATTACAAGTTTCTTGCCACGTTTCGTTATAATTTTGCGAATTCCAACGATTTGCGCACAAATAAGGGCTTTTTTATGCATGGATGGATTTAATTGACTGATCGAAACGATAAAATCACCAAATTCGCGTCGATATTGGTCGGCGGGATGTCCGGTTAAATAAAACCCCAAAACTTCTCGTTCACCCTCAAGACGTTGTGCCTCAGACCAAGGTTTACAGGGAACATATTTTTGCTCATTGCTCTCGTCCTCCAATAAGGAAAACAAATCAAATTGGCCACTGGACTGATTTTGGTGTTCTTTTTCTGCGACCTTCAATGCTTTTTCCAAAGAAGCGGTCAACATAGCCCGCTCTACACCCCAATCATCAAAGGCTCCACTTTTAATCAGGGCTTCTAATACACGCCGGTTCACCTTACGCAGATCAAGGCGTTGACAAAAACCAAATAAATCGGAATAAGCCCCACCCGCTTCGCGCTCTTCGGTGATGCAATCTATTGCAGACTCCCCCACTCCTTTTATAGCCCCCAAACCATAAATGATGGTGGTATCATCAGTGACCGTAAAAGGATACATGGAGTGATTGATGGAGGGGGGTAAAATAGTTAATTTCATATGAGCACATTCATCAATAAATGTGACTACTTTATCGGTGTTGTCCATATCTGAGGACATTACCGCAGCCATAAATGCGGCTGGATAATGTGCTTTAAGCCATGCTGTTTGATATGCGACCAGTGCATAAGCTGCAGAATGCGACTTATTAAATCCATAGCCTGCAAATTTTTCCATCAAATCAAAAATATGCGTTGCAACCTTTTCATCAACGCCTCTAGCAGTCGCTCCCTCAGTAAAAATCTCCCGCTGTTTCGCCATTTCTTCAGGCTTTTTCTTTCCCATAGCACGACGCAATAAATCTGCAGCGCCTAGAGTATAATTTGCTAATACCTGTGCAATTTGCATTACTTGCTCTTGATACAGGATAACGCCGTATGTTGGTTTTAAAATAGGTTCTAAATCGGGATGAGGATAATCAACAGCCGCACGCCCATGCTTACGATCGATAAAATCATCCACCATTCCAGATTGTAGAGGACCTGGTCTAAATAAGGCTACTAACGCGATGATGTCCTCAAAACAATCTGGCTGCAGACGATTAATCAATTCTTTCATACCACGCGATTCGAGCTGGAAAAACTGCTGTTGTTTTACACGCTTTTAATAAATCAAAAGTTGCCGCATCATCAGTAGGTATTTGACTGATATCCACTGGAGGCAATCCTTCAAGTGCCTGTTTTTTATTTACAGTCGCCAATGCCCAATCGATAATCGTCAGAGTTCTTAAGCCCAAGAAGTCAAACTTGACTAAACCAGCTGCCTCAACATCATCTTTATCAAATTGACTAACAATTTGAGTGGATCCCTCTTCACAATAAATCGCAGTAAAATCGGTCAGTTGGGAAGGTGCAATAACAACTCCTCCAGCATGTTTTCCTGCATTTCGCGTTATCCCCTCAAGCTTTAATGCCAAATCAATAAGCTCTTTAACTTCCTCTTCTTCTGTGTAACGACGTTTAAGTTCTTCTTCTTGCTCCAAAGCTTTGTTTAAAGTGATGCCTATCTCAAAAGGAATTAATTTTGCTAATTTATCAACAAATCCATAAGGATGGCCTAAAACACGCCCTACATCACGTACGACTGCTTTTGCAGCCATAGTACCAAAGGTAATAATTTGTGAAACACTTTGTCTGCCGTACTTCTCTGCTACATAATCAATGACCCGATCACGGCCTTCCATGCAAAAATCGATATCAAAGTCAGGCATAGATACCCCGCTCTGGATTTAAAAAACGCTCAAACAGTAATTCGTATTCCAAGGGATCCAAATCAGTAATTTTTAATGCATAAGCAACCAATGAGCCAGCACCCGAACCTCGCCCTGGTCCGACAGGAACTCCATTCTTTTTTGCCCATTGTATGAAGTCGGCTACAATGAGGAAGTAGCCAGCAAATCCCATATTATTGATAACTGTCAGCTCAACCTGCAAACGTTTGTCGTATTCCTCTCGGGCTGCCTGCAGTTCTTGTGAAGATTTGTTTTTAAATATTTGGAGTAGGCGCTCTTCTAAACCTACTTGTGATAAATGGATAAATAGTTTTCAACGGTAGATCCATCCGGTATTGGGAAATTAGGGAGATAATTGTTACCTAGATCCAATTTTACGGTGCATCGTTTACTGATTTCGACCGTATTTTCTATTGCAGAAGGTAAATCAGAAAATAAGGCAATCATTTCATCCGCTGATCGTAAGTACTGCTGTGCACTATACTTTTGTACTCTTCTCGGATCAGCTAATGTATATCCCTCATGAATACAAACACGCGCTTCATGAGCCTCAAAATCATCTTGATCCAGAAAACACACATCATTCGTTGCTACCAAAGGCAATTGCAGTTCATCAGCTAAAGCAATTAATTGCTCATTGTAGCGTATTTCGTCAGGTCGGCCTGTGCGTTGAACTTCCAAATAAAAACGATTGGGAAAAACATTCTGCCAATATAAAGCTCGACTTTTGGCTAAAGCAATATCATTCGCCAATAAGGCTTGACCTATATCCCCCAATCTTCCTCCGGATAAAGCAATAAGTCCTGCTGAGTACTCCTTGATCCACTGATTTTGAACCCTGGGCTGCCCTTGATATTGACCTTCTTGATAGGCTTTGGAAATAAGGCAAGTTAAATTTTTATACCCTTCTGAATTAAGACATAAAAGAACCAGAGACGATACGCGTTCTGGTTGATCAGGATCATGACAAGGTAAATCACTGCCAATAATCGGTTTGATTCCTGCATCAACAGCACTTTTGTAGTGCTTGACTGCAGCAAATAAATTACAATAATCAGTAACTGCAACAGCGCACATTCCTCGAGACGGTAAAGCCTTCATTAATGGCTTAACCCGTACCAATCCATCAACTAAAGAAAATTCTGTATGAACGCGTAAATGAACAAAACGTTGTTGCATAAGGGACTAAACTCATTAAGCTTAATTGATGAACTTTAACCTAAATCAGGATTTTTGCAAACCCAATATGAGCACTTCAACCCACAACTGTCCCCTCTTCTCCGTTTACGGAAAATGCTCCATCTGTATCAAATCTCGGATTGGTGAGGATCAAACGCATCCCTGACTGCATCAGCAAATAAGTTGATTGCCAATACCAACAAAAACATAAAAACAAAAGCAGCCAACATAGGCCACCAAATGACTGGATTACGTGCCAACTCAAGCCGTGCGCTGTTGATCATATTTCCCCAACTTATGGTCATGGGTGAAACACCTACTCCCACATAAGAAAGCAATGCCTCCGCCATAACCAGAAAACTAAAATCCAATACAAGGGTAATCACCACGATATGCATCACATTAGGTAATAAGTGCTTTCGAATAATAGTGAACCAATTTGAACCCAACGCTCGTGCTGCCTGAACATAATCTACCTCCCGTAATTTGAGAGTCTCCGCACGTAATAGTCGACATAAACTAGTCCAACTGGTTACTCCAAGAATAAAACAAAGTGCTAATAAACGTGCATCCGCACTTTGAGCTAGAGTGGTAAACTGCTCAGGATGATTGGTGATATAAACTTGCAAGGATAAAACTGAAGCAGTAATCAATAAAACTCCAGGAATAGAACTTAGAGTAGTGTAAGCATACTGAATCAAATCATCTGCCAACCCACCGAAATATCCTGCAACAACCCCTAAAAATAAAGCCAAAGGCAACATAAATAAAGTAGTTAACAGACCAATAACTAAACCAGTACGTATGCTTTTAATAGTAAAATAAAAAATATCTTGTCCAATTTGACCTGTACCCAATACATGGAATGTTCTTGAAAGTTCATAAGCAAGCACAATAAAAAATGTAAGCAGGCTCAAAGTCACTAAGGTACTTAGGTTTGTAGGACTTAAAGCAAAACATGGTTTTAATCGTTTGAAGTACCGGATAGATATGGAAAAAATTCCTATCAACAAAGCGGTGAATAGACACCATGTTAAAGCATTCCAAATCGAACTCTTAATGACCTCGCTCTTTTCCGCTTCGGTTTTAATTCGTTTACTCGGATAAACAAGCACTGGGTATATTTGTTTGACTACGCCATTCACTAAGGTCGTTTCACTGATAAACTGTCTTAAAGCCAAAGGAGCTGAATAAGTTTTTTCAGAGATTTCATCTATAGGGGACAAGATTCTATCCAACACCGTAGTTGATGTTTCTGCCTCTTTCTTTACTGCCGTCAAATGAATGGAGTCCAGTACGCCAATGGTAATAAAAAACAACAGGATGATGCCCGCGCTTACAGCAATTGGACGACGTAAAATTAAGGTAAAAGATCGCCTGATATGTTGTTTACGTAGGCTCCATAAAATAACCAGCACACTTAAGGTTAATAAAGTGAGAAAACATTTATCCGTCCATAGAAATTCAAAAGTCATTTTTTCTTCTCATCTAATCTTATCACTCCCACAAAAATAGCCCGGGTGCAGCGCTATTGACTAAATGGCAATACCGCTTCACTTAACCAGGTTACTTTTAGGATAATTTCACCCTGGGATCGACCAACATATAAGATAAATCCGTGAGTACTAAACCGACAATGTAAAGAATGGAACCCAAAAATACCATTGCCCTCACAATTGCAAAATCTTGTTGCTGAATGGCATCAATTGTATAACTTCCTAAGCCTGGCACACCAAAAAAAGACTCCAAGATTAAACTGCCCATAAATAGAGAGGGAATAATAACCACAATACCAGTTAATATAGGGAGCATTGCATTTTTTAATACGTGTTTAAACATGACCTTTTGTTCCGACAATCCCTTGGCTCTGGCAGTTTTAACATAATCTTTATGCATTTCTTCCAAAAATAAAGTCCGATACCAACGTGCACCAGCTCCCAATCCGCTAAGCACAGCCACTGTAATGGGCAAAATAACGAATTTCACCGCTTCAAAACCGCCGTCATAACCTGATATGGGAACTAGACGTAATATTTTACCGAAAATATATTGTCCCCCAATAATATAAAACAAACTGGAAATTGACATTAAAATAATACAAATCACCACCCCGGATAAATCTAGATAACTTGCACGAAAAAATGCCATTGCCATAGCAACAATGATGTTGCTCATTACTTCCAAAAGTAAAACAGGTAATGCAATAGAAAGACTCGGCCACATCCTGTAAGTAATATCCTCGCTAATATCTCGCCCTGAATCAGAAACACCAAAATTAAAAGTAAAAAGTTTCATCGACTTTTGGAAAAATAAAGTTGATTTTATTTTCTGTATTCCATTTTTTTCCTCATTATAAAATAAGGGTAAATTATAGCCATGCGCCATTTTCCAATCATCAATCACTTGTTGTTCAACGTGTTTTTGCCCTAGATGCATACGCGCAATATCATCGGGTGTGTTCACCATAAAAAACAAAATAAAGGTAAGAACATTGATCCCAAAAAGAATAGGAATTGAATAAATAATTCGTCTTAGTAAGTACTTCATCATGATATATAAGCCCTTTCTGCCGGTTTTTTTTCTTTCTTATGATAAGCAATGATTAAAGGAAAAATCAGCATGAGAATAAGCAAAAACAATAACCCTAAGGGCCAAAAAATCGGTTGATTCCAGGCCTGCCTCAATTGATTTCGTTCAGGTACATTGATCGCTGTATATTTGAGTGTTGCAAAAGACATTGTGTTTGGTTTAACCCGTGAAACCCAAGACTGTGATAAAAGGAATTCTTCTGGATGTATTCCCCATATCCAGGGAGCGTCATGCCGAACAATATTAACCATGGTATCGATAATCTGCTGCCTTTGGGGATCATTTTCTCTATTTTTCATTAAATTAAAGAGACGATCAAATTCGGGATTTTGATAATTGGCAGTATTTTCACCACCAAATTTTACTTTGCCATTGCCTCCATATAATTGAAATAAAAAATTTTCTGGATCCGGGTAATCTGCTACCCACCCCCAACTGAATATTTGCGTATCTCCCGTACGCATTTTTTCTTGAAACCGGTTATATAAAGTTGCCCTTACATTTAAATCAATTCCTATTTGAGCATATTGTTTGCGCATCCAATCAAATAAGGCTTTGTCTTCAGGACCTCCGGTTGTCGTCACATCATAATGCAAAATCAAATGTTTCCCTGTGGCTGGATCAACTCCATCAGGATATCCTGCTTCAGACATAAGCTTTTTGGCATCACTGATTGGCCGTCGCACTGCTTCACCATCGACCCATTGATAAACATAAGGATTAATTCCCTCCTTCCCTTCTCTATAACCAAAAATGCCAGGTGGGATTGGCCCTTGGGCGGCCACACCGCGTCCATTATAAAAAATAGCTATATTCTCATCATAATTTACCGCGATTGAAATGGCCTGTCTCAACTTGCGGGCACGTTCACTCGAGCCTCCGACAACGCTATCAAGCATATTAAAACCCATATAGTAGGTGCTCGGTTGAAAGGTTTGCGTCAGGTATATTTGTTTTTTTTGCATTTCTGGTGTGAGTTCTGCTTTACCGTATTGATTAATATGAATGGCTTGATCAAAACTGTCGTTACCAATCGCAGAGCTATCATAATAGCCTTGCAAAAATTTGTTCCAACGAGGAATGGACTCTTTTTCCAAGGTATAAATTGCTTTTTCAATTAACGGCAACCGTTTTCCTGCATTATCCATATACCCTAATTTCCTATCTTCATCTGAACCGGTACTTGGATAATAATCCTCGCGAAAATTGGGATTTTTTTGCAGTACCATTCTGCGATTCGGATTATTTTTAACCAACATAAACGGCCCCGTTCCAACGGGATACCAACCCAAGGTAATATTTTTATCCGTCATTCCGGGTTGAGCATAAAAAAGATCAACTTCCCATGGAACAGGCGCAAAAAAACTCATAGCCAACCAAAATAAAAATTGGGTATATTCCCCTTTCAAAGTAATCTCAAAGGAATAATCATCTAGTTTTTTAAGCCCTTTCAAAGAATATTCCCGTAAATCGGTATATTGATTACCACCAGGGAGCGTTTTGCCGTATTCTTTAAAACCTACAATATAGTCGCTCATTAACCCATAAATTGATGAACTGACAGCTGGATTTGCCAAACGTTTTATTTGATATATGTAATCGTCAACAATCAATTCCCGGGTACCCGAATATTTAAAATCTGATAATTGATTAATACCTTCATCCTCTAAATAATCAGGTGATAAATGATGATAAAGGTATGCACCTTTCTTATCTTTGGCGAATGCCGGATGGGGCTGATAATAAATTCCTTTTTTAATGGTGAGGGTATAAACAGTATAGGCCGGGGGTTCCTGGCCCTTTTCAGGCATTGTATTTCCTTGAACATCAAGATATCGCAGCTGAGGCATTTGCGCAGCAATCAATGGAGTTAATTGATAGGGCCGTTGAAAATAATCATATCCCAACAAAGGCTCATAAATTTGCGCAATAAACAAATACTCGTTTAATGAATAAGACAGTGCAGGATCGAGAGTTTTGGGTTGTTCCGAAAATGATGAATAATAGATATTTTGATTGGCCTGACTTTGAGGATATGGATTATTCAATACCCAAGGCCAAGCATGAGCAAAGCTAATACTCTTGAAAAAAAGAATAATCAGAACGATTCGTTGTGTTCGATTCAAAAAAATATCCTTATTCAAAACCACCCTCTAGAGAAGCAAAACCATTCCCTCGTCCTAAAGGGCACCTTCTCCCCTATGGGGAGATGGGAAAATTATCATAAACTCAGCGTCTAAATATCCCCTCTCTTACCTGTGGGAAAGAGGCAGGAGTGAGGGTTGTTGTCACTCACTTCCTGTCTTAACGAACCCAAAGGAAATATCTAGCTGCTCATCAGTTCAAGAAACTGTGCTTCATCCAAAACACGAACCCCCAAATCATTTGCTTTATCCAATTTAGATCCTGCTTCATTTCCAGCAACCACATAATCTGTTTTTGCGGAGACACTGCCACTGACTTTAGCACCTACAGCCAACAATTTTGCTTTCGCTTCTTCACGTCCCATGGTATTTAAAGTTCCAGTTAAAACGACAGTTTTTGCAAATAAAGGATGCTCCTTATTCACTTTCTTTTTTTCAACTTTTGGCCAATGTATTCCTAAAGCTAATAAACGCTCAATGACCTTGCGATTATGCTCTTGTGCAAAAAAATGATCGACATTAAAAGCACCTACAGGTCCGATATCTTGCAAACTCATCAGTTCTTCTTCGGTTGCTTTGGAAATCGCCTCAATATCACCGAAATGCTCTGCCAATGTTCGAGCGCTGGATTCACCAATCTCTGGAATTCCAAGAGCATAAAGAAAACGGCTAAATGTGGTATTTTTGCTTTGTTCCAAAGCATGCAATAAATTTTTTGCTGATTTTTGTCCCATACGGGGAAGATTTGCCAACGTAGAAAGATCCAGCGTATAAAGATCAGGTAAATGACGAACAACTCCTTCATCAACCAACTGTTCGATAAGCACAGATCCCAAACCCTCAATATACATCGCCTTGCGTGAAGCAAAATGCCACATCATTCTTTTTAGTTGTGCTTTGCAAAATAAACCACCCACACAACGAGCTACCGCCTCCCCTTCCTCACGCACTACATCAGAACCACAAACAGGACATTTTTTAGGTAAATGAATCTCCTTGGTGTTCGCAGGCCGTTGGTCCAGGACAACCGAAACCACCTCCGGAATCACATCACCCGCACGTCGAATAATCACTTTATCGCCGATACGGATGTCTTTTCTGGCAATTTCATCCATATTGTGCAACGTTGCATTACTTACAGTAACGCCTGCCACATTAACCGGTGCCAAGCGTGCCACCGGAGTTAAAGCCCCTGTTCTTCCTACCTGAAAATCAACTGCTAAAAGTTCCGTGATCTCTTCAGTAGCAGGGAATTTATGCGCGCAGGCGAAACGTGGTGCTCTTGAAATAAAACCAAGTTGTTGTTGTAAAGGAATACTGTCAACCTTGTAAACAACACCATCTATCTCGAAAGGGAGTTGATCGCGTTTGGCTAACATATCATGGTAATAATCCAAACAGCCTTTCATGCCCTCTTCTCGCTTAATATCAGAAGACACCCTAAAACCAAATTTTTTAAGAAGTTGCAATTGCTCCCAATGCGAGTCTGGCAAAGAATACCCTTCGCAAACTCCTACACCATAGCAATAAATCGCCAAAGGCCTACTTGCAGTCACTGCAGGGTTCAGTTGTCGTAAACTCCCTGCTGCAGCATTGCGTGGATTAGCAAACGTTTTTTCGCCCATATCCCTTGCTTTTTTGTTGTACTCTTCAAACCCCTCTTTTGGCATATATACTTCGCCACGAATTTCGATAAAACGTGGTGGTTTGCTTACTCTTAAAACTAGGGGAATTGCGGGTATTGTTTTAATATTGGCAGTAATGTTTTCACCGGTGGTTCCGTCACCACGAGTTGCTGCAGAAACCAATATCCCATTCTCATAGGTCAGATTAACCGCAAGTCCATCCAGCTTAGGTTCGCAAGTAAATACCAATTCTTGCACCGGCTCATCCAGTTTGTCCGTAACTCGTTTAATAAATGCTTTTAATTCGTCTTCAGTAAAGACGTTCGATAAGGATAACATCGGTTGTCTATGGGTTACTGGCATAAATGCATCTGCAGGAGTACCACTAACGCGTTGGGTTGGTGAATCTGCCGTTAATAATTCAGGATACTTCGTTTCTAAATCCTGTAATGCGCGAAAACAGCGGTCGTATTCAGCATCAGGAACTATAGGCTCATCCAAAACATAATAATGATAATCATACTGCCTTATTTTTTCTTTTAGCCCAGCAATGGTTCCTTTTATTTCATCAATACTCATTCATTTCATCCGTATATTCTCAAACCAAAGGACTCATTGCATTTTAAAGATGCCTGGTAGCCCAGATGCAGCAGCGCCCCAGCCCTGCCGAGCATCACGAAGGATGCTCCCATCGTAGCATGGTGCTACGTTATAAAGAGCCCTCGCGATGCTCGATAACGAGATTTTTCGTGGCGACGCCCTCACCTAGGCTACGATAACATACTCATCCCCTTTTGAGGGGAGCAATTATCCTAAAACATTAGTTTATCATTAAAAAATATGCTATAGATACATGTCGATTCAACATGAACCGGGGCGTGATAAAAATGGATTTTAAACGTATCTTGATAACTGTGTTTTTGTTTTTATTCTCTTCATGGATTTATGCTCTCCCTCAGTCTAATAGAACCATCAATTTGGGCGTTGCATTTGTGCATGGCACAAATGATCACCGTGAAGATGCAGATGGAGAGTATTGGAAAACTGATTTCATTGAAAGTATCGCTCAAGCACTTCCTAATCCGAAAAACTACTATGTTGTCCACTGTGATTACAGTAAATACATGTGGGATGAAGATGCTGCAGGATGTACTGCAAATCAATTATTAGATTTTATAGATCATAAAAAAATCGATGCTTTAATTCTCTACACTCATTCCAATGGTGGAAATGTAATGCGTTGGATCCTATCGAATCCAACTTATGACAGTCGGTACCTGCGATTAAAAAACAAAATCAAAAAAATTGTCGCTCTAGCGCCTTCAAGTGGAGGAACTCCGCTTGCTGACATACTCCTCAATGGAGGTATTTTTGAGGCCAGTTTGAGCTGGTTATTAGGTTATACGGGAGATGCAGTCAAACAACAACGTGTTGGTGACATGAGCATCTATAATGAAGAGCTTTTGTTGGGCACTAAAAATCGACCTTCCCTGCCCGTATCGTTTAATGCTGTTGTAGGGACTGACGTATCTGCCTCACCTTTTTCTTCAGCCAGTTATTGTAACGGTTATTTACTCAACAGCGGTTTAAAGATTTCCAAAGTCTATTTGGATTCCTGTGCGGATGGTTTTTTAAATTGCAGTTCACAATCCGCTGCGGGTACTGTTTGGTTTTACGATAAGGAAGTAACAGAAGATGAGACTCCACTGAGTCACAATCAAAGCCGTCATTCATGTTTTGGGTTAGATAAGATACTAATTTCTGCTTTAGATTTAAAAGGAGTCGCGAAATGAGAACTACACTTACCTTATTGTCTTTATTTTGTTGCTCACAAATCAGCGCATTTACCCTACCACAAAATCCTATCAAATCTTATGATTGTGATATTTGCAGTAGTTTATCTCATGAACCCCTGCAGGCTCGTTGGAAGGTTTCCGGAAATTCTTTAAGTAAAGCTGAAAAGAATATTCAAAAAAGTTACAGTTACACGCAACAAATAACTGCCACTCAATTGCAACATGGCATCACCCTGCCCATTAATGCGCCAGAATCAGTGCTGCGTATTGTCCCTTTACAAAAAAACAAATCCGTTCCTGCATTAGAAATAAAAAGTACCAACAGTCAATTCATGAACTTAAAAGATGCTTCTTCTTTGTACAGTCAGGATGATGCCGACGAATCACTTAAAATAGGTTCACATCAGACCATGCTGCAACTCAAACCCGAATTAGGCACGGGTAATTTCATAATCAAAAGTAAGCACCTTGATCCTGCAAGTGATGCAGATAAGTATCTAATTCATGTTTTTGAAAAATACTCCTTAATTCATTTGCTTATCGAGCCTTCCGCTTTGCAATATCAATATGGAGATCAATTCAATGCACTCATTACCCTAAAAGATAATAGTACGTCCTATCCAGTGGATGATATCAACGCCTCATTGGTAGGTCCTGATAACCAGAACATTCCTCTCGAAATTAAAGAGGTAAAGCGTAATCAATTTAAGGCCAATGCCCTTTTGTCCTCTGATGAGAACTCACATGGAGGAAATTGGTACATAGAAGTTGAGGTATCCGGCGAACTGGATGACAATACCCCGACTTATCGCAGTGGACGTGCCGCTTTTTCCTATTCAGTCCCGTCTGCCGGCCTCGTGAACATCAAAAAAGTATCTTCGAAACCACTAACCTTGGCAGCCACTGTAGAGGTAGCTACTGCAAGTCGCTATGCGTTACAAGGTATTTTATATAAGAAAAACACTAAAGGTGAGGATATTCCCGTCGAAACCGCCCAAAGTGCACAATGGCTTGCTCCAGGAAAGCAAACAATTCAATTTAGTTTTGACAATTTGGCTCATTTAGCAGAGGATCAGCTCTCAGTAGGTTACTTGCGTCTTATTGATTACGGGCAATTAAAAACGGTTTATCAATATGATCCGCCGATTAAACTCAGTCAACTTTTGGACTAATGAATGCAATTTTTATCTTCAATCACTTTAATTGAGGGCTCGGCGTGTGCTTTAGTCCTCCACTTTCTATTTTTAATTTGGTTTTTGATACAACAAAACCAGCAAAAAAAACGGAATGAGCAGTTACACGAAAAGACTCTTGAAGCATTTACTACACAATTGCATCAACTCCATCTGAATGTAAATGAGAAAATAGCTCAAGGACAATTAATAACGCAACAAATCATCCATGATACCGTCCCCAAACAAATGACTGAAGTACGCGAACAAATAAACCATAGCTTTAAACAACATGCCAGCGCCCTCACCTCTCATTTACAGTTGCTAACTGAAGAGATTCGCAATCATCTGCATGGGTTAACGCAACAAGTAAATCATAAATTAACTGAAGGTTTTGAAAAAACTTCCGCCACATTTATCGATGTGGTAAAACGCTTAACCATCATTGATGAGGCCCAAAAGAAAATCACTGAATTATCCAATCATGTAGTCAGCCTGCAAGATGTTTTGGTTGATAAAAAAGCACGTGGCGCATTTGGTGAGGTACAGCTCGAAACCTTAATTAGTAACATGATTCCCCCCAATCATTTTGCAATGCAATATACTCTGGATAATCAAAAACGTGCCGATTGCATATTATTCTTGCCTGAGCCTACGGGCAATGTAGTGATTGATGCCAAGTTTCCGCTAGAAACCTACCAGCGGCTTATCAATGTGGATGCAGGTTCAAGTGAAAAAAAATCACTGCAACAACAATTTCGTCAAGACATCCAAAAACATATTAAAGACATTGCTGAAAAATACATCGTTCCTGGCGAAACAACTGATGGCGCCATGATGTTTATTCCTGCGGAATCCATCTTTGCAGAAATTCATGCCAATTATCCAGATTTGATTTCTCTGTCCCAAAGATTAAAAGTATGGCTTGTTTCCCCTAGTACATTAATGGCAGTTCTAACTACTGCTAAGGCAGTACTTAAAGACGATGCAACACGCAAACAAGTTCATATCATTCAAAAACACTTACAAGCTCTGGCCGATGATTTCCAACGTTTTGAAAAAAGAATGGATAACCTTTCCAGACACATTGACCAGGCCCATAAAGATGTCAGTGAGGTGAATACTTCCGCTAAAAAAATTACTTCACGCTTCCAAAAAATTGAATCGGTAGATATAGAGTTAGATGAGTTAGGACTTATTGAAACCGATGAGAGCTAATGTTGGATGATACATCCTCGACAATTTGTAGCCTGGATGAAGCACAGCGGGACCTACCTCATCCCGAGGATGAGCGTGACATCTTTCGCAGTAGTACCGTGTGATGCTCAGAGAGCCCTCGCTGCCCTCCGATGACGTCAAGTTCAAAGAGAAAATTGAATGACAACCCTATTTAATGAAAATACATACATCAATCAAACGTTCACACAATTAAGTATTGAAAAGGAACGAATTGAGCGCCTCGACTTTGAAAATTGCCAATTTAAACAATGCAAATTTATCGACATTATTTTCAGCCATACAAAATTCACTGAATGTGATTTTGAATCCTGCGATCTTTCTTTAGCAAAATTTCCAGGCTGCAAATTCTCTGAGGTCGCCTTTAAAAATTCAAAACTTATTGGAATAAACTGGACTGAATTATGTTGGCCTTTGGTCAAGCTAAGAAGTCCCCTCTATTTTTATAACAGCAACTTAAGCCACTCCAGTTTTTATGGATTAGAACTCTCAAATTTAATTATTGAAGAATGTAAAGCCCATGACATTGATTTTAGAGAGGCCAATCTAAGTTATGCAAGTTTTGTAAACACCGACTTGCTGAACAGTCTGTTTCTTCATACCGATCTAAGCGCTGCAGATTTCACGAATGCCATCAACTACACAATTGACCCGCATGAAAATAAAATCAAACACGCACGTTTTTCTTTCCCAGACGTCATCGCTTTGTTACATCATTTTGATATAAAAATAAATGACTGGCCCGAGCTTGATGGCTAGCAGAACTGATTTTTAAAATAGTCTTGATCCAAGAACCAATATATTTTGCTCCTCTGTTCCCCCTGCTAAAAAAAATATTTTATAATTATCATAAGATGTCTATAAAGCACCCTATATGCCCAAGAATTATTTTTCTAGCAAAGATGGAACAGTAACAATACGACTAGATCAGGCATGGTCTGATTATCAAAACAGTTCGTTAAGCAAGGAAGATCGACTTAACGCTCTTGATTTTATGATTTATGTTTTTGATATTAAAAAATTTTCCAATAAAAAGAATGTACTTAATCAGCTTTTAGATAATCTAATGCAGGAGAGGGAAAAGAGAAAAAAAGAAAATCCTGAATACATCCCCGTCCTATCAAGAGGAAAATATAAATTAGAACCTAATAGAGTATTAAAACCCACGTCTGAGAGCCAAAAGTCTTCAGAAGCTGATATTCAAAATGCTTTTAACAGGGGTGAACTACTCGATGTTAATGAAAAAGATAAAAGGTTTGATGAAGCACATACCACCTTTTTGACCCCACAACAGCGAGCAGAATTCAATATTGAAATCAATAATGGCCTATTTCATAAAGAAGGTAAAATTTTTGATTCCTCTCAATCAATAGCCCACAAAAAGCCTGGGTTTGTTGCATTCACTTTAAATACGAATTATGAGCTTTCTGTCTTTGAGCATCAATGTGGGCTATTGGATGAGCAAGGTAGATTATTACTACACTCTTCGATGAACGCAGGAGCTCCTGTATTAGCTGCGGGTGAAATGGAGATAAAAAATGGCAAATTAATCAGTATTAATACCTATAGTGGACATTACCAACCCTCTTTATATTCTGTGGCACGATTTTTAGAATATTTAAGCAATCGTGGCGTAGATATTACGGAAACAAAAGTATATCTAGAAAATGAACCCAGTAAAGAATCTGGTCTTAAATACCAAAAAGGTCAATATGGTTATGAAATATCCGCAACCGATATTGTACATAGTGTTAAAAAGATTATGACGCTTAACCTGGAATATATTGATGAATATATTAACAGTACCCGAACACAATTATTTAATTTTTTTGGAAATAAATTGACTCAAGCTAAGTCTGCAATTGCACAAGAATTTCATGACGAACTTGTGTACACCATGGATACATTGAAGGATTCCATTTCATTGTCAGATATAAAAATATCTATTGAGTGCCTCGATTCAATAATAACGAGATATTCAGAAAAACTTGAGCAATTAAATGGAAATCCCGGGCACCTGGATAATAAATTTTCTGTTCTGAAGATGTTAATTCAAGAGCAGCGAGAAAAGTATGAGCGCTTGGATGATAAAGAGGAAGAACAACGAATTGAACGTTTTAAATCTCAACATTAAGAATCAGTAAACATTGGATATCTGTTATTTACTAAACAGTCTCTTTAGATACTATATCCTAAACCCCCGTTTCTTGCACTGTATCTACAGATAAAATTCCATTCTTTCCGGAACGTACTTTGCCAGTTTTAATGGGGTTGAAAGCCGCAATCGTAAACAGGTAACATCATTGGTTCGTGTTTGATTTAAGACTGTTAAAGCATGTGCATCATGTTTGGCGCTTATGCCTGCATTAGACAATGCCTGTATGATGCTGTAAGCCAGTACCCACCGTCATAATTCTACTATGTGTTGAACGTAACATGGCAAAATCACGACCAATAGATGCCTCCCCCTCTGCGGGCCACCAGGATTCAGTAATGCGTTTTCTCCAATTATAAAATTCCAAATCTCGAGGCAATTCCTCTTCATGAAACCTTGGACAAGGGTAAAATGCGCGATCCTCTCGGCAATACTCTTGGGCTACATGAGCCGGAAGCCGAAGTTGCTCCTTACCAACTCTATTTATCCAATGCTCTGCTCGTTGTTGCCAATTCCAGAGCCGAAATCCTGCACTGAATTGATGAATCGCATTGATGAGCAGTTGAAAATCAAAATGTTGTTCCCCTTTTATTTCAATATCGCCCACAGTGTAATTAATGCCTCTTTGCATCACTTCATCATACTGCTCTAATAATCGCACACGTAGTTCTTCAGCAATTTTATATCCTCCTCTGATATAAGCTGCATTTTGGAGACAATCGAGCATCAGATGCAACATGTGAATATCCATCGCCCATACCGCATATTGAAATGCTGAAATATGAAAGAATTCACGCCCAGCATCATTTTTTACATAAGCAGGTTTCGCGAGATAATGAATATGAGAAAATGGACTCAGTTCGCAGAGCTTTTTAACCATCTCTTCACAACCCTGAACTGTATGCACTAATAATTTTTCTGTGATACGAATTGGATTAGTGAATGAATAAAAGAGCTTGGATACTGCAGCGATTGAAGAAACCATAGGTTCGGGTTGTTTTCTTCGGGCAAAGAATAAAATTGTATTCGTAAGTTCAGGTATACCCCATAGGATGTGAGGTTCATTTTGGGTGGTCTTATCAAGTGCAGCAGTTAAAGGAACTTTTTTTAGCTTCCTTTTCTTTTTTCTGGGAGGGTGGTGAAAACCATTTCGGTGCTCCTTAGAATTAAAAGTCGAAAATACATACTTCATACATAGTAACTGCCCTCCTAACGACGTCAACTTCAATATCTTCTTTTTATCCGCAATTTTAAGATGAACCAAGTCAATACATCAGGTATAATAGCAAATTTTTAAATCCGACTGCCTAAGCTATGCCCATAAATACCTTACTTTATCAATCGACACAGGCTAAACAAGTATGGGGTCAGCTCCATGGAAGCAGCTTAGCACTGGCTCTTGCTGAATATTGTCAACAAACTCCCGGAATTAAGTTATTGATTGCCCAAGATAATCTCAGTGCAAATCAATTGCAAGCGGAGTTGAATTTCTTTCTCAATTCAAACAGTCCCCAAGAACTGTTATTTTTTCCGGATTGGGAAACACTCCCTTATGACCAATTTTCACCCCACCAGGACATTATTTCGGAACGGTTGTATACCTTAAGCCGTATTCAACAAGTGACTGATGCAATTGTCATCACTTCAGCCAGCACATTAATGCACAGACTATGTCCACCCGAATTTTTAAATCAATATGCTTTAATGCTAAAAGAAGGGCAAAAACTGGACTTAACCGCTTTTCGTAATCAATTACAACAAGCTGGTTATCATTGTGTGAATAAAGTACTTGAGCACGGAGAATTTGCCCTACGCGGATCCATAATTGATGTTTATCCAATGGGTTCCGGTTTACCCTTTCGTATCGAGCTTTTTGACGATGAAATTGAAAGTCTACGAGAATTTGACACAGAAACACAACGTACAATAGAAAAAATAAAAGAAATCAATGTGTTACCTGCACGCGAGTTTCCTTTAAATGAACAAAGCCAGCTCCTGTTTCGACGTGCTTTTAGAGAACTATTTCCAGGTAATCCAAGTCAATGCCCTATTTATGAAGCGATCACTGAAGGACAATACCCTTCAGGAATTGAATATTACCTTCCTTTATTTTTTGAAAAAACAGTCACTTTTTTTGATTATCTCCCAGAAAATGCCAAGATTTGTTTGATTGAGAATATTCAAAATAATGCAGAGCAATTTTGGCAAGAATTGAATGAACGCTATGAGCAAAGACGATATGACGTCAGCAGACCTATTTTATCGCCCCCTGCTTGTTTTATTAATCCAACTGAATTATTAACTAAAGCCAATACCTACGAGCAATTGCGTCTGTTCCAAAATCCTTCGGATAAAAAAGGGGCTGTGGTTAATTTTGATATTATTCCAGGCCCACAATTACCCATAGATAGGAAAACACAAGAACCCTTAAACCAACTTCGTACTTATTGTGCAGATACAACACGTCGTTATTTGATTGTAGTCGAGAGTGCGGGACGGCGTGAAGTGTTACTCGATTTGCTTAAACCAAGCAACATTAATCCTAAAGTACAATCTTCTTGGCACGATTTCATTAACGATAATGCTCCGATCAACATCACTACCGGAGACCTCATTTACGGATGTGAATTAAAACAAAGTCATATCGTTATTATTGTTGAATCCCAATTATTTGGGGAGCAAAGTACACCTCAAAGGCGCAGTGCACAAAAAACAGTTGATCCTGACTTAATTATCCGTGACATGGCTGAACTTCGTGTTGGTGCGCCTGTAGTTCATTTGCAATTTGGTGTAGGACGTTATCAAGGATTACAGCATATAGAATCCAATGGGATTGCGAGTGAATTTTTAGTCCTTACCTATGCAGGCGAAGACAAGATTTATGTTCCTGTGACCTCGCTTCACTTGATTAGCCGATATACTGGGGTAGATAGTGAACATGCCCCCTTACATAGACTGGGTTCAGATCAATGGCAAAAGGAAAGGAAAAAGGCCGCTGAAAAAATTCATGATGTGGCCATTGAGTTACTTGATCTCTACGCCAAAAGAGAAGCCCAACCAGGACACCAATATCAAATCGATCATAATGAATACGTTAAATTTGCCAGTGCCTTTCCATTTACAGAAACACCGGATCAATTACAAGCAATCGAGCAAATCATAAAAGATATGGAGTCCCCGAGACCTATGGATCGTTTAATTTGTGGCGATGTAGGTTTTGGTAAAACAGAAGTAGCCATGCGCGCCGCTTTTGTTGCAGTGCAAAACAATAAACAAGTCTGTATTCTTGTCCCAACTACTTTGCTGGCAGGACAACACTTTGAATCCTTCCGAGATCGATTTGCAGACTTCCCCATTAATATTGAGTTACTTTCACGTTTTCGCTCAGCTAAAGAAACTGAGGCAGTGCTTGCCTCATTAAAATCAGGAACGGTTGATATAGTCATAGGGACTCATAAATTATTCCAAAGCAAGATTGCTTTTAAAAATCTTGGATTGCTTATTATTGATGAAGAACATCGTTTTGGGGTCAAACAAAAAGAGCACATCAAAGCACTACGTACCCATGTGGATATTCTTTCCATGACCGCGACCCCTATTCCTAGAACATTAAATATGGCAATGGCAGGAATAAGGGACATTTCTCTAATGACCACACCTCCAGCGAAACGTCTGGCAATTAAAACTTTTTGGCAAGAAAAAAAGGACCCTATCGTCCGTGAGGCGATCCTCAGAGAAATTCTTAGGGGGGGGCAGGTTTTTTTCCTACATAATAATGTAGAAACCATTGATCGTGTCTGTCAGGATTTACAAACTCTGGTTCCCGAAGCAAAAATACGCTCAGCTCATGGACAAATGCGTGAACGTGAGTTAGAACGAGTCATGTCGGATTTCTATCATCATCGTTTTAATGTATTGGTCTGTACCACCATCATTGAAACCGGTATCGACATTCCCACTGCGAATACGATTATTATTGATCGCGCAGATAAATTTGGTTTAGCACAATTGCATCAATTGCGTGGACGTGTAGGTCGTTCGCACCATCAAGCCTATGCATACCTACTTACTCCGAATGAAAAATTATTGACCTCTGATGCCGTCAAACGTTTAGAAGCCATTGTATCCTTGGAAGATTTGGGCGCAGGCTTCACTTTAGCAACCCATGATCTCGAAATTCGTGGGGCGGGTGAGCTTTTAGGTGAAGAGCAAAGTGGAAACATGCAAGCAATTGGATTTAATTTGTTTATGGAAATGCTCGATAGAGCAGTTCATGATTTAAAAGCTGGAAAGACACCTGAATTATCTGCCCCTATGCATCAAGGCCCCGAGATTGAGTTACGTATCAGTGCCATTATTCCTGATGAATATATTCCCGACATCCATAATCGGCTCATTATGTACAAACGAATTGCCAATGCAAAAACAAAAGAACAATTACATGATTTACAAATTGAGTTAATTGACCGGTTTGGCTTACTACCACAACAGGTAAAACATTTGTTATTGATTACTGAATTAAAATTAAATGCAGAACGAATGGGTATTCAAAAAATTAGCGCTGGTGCTCAGCAAGGCAAACTGGAATTTAGTGAAAACCCTTCTATTGACCCAGGAATTTTGATTAATTTGATTCAAGTACACGCCAAAAGGTATCAAATGGAGGGACCTCAACGCTTGCGTTTTACCCTAGATAGTACTTCCCCAGAAGAGCGTATTTTTGAAATAAGTGCCCTGCTTAATAAATTAAATGGAATAAAATGATTTGACGAGCACAGAGCAATCCAGAGACAGCATGATTAATGATGAAGTATGATTTTTAAATACAGTCGAATAACCCCAGAAATTGGATTTTCTATTTCCGGTGTACTTTGTGCCTTTATTTCTTTCTATTTGAATCAAAATACAGGCATAGACCTATCGCATACCAGCTTTATTGTCATTTTAGGCGCTGCATTCATAATGTGGACTTTTCGCCTTGTCCCTGAATATATTCCAGCATTGCTGATTATTTTTAGCGCCCTATTGTTCCATATAGCACCAAAAAATGTCATTCTCTCAGGTTTTACCTCGAACAGTTTTTTTATAGCTGTAAGTGTTTTTGGTGTTGGTGCAATAGTTACCAAATCAAGGTTATTTTATCGTTTCGCCTTAATTTTATTAATTCATCTGCCCTCAAAATCCTCTTTATTACAAAAGTTACTGTTTTTTATAGGTGCCTTAATCACACCCATTATGAGTGTACAAAGCTCACGTGTCGCCCTAATAGCACCTCTATTAGATAATATTCTCGAAAGCAGCACCATTCACCCACGCAGCGATACGGCAAATGCTTTAGCCAATGCAGCTTTCAATGGCTGTATTTTACTCTCAACTATTTTTCTTACTGGAAAGTCGAGTAATTTCATTGTCTTTAGCCTCCTATCAGAACAAAATCAATGGCAAGGCAATTGGATGCATTGGCTTTGGGCTGCATCTTTTCCAGGCATCTTATTAATTGCTTTATTTTTTATATTGCATTCAATCACATTTAAATCGCATAACACCTTAAAAATAAATCATTTTAAATTAAAAAAGGAGCTGTATTTTCTTGGCCAACTCTCTTTTGCGGAGTATATTGCGATTATAAGTCTACTGCTTTTCGTAGCAGGTACTCTTATTTCTACCTGCAAAGATATTCCTATGTTTTGGACTTGTCTCTTCATTTTCACACTGCTTTTGTGGACTAATATTCTTGAAAAAAAAGAACTCATCAAAAAAATTAACTGGAGTTTTTTATTTTATTTTAGTGCCATAATAGGAGTGATGCATGCACTGCAAAGCATTGGATTTGAACCTTGGCTAATTGATCATCTTAAATGGCTTAGTCAATTAGCGCATGCAAACCCATTCTGGTTTATTATTATCATTTATGTAATCAGTTGGTTTGGTGGCTTGCTTTTGGGTACAATGATTGCGCCGGCACTACTTTTCACTGTTATTATACCGCTAGCCAATCAAGGCACAGTGAGTAACTGGGTCGTTGGTTTTGTTATTCTAATGGCAACTGAAGCTTGGATTTTCCCTTATCAATCGAGTTATTTTTTATGTTTTGAAGAATTGCTTAAAAGCAAAAACAACTTTTATCTTAATCCATTATTAAAATTAAATGCGTGGTTTTCTCTGTTGAAACTAGGCGTTATAGCTCTCTCAATCCCATTTTGGTATTTTTTTGAAATTTAAGATAATTTTTCATAGATAACTTACTTAAATGAGTACAAGAGTGTCATAGGTAGTGTGGCCTGGATACAGCGAAGTGGAACCCAGGCCACCCTATTTAACTTGTTCCACCAACTGTTAAAGCATCTATCTTTAAGGTGGGCTGACCTACGCCAACTGGTACAGATTGCCCTTCTTTACCACACACCCCTATTCCTCGATCCAATCCCAGATCATTTCCAATCATACTGATTTTTTTCATCACGTCAGGCCCATTGCCAATTAAGGTTGCTCCTTTGACTGGAGCAGTAATCTTCCCATTCTCAATAAGATAAGCCTCGCTTGCAGAGAATACAAATTGACCTGAGGTAATATCAACCTGCCCTCCTCCAAAATTAACTGCGTACAAACCTCGTTGTACGGAACGAATAATTTCTTCGGGATCATGTTGTCCTGCCAACATGTAGGTATTGGTCATTCTGGGCATGGGTACATGTGCATAAGATTCACGTCGGCAGTTGCCTGTGGATTGCATGCCCATCAATTTGGCATTCAACTTATCTTGCATATAATTCACCAAAACACCATTATCAATCAGTGTAGTGCATTGGGATGGAGTTCCCTCATCATCAATAGTGATGGAACCTCGTCGGTCTTTCAAAGTACCGTCATCAACTACCGTAACACCAGGTGCGGCCACTTGTTGACCAATACGTCCCGAGAAAGCAGATAATCCCTTGCGATTAAAATCACCCTCCAAACCATGCCCGACGGCTTCATGCAATAAAACGCCTGGCCAACCTGGTCCCAAAACGACAGGCATTGTTCCTGCAGGTGCGGGTTGGGCCTCTAAATTAATCAATGCTTCGCGCACAGCTTCTCGTGCATAACTTAAAGCATTGTCTTTTTCGTGAAAGTAGGAATAAGGCACTCGCCCCCCCCCTCCAGAACGGGCAGACTCTCGTTTTCCATGCTTGTCTTCTACAATAACGCTCACGTTGATACTGACCAAAGGTCTAACGTCTGCAATCATTTGCCCATGCATTCCAGCTACCATCACGACTTCGTAGCATCCACTTAATGAGGCATTTACCTGAATTACACGTGGATCAATACGGCGAGCTTCTTTATCAATCGCCTCTAATAAAGCAATTTTCTCTTGTTTGCTCATCCCCTCAATAGGATTTAATCCTTGATAGCGACTTATTGCAGCACTTTGAACTTGAATGGATTGAACGGGTTTGGAACCTGTGAGGGCAATGGAACGAGCCGCATCAGCTGCACGCAACATGGAAGGAAATAAAATATCATCACAATAAGCAAAACCTGTTTTATCACCACTCACCGCTCGAATACCTACCCCTCTATCCAAAGAAAAACTACCGCTTTTGACCACAGAATCTTCTAAGTACCAGGACTCATAGCTGCAACTTTGGAAATAGAGATCCGCATCATCAATATGATGGCTCATCATGGTTCTAAATAATTTTTCTATACCCGTCTCATCCAACGATGCAGGGGCTAGTAAAATTTTTTTTGCTGTATTAAGGGCTTCTGTCATTTAATCATTACCTTTTTAATAAAACTGTTATTCATTGAGAGTAAACTCTATTATAAGTTTAATACATGGTGTTCCAAACAGGGGAAATTTCGACGTAATTCCTGCTGATTTTGTAAATCTATCTCTGCCGTCACTACACCCACACCTATTTCTTTCTGTGTCAGGACTTTTCCCCAAGGATCAACAACCATGCTATGACCAAAAGTACTACGCCCATTTTCATGCCGCCCCCCTTGGTTGGCTGCTAAAACATAACAAAGATTTTCAATCGCTCGGGCTCGCAACAATACTTCCCAATGAGCAAGACCTGTTACTGCTGTAAATGCTGAAGGGACGGTAAACAATTGCGCTCCTTTCAACATCAGGAGTTGATAAAGTTCTGGAAAACGTAAATCATAACAAACCGTCAATCCAATTTTTCCAATCGGGGTATCTACCAGAGCCAAATCATGCCCGCGCTCAATAGACATCGATTCTTTATATGCCTCTCCTGCCGAGACGCTTACATCAAATAAATGAATTTTATCGTAACGCGCAGCGCACTTACCTTGGGCGTCATAAACCAAACAACTAGCACGCACTTTAGAGCCCATGCCTTTAAGAGGGATTGTTCCGGCAATAATCCACAAACCCAATTCTTTTGCCAATTGACTGATTTTTTCTTGTATTGGACCTACACCAAAAACTTCACCAATCTGCAATTTATCGGTTTCATGAAGCCCCATAAATGCAAAATTTTCAGGTAAAAGTACCAGTTCTGCCTGTTCGTCACGGGCTTGCTTAATGAGTTGTTCCACCTGTTGTAGATTCTCAGCAACATGTGCTGAGGAAACCATTTGTACTAATGCTGCCCGTGCCATAATAAATCCTAAAATTTTGACTTAAAAACGGTCGAAACATGTATCCAAAGTAGCCTGCGTACAGCGAATTGTCGCTCATTCCGACTGTAAGGAGGGATGACGGCGAACGGCGCTGCAACCGGTTTACAATACTACTATAGTACTATAGAACATCAAAACAAAAATACTTTGTTTTAAAACTTGAAATATAGGAAACTAACCCATAGATATGCTAGACTAAATATAAACATAGAGGAGCTCCAAACAATGAATCGAAATGATGTCACCATTCTTACACGACGTAATGAGTCAGTGCTTTCGAGTAATAAGGTACTGCGTAATACCTACCTATTATTAGGTCTGACATTTTTGTTCAGTGCGTTTATGGCAGTTTTATCTCTTACAAGCGGCGCACGTCCCATGAACCCTTTTCTCATGATAGTTGGTGTTTATGGTTTAATGTTTTTGACTCAAGCTTTAAGAAACAGCGTTTGGGGTTTAGTCAGTGTTTTTGCCTTTACCGGGTTCCTGGGGTATACCTTAGGACCAGTACTTAATGCCTATATTAGCCATTTCAGTAACGGCCCACAATTAATTGCAACGGCCTTAGGCGGTACTGGTATCATTTTCTTTGCATTATCTGGTTATGCATTAACAACGAAAAAAGATTTTAGCTTCCTGGGCGGATTTCTTTTTGTAGGTATGATGGTCGTTTTATTGGCGATGATTGCAGGAATTTTCATTCACATCCCTGCTTTGCAATTAGCCATTTCAGCTGCTTTCATACTTATTTCTTCAGGATTAATTCTCATGCAAACCAGTGCAATTATTCATGAAGGTGAAACCAATTACATTTCAGCTACAGTAGGTCTTTTTGTATCGATTTATAACTTGTTCGTCAGCTTGCTTAACATATTAGGTGCGTTTTCAGGCCGCGACTAGTTATCCATTCTCCTCTACCTGAATCCCGGTTGTTTTTTGCCGGGATTTTTTTTACCTATCAAAAGTCACATGAGGCTTAACACCAACCTACATTATCTTTTAGACAATCCATATTAATATTTATTCGAACGGTGGGATTTGAGTGCTGGTTGTGAAATTTTTCTAAGCAAGCGCAGCATACATCAGCATGTGAGCATGGATTAGAAAAATTTTCTCGCAAGATGCGTCAAATAAAGCCGTTCGCACATTAACTTTGTTGCCATGTGGCTTTCGCCCTGAACAGTTCAGGCAAATCATTTACAGTCTTTCTTATCTCTTGAGGTAAGGCAAACAAATCTCGAGATTTTTGATAATACACACCCAAAGGGACTGGATAATCCGGGAAAGACAACGAAGCAAGACGCATTGCAGCATTGAAATTGCTGGGGTCATGATGATAAACATCCTTTTCATCAGCTGGGGCACAGATCAATTGCTCATCTTTTACATGCAATGCTTTCTCTTTTTGTACGCCAAATAGCAAGGGTTGCCCTTCTTCCAATACCACTGTATTTTCGGCTCGATTACTTTTAACCGCAAATTCATCAAAAGCACCATGATTGAAAATATTGCAATCTTGATAGATTTCCACAAATGAACAGCCTTGATGTTCCTGGGCTTTTCTTAATATAGTGCCCAAATGAACAGGATCTTTGTCTACAGCACGAGCAACGAAGGTTGCACCAGACGCTAACGCTAAGGCCAGCGGATTTACCGGTTCCGTTGCTACACCCTTAGGAGAAGTTTTGGTTACTTGGCCTTTTTGTGATGTGGGTGAAAATTGTCCTTTAGTTAAACCATACACCTGATTATTAAATAATAAAATATTAACATTGACGTTACGACGTAAAATATGAATCAAATGATTACCGCCAATACTTAAAGCGTCACCATCTCCGGTAATTACCCAAACGCATAAATCTTCACGAAGTGCTTTTAATCCAGTTGCAACTGCTGTAGCTCGACCATGAATGGTATGAAATCCATACGTATTCATGTAGTAAGGCAACCTTCCTGCGCATCCTATTCCTGAAATAAAAACATGCTGTTCTGGAGCGAACCCTAAATCAGGCAACATTTTTTGTAACGCCATTAAAATGGCATAATCACCACAGCCAGGACACCAGCGAACTTCATTTGCATTAGCGAAATCTTCACGTTTATAGTTATTATTCATAATGGGCTTCCGCTTTTATAGTTTTCACCAGATGACTGACAGTAAAAGGCTGGCCATTCGATTGACTTATCACTTGCGCATCAACCAAATAGTTTGCCCGAATAATCTGGCATAAATGCCCTGAATTTAATTCAGCAACCAAAACTTTATCGTATTTTTTTACAATAGCGCCTAAATCCTCGGGTAATGGATTGAGATGACGTAAATGCACATAAGCAATCGCTAATCCTTGTTCCAGGCACTGCAAAACTGCTGATTTTAAGCTGCCGTAAGTACTGCCCCAACCAATTAAGATGATTGATGCATTGGCATCCCCTTCAATCGTCAAAGGACCATATTCTCGTGCAATACCGTTAATTTTCTGTTGACGTAAAAGAACCATTTTTTGGTGATTCTCAGCATCATAACTTACCCGACCCTCTTCACCTTGTTTTTCGAGTCCGCCCAATTGATGAATAAATCCCGGCGTCCCAGGTTTATTCCAGCTACGACTTAAAAATTCATCCCGCGTAAATGGCTTTGGAAAACGGTTAAATTCAATTTGAGGTACTTTTAAAGACGCGACCTCTGGTATTTTCCATGGCTCCGCTGCATTAGCCAGATAAGCATCCAGTAAAACAATTACTGGAGTCATGTATTTCACCGCCAAACAAAATGCTTCTAAAACTGTATTAAAACAATCTGCTGCAGATTGTGCTGCCAATACCGGTAATGGCGCTTCGCCATGTCGCCCATACAGTGCTTGTCGTAAATCACTTTGACTTGTTTTTGTGGGCAATCCTGTAGAAGCTCCTGCGCGTTGTACATCAAGTAAAACCAGGGGTAATTCAGCCACTACAGCCAAACCAAGACTTTCACTTTTTAAATCCAAACCCGGTCCGGAAGTTGTCGTTAAAGCCAATCTGCCACCATATGCAGCACCAATACAAGCACAAATGGCAGCAATTTCGTCTTCTGCTTGCAATAACTGCACTCCATAATCAGCTAAACGCGCACATTCATGCAGTATTGCTGACGAAGGTGTAATCGGGTAGCCTGAAACTAACATGGGAACTTGCGTTGAAGTTGCAATTGCAGCAAGTGCTAAGCCTACTGCTTCAACCCCTGTAATTTGTCGATACTCCCCCACATCCCGATTTACTTCGCCTAGCATGTAGTCACGGCGTGTTAACTCTAGGGTCATGCCATAATTGTATCCCGCTAATAAAGCAAATTGATTGGCTTGAGCAACCATAGGATTGGTTTTGAATTTTTTGGTAATGAATGCTTCGCACGCTGTTGTGGACAAATCAAATAACCACAGTACCAAACCCAAAACATAAAAATTCTTGGTTTTTGTCGCTTGCGGCTTTGTTAATTCAAGCGAAGACACGGCTTGTAAGGTCTGGGTAATTAAAGGAAATGAAATAATTTGATAATGCTCGGCGCAATTATCAAGAAAGCTCTTGTCCATTCCAGCTCTTTGCCAGTCTTTGTCCTGATAGCTGTCCTCATTGATAATGAGCAAACCACCTTGATTCAAATGTTGCAAAGAATTTTTTAATGCAGCAGGATTTAAAGCAACCAGTACATCAAGAGACTCACCCGCGGTAAAAATAGCATGCTCTGCCATTGCCAGTTGAAAACCAGAAACCCCAGCCACCGTGCCTGCTGGCGCTCGAATTTCTGCAGGAAAATCAGGTAAAGTCCGCACATCACGACCAGTAAGTGCCGCACTAATAGTGAGTTGCTCCCCCACCAATTGGACACCATCACCTGAATCCCCAGTAATCCGAATTACAATAACGTCAGATGTTGACATAAAGTCTTGCTTCCTGCATGAGTTGACGCATGTGTCTTACTGCCTCTTTCATACCACAAAATAAAGCTCGGGCAATAATCGCATGGCCAATGTTAAGTTCGTGTAATTCATTTATAGCCGCTATAGGTTGTACATTATGATAATTAAGACCATGGCCTGCATTAACTATCAAATTTAAGCTGGCCGCATATTCCGCAGCGTGTCTTATCCGTTCTAATTCACGCTGTTGTTGCTCAACATGGACAGCATCCGCATAACAACCTGTATGCAATTCTATCACAGGGGCGCCAACATCTGCTGCAGCCGTAATTTGATCACGTTCTGGATCAATAAATAAAGAAACTTCACTACCTATAGCCTGCAAACGTCTTACTGCATTTTCTACCGATTTTCGATGTGTGAGCACATCTAAGCCACCTTCGGTGGTTATCTCTTCCCGCTTTTCTGGAACCAAACACGTATGTTCAGGTGCAATTTCTTCTGCAAAATCGAGCATCGCGTCGGTTACTGCCAATTCAAGATTCATTCGCGTTTGTAATACTTGTTTAATCAAACGTACATCGCGAGCCTGGATATGGCGTAAATCTTCTCTCATATGTAAAGTAATACCATCAGCACCAGCTTCTTCTGCATCCATCGCAGCTTGCACCGGATCAGGGTAGCGGGTTCCGCGTGCTTGACGTACAGTAGCTATATGATCAATATTGACACCCAATAATATTGGCTTATTCATGCAACACCTTACTAAATAAAATAAAGAGTATAAAGTCCATCATGGCCTAGAGCAAGAACCCTATTTATTTCAGGTGGGAACAACAGTACGGTTTTTCCAGATCGTTTCTTGAACCACACTTTTATTCACACTCATTTATTTTACTTCTGCAAAATACAATGCTCTTGTCTTAATCTCACGTCCACCTAAAAGATGATCTATTGCTTGGCGCATAATTATTTTTGCTGATTTGAGATAGGGAGCTTCATTTAAATTATCTTGTGCCAATGCAAGAATATGCGCGCCTGGAATTCCTCTACTATCTTCAACGAAGCCTTCACCCGCAACAAATTGATAAGATACCTCTTCAACAATTAAATTTGCCGTTCTTGCTTCTTGCGTTAATGAAAAGGAATAACCACATGCATGGAGTAAAGTCCACTCAAAACGCCTTAACAAGGCTTCAATCATCAATCGTTCCGTGGTAGAAGCAAGACCATTCATAGTAAATAGATAGGCATCAAATAAGCTTGAATCAGAATAGTTAGGGCTTAGTGCATAATAGAGAATTTCATTGACATATAAGCCCGCAAAAAGCGAGCTGCCGGTAAGGTAAAGTGTTGGGGAAATACTTTCAACCGTTTGTGCATAATGTCGCTCATGACGTTCTGAAAGACTCACCCATAAAGGTGTAAACGGTTGGAGAAGGGCTTGCTTTTTAGGGGTGCGCCCCCCTTTACAAAGGCACTGGATCAATCCTAGCTCGCGTGTAAAAAAACTAACTTGAGCACTCGTATCCCCAGACCATTTTTTATGTAAAACCCAAGCCTCTATCGTCTTAGTGGTCATAGCCTAATTGTTTTAATATGCGCTCGTCATCCGACCAGCCTGATTTTACTTTGCACCAGCACTGTAAGAATACTTTTTTACCTAATAGCTTTTCCATATCCATCCGTGCATTGGTTGCCATTTCCTTTAATTTTTGTCCCTTATCACCAATAATCATGCGTTTATGATTGTCTTTATCTACAAGAATTAATGCATGAATGCGCACAAGCGCGCCTTCATCCTTATAAGATTCTATGTCTACAGTAACAGAATAAGGTAATTCTTGTCCGCAAAAACGGAAAATCTTTTCACGCAATAATTCAGCACATAAAAATTTGATAGACCGATCAGTCAATTGGTCATCAGGAAACAGATGAGGTCCCTCGGGCAGATAATTCTGTAATTTATCTTGCAGATCATCGACTTGGACCCCTGTTTTTGCAGATACAGGAATAATTGCGGCAAACTCATGCTTTTCACTCATTTGCTCTATCCAAGGCAATAACTGCGTTTTGTCATCAATTTTATCTACTTTATTAACCACCAAAATACAAGGTACTTTGGCCTGTTTGACCAAACTTAAAACGTATTCATCTTCTTCTTGCCAATGAGTTCCATCAACTAAAAAAGCAATCACATCCACATCACGCAATACACTTATTGCTGTTTTGTTCATCATGCGATTCATTGCTTTTTTACTTCCCTGATGGATTCCAGGTGTATCCACATAAACAAATTGGTAATCACCCTCAGTACGTATCCCCAAGATACTGTGCCGGGTTGTTTGTGGCTTTCTTGAGGTAATGCTTACTTTTTGTTGCAAAATACAATTGAGGAGTGTCGATTTACCTACATTAGGCCTACCAACCAAGGCGATATAACCACAATAACTAGTCATTAAAATAGATTCCTGTTTATTTTTAAAACATTTTATCAGTGACACCATAAAATTTCCAGATTTTGTAACCGGTCCTACTTGATATTTCATTAAAAAACCAAGTATCCTGTGCACTATGTGAACAAAGGATGGTTCCGATGTCTGATTTTGTAACGACAAAAGGGCACACACAAATTATCGTCCCCTTAACCATTACTCCCTTTAGCCATCAAGCACTACCTACGGTGACTGGGAGTCCATTCAGCCATGAAGCAGGGGCAGTACTATATGGGCATTATAATATGGAATACCTCCTCCCCGGAGGTGACAGGCTGCGCTTAATTGCCAACCATGATAAAAAAACGGTGCAGCTTATGTTATTCACCCACCAGGACGCTCTAATCCAACTTCTTCCAGGAGATCGACCCGCTTCATTAGTTGCTAACATCATAAGCAAAGTTCATCGCTATCGAATCCGTTCAGCCAGTTACAGTCATCCACTCACTTCGGCACAAGAGCAAAAGCTGCAACTGGCAAACGAATGCATTGATTCATTAAAAAAATTGTTAAAAAAAGAACGTAAACTAAGCAGCCAGGATCATGAAGGGCATCAGGCATTAAAAAAACAAGTGATTGATATTATTGGACATTGCTCCAATCAAAATCGCTTAATATCAGCTACTCCCCTCGTATCCGAAGGTGCTCTAGGAGATATTCTTTATGAGGCTCATAAAACGGCGCAACATTATTCATTTAACCGTGTTTTTTCTGTATCACGGCAAGACCAAATGGATTTTAGCCATATCTTAAAAAAACATACAGCACCACACCCTTGTCTTGTTTGGGACAGTGAACTCCATATAGGCCATAACAGCAAAGATTTAGATGATGCTTTAAGGGTTATCTGTGATTATTATAAATTGTCACATGCAGCAAAGTTGAGCAATGTCCCTGCAAATAGATTTGCCCAGCTTGCCGCTTTTTTTAATAAATTATGGCGAGATGGCCATGATTGGGTCAATTATTTATCAATGAATGCCAAGCCGGAACATAAAACCGAAGTATTAAAGCGCCTGGATGGTCTGACAATAACCCAAATAACTCCCTACTACAGACTGCAAGGCTTTCCACAAAAAGGTTATCCCGATTTAAAGATGTTAATTAACCAACTAATCGATAGTTCTAGCGAACCCATATGTGTAAGTAGCATAAAAAAAGCAAAACAAATACTTAACCAATTACCCCATGGAAGCTGGGCAATTATTGCTAATGAGCAACTCGTCCTGATAAGACAAGAAAACCAATTGGTGCAAGTGCGTTATTTCATTCATGAGGGGCTTTTCTATCCATTGCCGGAAGGACAAGATTTATATACTCTAGGACAAATTAGTAAACGTCATCTCTATTTACCGGAACGTGTCGGTCTTAAACTGAATGCGTTTATTTCACGAATACCTCGATTTTTCTATAACTTCTATAAAAGCATGAATCGTTTTATAATTCATGACTTACATGACGATTTTTTCAATCATATCCATGATACACACCTCCCCCCACAAGATTCCTTTGAGCTAAAAAAACAACAAAAACAACGCGCTAAAGCAAGAAACTCTCTAATTTTGGCTTTAGAAAATAAAGGACTTTTAACTACGGGACAAACCTTAGAAGAGTTCATTAAAGAACGAATTAGCGACAGCCCCTACATTATTGCACGCTCCAATCATCCACCAAGTCCACATGCTTATGACAATCCTTTTCATCGAGCGTTAGAAGTAATACGCCATATTGCCAGTTTTTTTATCGACGTGAGCGAAAAAAATCCCTTGATTGGTACTTTAGCAATGGCTGCCTATGCCTACGGTGGTGGCGCTGTACTTGCGCCCGAATTCCTTAAATCGATTTTAACCAAATTACACTTGCACGGTTTAATCTCAGGCATTGAGCCGACACAAAAATTAGCTCATTGGATGAGTCATGGAACAATTTCTGAAGCTATTTCGGCATCGATAACCTACTGGCAAGGTGTCGTGGCGGGTGGCAACCTGGATAAATTTTTTGTTGAGGCGGTGAATGTACTCAAGGAAGATCCAGCGGAAATTGCCATTATCGCTTCATTGGCGCTGAGTTTAGGTTATAGTTTAACAAAAATAATTCCTTCGCTAGGACGTGAAATGGGGGAATTTCCCTATACCAATTATGCTGCATTAGGTGGAAAAGGCGGAGCTGCTATTTATGATACAATTATGCACCCAGGTGATGATTGGTTTTTAGGGACTTGTAAATGGCTATGCAAATTTTTTGTAAACTTAGGGAAACTTGGTATTGCTCCTTTTTTTGAAGGCTACCATTATGGATTTTATGATGGGTTTCTCAAAGGCTTGGGAAAAAGTGGGAGGCTGTTTAAAAACCTCAGCAAGCAAATTCTTGCAGCCAGCACCGATTTTATTTTAGCGCTACTTACTATCCCACTGCTTGAGGCAAGTGCTCTTTTTATTCATGTACCATTTCGTGGTATTACAAATCTACTCACTAAAACACTTGCAGTTCTTGGTAACGTCAGTGACACAGGCGAATTATTACTTTTCTTTTCTAAACGGCCACCATCAGACAATTTAATAGCCAATTTCAGATTTTCCCCGCTTTATGGTTTTACCTGGCCATTTGGGCATTTTTCTGATAATCAACTCCTCAATCTCTGCATTAACAGTGTTCGGGCTCTATGCATACCACTATTACAATTAGCAAAAAATCTCCTTATTTTGCCTATCCTTGATTTCATCTCACTTTCTACACGCATAGGGCTTACTATTTTAAATCCTGTAACGCGTATTTTTGCCTATGCTTTAGGCAGTATTATATGTACGCTCGGCGAAATATGGGATCAATCATTTGGTGTCTTGTTTGCAGCCAGTGCAAAGGGAATCGCTATAGCGTGCAACTGGATCGATAACCAAGCCAGTTCAGTGAAACAAACATTATTATCATTTATAGAAAGTCAACGGGGGCATTTATACTTTTGGGCATTTGCGCGTGAAGATATTAAATTGCACACCACTTTAAACGATGCAGAATATTACTCAAGTGATCCACGACGTTATGAATTGATCCCACACTCAAGCACTCATTGTTTGTTGCGAACACTTTTGGATAACAGCAGTGAAGCACGCTTGTTAGAAGACAGGCATAGCCCTATACCTCATCATCCCCCTATGTTTCCAGTAAAAAATTCGCAAAGTATTCCGAAAGCTTCTTCACAAAACGAGGTAATTAACTATAGTATGTAGGGGAGACCTACTTTAAAAACAGCCAAATTTTGGTATTTTATTGACCAGTATTATATAATTAAAATAAGCTGTAAGAGGATATATACATGACGCTATCGAAACAATCCCTCTCTGAAGTGCTTACACCCATTGAATATAAAGCCCTGGATAACAAATTAGCTGAATCTATAAAATCTAAGATAGATGATGATCCTAATTCTTCAATAAATCTTAGCCTTTTCGGTCTACAAGATTCTGACAGTTTAAGACGTTTCTTGTTAACCCCTGCTGGAGAAACAACAACGGAGAGACTTGTTACTGAAAAAGAAAACGAGAGAGCTATTGAAGAATGGCAGCAGCAGCAACTTCAAGAACAAATCCGGATGGAGGAACAAAGAAGGGCCTTTTTCCATTTTCTCATGGAAGAGGATGAAGCTGAAGCCAAAAAAGCTCAAAACGAGCTTATCCAAATGCAACAAGAAAAAACAATGAAAGATGAGCAAAAAGCGCAGCAAAAGACAGCCCCTCCTGAACCGAACAAAGCAACACAGGAAGCAATTAAAGGTTATGATAATACGATAAAACAGCTTGAAGAAGATCGAAAGGTGCTTGAGAACCGTTCAAAAAAGTTAGAGCAAGAGAAAGAATTAATTGAAAATAAATATAGTACTATGGAGAAGAGTTTAGACGATGCTCCTAAATTCGAAAAACTATCAGAAAATAAAATTCAAACTGAGATTGAGAAACTTCAAAAACAGGCCAATCAAATCGCAGATGACATGGTGAATCCCAAATTAAAGCTAACCGACAAACAAATGTATGCAAAAGTACATGAGCTCAATGCCATAGAAGCAAAAATTGCAAACTTGAATGATATAATCGCTACTAAAAAAGAAGGCGGAAAACAATTCGTTGATGCTCAGGGAAAACCCGCTAGCATGAAAGATGCTGCTTTTGTTATTCCTAGAAATAAAGAAATTGTCAAAGATAAAGATGGAAATTATTATCTAATCAAAAAAGGGGAATCCTTTGATCAGATGACCCCAACCCAAAAAGAGGAAGCGCAAAAAGCGTTTCAACGTGAGAAAAAGGACATTCAAGTCGTAAGAGATGTTGTAAAAGACACCAAAAAAGAGGCATTAGAATTCAACGCGAAAAGTATTGCAGAGAATAATAAAGCATTAGACCTCAATGCGCTGAGTCTTGCACAAAATAAAGCAGAAAAAACAATGCTAGAAAACCAGGCGAGGTTAATGCAATCAGCACGTGCAACTGTACAGCAGTCTTTACAACAAAATCCAACGGACAATTTAGCGTTGAAAGCACCTCGATCCACTCTCACTACCCCTTCAGTTTCATTGCCAACAATAGCTCAAACACCACAATCGTCCAAAGTCGGCTCAACTCCAATTCCGACTCAACAACAAATTTTTAATGCGGCATTTGTCCAAACACTGAATCAAGGACAAAAGCCAGGTACTCAAACGACTTGGGGTAAATTATTTAAATTTGTCGATGAAATTCAAGATCCACGAGTGAAAGAGGAAGCAGATAAATTCTTAACGGATGAAGCCAAAAAAAACCAATCAAAAGATAAGTCATCTACCCTGGATAATCTAAAGGAAACGTTAAAGCAAACACCGGTACCTGAAGTCACAATGAATGCGTTCCTGAAGCATATGGCTGCATTTGAAGAAGCCTATAAGGAGAATGTCACCCCGGAACAGGGCCCGATAGAACAACAACAGCGAGAACCCGATACCATCTCACCCTCCGCTACTAATATGTAGGGATCTTAACTGTCGATAAATGAGGAAATCTATCCTGAGAATACCTAATTGGATACTCAGGTTACATTTTAGGGTCTGTTTACAGACCCTAATTTGTTCAAACTAATTGCCCCGGCCGGGATCCTGGCAAAAAGGAGTAGTGTTCGATTTTTAATCTCTATTAATATCAAACTGTAAATGCCATTATCTGTCGTGACCTGGACGAATCAAAAACACCATAGCAGTTAATATTCTCCGTGAAATACGCTGATAAAATTGATAAATCAACTTTACTAAATTTGACCTCCTGAGAAAACGTAGATTTATCTTACTAATTTAACTTTTTTCAAAAGTCATAAGAATCGGACAAGGCGAAGAAATACTCTCTCTACATTTTGCTACCAAAAGTGATAGCGTGTTACGAGCCTCTGTTAACTCATTAATTTTTAAATTAAGTTTTTCAATACGCTTTTCAGCCATGTCTCTTACACGCTCCCGATCATTTTTAGCATCAAAATCTAACAATTCTTTTATTTCTTTTAGAGTAAAGCCTGCTTTTTTAGCTAACAGGATAAACCTCAAACGGCTTACATCATTCTCACCATAACGTCTTATTTTTCCAGTTCCAAATTCTTTCTTAAGCAACGGGACATGAAGTAGACCTTTACGTTGATAATAACGTATGGTTTCAACCCCAACTTCACATAATTTAGCAAATTCACTAATTGTCATATCATGCATTTCTTGACTCCGTACTATGGTACGTACTCTATATTACTATTTTTGGACCATTAATTTAAAGAGTATAGAAATGAGCAATACCTCAATGAAAAAAGCAATTCTGTATCGCATGGCGATGAAACATCATGTTTGTCCCTATGGCCTTAAAGCTAGAGATTTATTGCAGCGCCAAGGTTATGAGGTGGAAGATAATTGGCTATCAACACGTGAGCAAGTCGATGCGTTTAAGCAAAAGCACGATGTGAAAACCACACCTCAAACTTTTATCCATGGAGAGCGGATTGGGGGTTATGATGATTTGCGACGTCACTTTAAAAAGAAGTTAAGAGATCCTAAAGAAACAAGTTATCGACCAGTCATTGTACTTTTTGTAATGACTGCGATGATGGCAATGTCAGTGAGTTACGCATTCTTTGGTAACCTGTTTACAGTACGTGCTTTAGGCTGGTTTGTTGCTTTTAGCATGACAGTTCTTGCTCTATTAAAATTACAGAATATCGAAAGTTTTTCAACGATGTTTCTAAACTATGATCTCTTGGCTAAACGTTGGGTTCCTTATAGCTATATTTATCCATATGCTGAGGGTTTAGCAGGTCTATTAATGATTTCAGGAGCACTAAATTGGTTTTCCATTCCAGTTGCCTTATTTATTGGAACTGTAGGTTCACTTTCTGTGTTTAAAGCCGTTTATATCGACAAACGTGAGCTAAAATGCGCCTGTGTGGGAGGTGACAGTAACGTACCTTTAGGATTTATTTCACTCACTGAAAACCTAATGATGATTGGAATGGCTTTATTCATGTTGATTATGTAATTCAACTAATTTGCTGATCAGGAGTATAGATGAAAACTTTATCCACGGTATGACTATTGAGTTTGCTATCTAACAACTCCTGGACATACGCTATCCCATCTGCCCATTGAAACATGAACTACCCGATCAAAATACTATACAAGTAGTGATTAAGAATGCCTCGAGTAAAAGCAGGGCCAACACTACAGAAACAATTCCCTCCAGGAGACAAGGTAACCTGGTTTTTGCAGCTTAATAATTGAACATAACCCTTTTTTACCAAGATCACGGCCGAGGGTCTAATTAATATCCTTAATTTCTTTAACCAAGAATCATTAATATACTTGCCAATACGATCTAACTCTTCTAACATTAAACTTTATGCTCATATGAAACAAAGTTTACTAAAAAATAATATACATCACCGTAGGACTCACTATGATCTTAGATAAGTTACTGGGCAATCAATCTGTAATTATATCACTGGATGTAGACAATTTTTTGTTTGAACGATTACAACAAATTAAAGATGCTGGTTTTGACTTGGTTGAAATTAATTCAACCGATCAAAAATTATTAGCTCAAGCAGTTGCCCGCTACCCATCTCTTAAAATTGGTGCTGGCGGTGTGATTGATACCCAACAACTTGAAAATTGTTATCAGGCAAGTGTGCATTTTGCAACTAGCCCTGGTTATTTACCCGAAATTGCACAAACAGCCAACGTTTACTCATTCAATTACCTACCCGGAGTGGCTACCATTTCAGAAGCAATGGCAGTGATGAGTCTTGGTTACACGCATGTTCGCCCGTTTCCTGCGGATTTGGCTTTTTGTACCCTTTTAAATAAATGCCTTCCTCATCTCAAATTATTCCCCGCTGAAATTGAATGGGAAGAAGCAGAACATTTCCTGAATTTACCTGCAGTAGCCGCAGTGAGTATACATAATCCAGATACAAAACAGCTCAACGCGCTTACAACAAGCATTTTGGCCTAGCACTAAGTTTTACGTGGGATGTAAAAAAACTTGGTGAACGGTCCAAATGTGGCCGTTCCTTGGTATAAACTGGCCATTTGCACTCTAATAAAATTTTAATAATATTTCCTTAATGTGGAAGAGCCTATAATAATTAATAAGTAATATTACAGGCTCTGATTCTATGCTTACTGATACGATATTAGATAAAGCAGCAGCTACTCTTTCCAGTTATGGTGAGAATACTAAAATAGATCCTGACTTTGCTAAATACAAAAAAGGCATAAAAAATGCCCTAATTGAATTTATTATGCATTGCAAAGAAAAATTGCCACTTGTCCAACAGTTAGAATATATTGCCAAAGAAATGGAAGACAAGCCCAATAATATGTCTGCGACAATTGATGAGCAAAGTGATAAAAAGCGGACTTGGACCTTAGCTTTTGCTTTAGCCGCATTAGCGATAGAGCGTAAAAATGATCTACCCAAAGATCATCAGGAAATCGCTCCCATTGATACTCTATTAGCTGGATTAAGCAATGGATGGATCAAGGGATTTAAATTTAATTCAGTAGCTATCAATGATGTTCTAAATGGAATGAAAGATTGGATTCAAAAGTATGATATCAATCAAAATAATCAAACCAGGCATGAAATTTTATTAGCACTTTACGCTGCGGCATGTGCATTTGAAGCAAAGATATTAAGTGCTGGGCTCCTAGCAAGACCCTATAAAAATGACATACTCATCATAAAAAATTTGATAGCGAATAAGTTTAGTGAATTAAAACAACAATTGGAACGTGAAAGCAGACAAGAGAAGCAAATCCATGACGCCTTTCAAAAACTGATCTCAAAGGAGGAAGTTTTATATCAGCAGTTGAAAGAGCAATTAGTCCTTTTAAAAAAACAACAAGAGCAAAAACAACAAGAACTGGATACAGCAGAAGAAAAATGTGCTCGACTAGATAAATTACAACAATTGTTAAATAGGCAGCCATCAGAAGTTAAAGATAAGGAAAAAGAAGAACAAGAGAAAATGAAGCTATTTTGGAAGGTGTATTCTACGCAACCTAAATTCGAGCAGCTTTTAGCGGATCTTGAGGTACCAGAGCAAGAAAGACCTGGATGGCAACAATATTTTAATTACCAACACGGCTCGTATCTAAAACAAGCTGCAGCGGCATTTTGGACTGGGAATTGGGGGCCTTCTAAGGGTTGGGGTGGAATTGCAAGTAACACGATTTCTGTGAACGTTCTCCTCAGCAAAAGTAATGCGGCTAAAGAACCTCTTACCGCCATTCAACCTCAAATTAAAAAGCAAAAATTAATTCCGGATGCAGAAAGACCTTGTCAACTCATTGACGATATAGAAAAAGAATTAAAAAATTTGATCGGATTAAAAAAGATGGAAATGGATCCGCTCAAAGCCCAACTTTTAGACGTAATGGAACACAAAAAAACCAATACCTTAGAGAAAATAAATAGTGATATTGAAGCGTTTAAAAAAAATTTAGAACAACAAAATGAAACGGTTAAATCTCTAAAAGAAATTCATAAAAAAATTGAAATAATGAAAAAACATACAGATTGTACTGATGTTGAAAAAGCTTTTGGATTATTTCTGAATGAGGCCGCAAATACCATAAGCTACACCCAGCAACCTTTACCCTCTAACCTACCTACTGCGGAGAAAATATTAGCTTTAGAGCAGTCAATAGATAGAGCATTAAATAACGTACAAGGACTTCAACTGAGTCTCAATCATATGGTAAAGGCATCTCGCAGCCAAGAGTCAAATGTTATTCAATTAGTGACCGAATTTGTCAAATCCAAAGAAGCTACATGGGGTCATACCCTATTATCCTTTTTTTCCCCCGCTTATAGAACAATGTTTGATGAGTTAAAAAATGCTGTTACTTTAAACTCCCCAGAAGAAAGTTTTAATCAAGTGAAAGCAGTATTAGGAATAACATACGAAACTTCAAAAAAGAAAGAAATCAATAGTCAATTCAAAAAATTAAAAGAAAAAGCAGAAGAAGCCCTATGTGAAGAAATACCCTTTAATAGACAAAGCTCCTAAGAAAAAAAGAGATTTACCAAAAATTTAGAGTGCCCATAAGCAGCGCTGTAAGCCTGAAAGAGCCTTATTTTTTGAACTATTTATCTTCTTTTAATGCACATAACGTGTTTCTATTTATAAACGGATTAGGAATCCTGTTTATTCACCAATAAATCCAAAAGAAAGAATCCAGCACCGATACAAATCGCGCTGTCAGCTAGGTTAAAAGTAGCGAAATGATGATGTTTGTAATAGACATCAAGAAAATCAATCACATAACCATGAAAGGCTCTATCGAACAAATTACCCACTGCCCCCCCTAAAATGAGGCTGATTCCAGCTAAAAGCAATTTAGCCTGGCTTGCAGTACGATACAACCAGATGGCAAGTATCATACTTACGATCAGACTAAAACCGGCAAAAAACCATCTGTGCCAATCTCCAGCACCGCTTAAAAAACTAAATGCCGCGCCAGAGTTATAGGCCAGGGTAAGATTAAACATGGGAAAAACAGGCAATGGTTTATACGGAGTTAGAAGCACCCCTACCAAGTATTTGCTTGCTTGATCAAAAACAATTACTGCAAAACTAAGTAAAAACCATGGCCATTTTTTCATATAAATTGCCTCATTTCCTCTTGACCACTAATATTACCAACACAGCGTAAACACAACTCAGGATGCTGACTATCTTGGCCAACATCAGGTCTTCGGTGCCAACAACGAGCGCATTTTTCATGCGAACTTGCAGAAACTGCAATAGAGACACCATATGGCGTAGTGGATAATCCAGCTGGAACTGTGTTCATCGGATGTACGATTGCCCCAGAGGTGATTAATAAAAAGCGCAATTCTTCGCCCAAACGAGTGAGCTTAGGTAGTACTTTATCGTCTGCATATAAAGTTACCTCAGCAGCTAAGGCAGAACCAATTTCTCCTTTTTGGCGGGTTTCTTCTAAAGCCTTATTGACCTCGTCACGAATTAAATGCAGTTCGTCCCAGTCCGCCATATTGACATCGTCTATTTTTGGCCACGCCTCATACCATAGCTCGGTAAACACGGACTCTTGATTGTAACCAGGGATATAGCGCCCTATTTCTTCTGCAGTAAAGGACAATATCGGTGCAACCCAAAGCGTGAATGCACGAACTATATGATACATAGCAGTTTGGCAAGAACGTCTCGCTTTACTTTCTTTTGCAGTGGTGTATTGTCTGTCCTTAATCAAATCAAGATAAAAACTTCCCATATCTACCGCACAGAAATTATGAATTTTTTGATAAATAATATGAAATTGATAGCCTTCATAGGCTTCTATAATTTCTTCTTGTAACAGTTGGCTGCGTTTTAATGCCCATTTATCTAATTCCAAAAGATCTTTGTCTTGTACAGAATCGACTGCTGGATCAAAATCAAATAAATTGGCCAACAAAAAACGGGCGGTATTACGGATTCTTCGATAAGCATCTGCATTTCGTTTGATAATTTCATCCGAAATACTCACTTCATGCCGATAATCTGTCGAGGCGACCCATAAGCGCAATATATCAGCACCATGCTGATTGACGAGTTGATCTAAAGCGACATAATTTCCTTTGGATTTAGAAAGCTTTTTACCCTCAGCATCCACAGTATAACCATGGGTCAATACCGTTTTATAAGGAGCAACTCCATACATGGCTACTGAAGTAGTTAATGACGAGTTAAACCAACCGCGATGCTGATCGGAACCTTCAAAATAAATGTCTGCGGGAAATGCCAATGCATTATTTTGCTGCAAAACACAGTAGTGGGTTACACCGGAATCGAACCACACATCCATAGTGTCATTAATTTTGTCATAAAACTCGGCATCATCTCCTAGTAGTTCTCTTTTATCCAATTCAAACCAAGCATCAATACCGGATTTCTCAATAAGTAACGCAATCTTTTCAATGAACTCCAGGGTATTTGGATGCAATTCACGTGTCGTGTTATGAACAAATAAAGGCATAGGGGTTCCCCAAGCTCTTTGTCTTGAAATACACCAGTCAGGTCTATTTTCAACCATATTGCTAATACGAGCTTTCCCCCAATCAGGAACCCAAGTTACTTTCTCAATTTCTTTAACAATATGCTCTCTTAATTGACTTTTATCCATAGAAATAAACCATTGAGGCGTTGCCAAGAAAATCATAGGAGATTTATGTCGCCAGCAATGAGGATAACTGTGTCTGATATTTTCTTTTGCTAAAAGAACACCTTTTTCCGCCAAAACTCCCAAAATCGTGTCATTCGCTTTTAATACAGAAAGTCCAGCAAATAAGGCTACATCATCAGCAAAACAACCATTTCCTTTAACTGGATTAATTAAGGGTAAATTATAAGCTTGTCCTACCAGATAATCATCTGGGCCATGAGCAGGTGCAGTATGCACACTTCCAGTACCTGATTCAGTAGTAACATGCTCCCCTAATATGACGGGTACAACTCGATTATAAAAAGGATGTTTTAATTTCAAATGCTCAAAAACTTTTCCCTTTGCCGAGCCACGAATAGTATATTGACTCATCTCATAACGAGCCATCGCAGATTCGACCAAATCGGTGGCCAGAATCAAATAACAATCGCCTGTATCGACTAAAGAATAATCAATTGTTGGATGCAAACATACCGCTTCGTTAGCAGGTAAGGTCCACGGTGTAGTAGTCCAAATAGGCAGGCTTAGCGGTTTTGTTTCTGCGTTTACATCAAATAGATCAATAAACTCTTCAGGTTTTACTGCAAAAAAAGCGACATCGATTGATGGTGAAGTCTTCTCATCATAGTCCACCTCTGCTTCTGCCAAAGCAGAACCGCAATCAATGCACCAATGTACGGGTTTAAAGCCTTGTTGCAAGTGGCCGTTTTTGATCATCAAACCAAGAGCGCGTACGATATTGGCCTCATAGCGAAAATCCATAGTAACATAGGGATTATACCAATCTCCAAAAACCCCGAGTCTTTGAAATTCATCACGTTGGATATCGATTTGACTCGCAGCATACTCACGACATTTAGCACGAAATACCTTGGCAGATACCTTATCGCCCACACGGCCTATCTTTTTCTCGACATTGAGCTCGATAGGCAATCCATGACAATCCCATCCAGGGACAAATGGTGCATCATATCCGCTGAGTGATTTGGATTTAATGATAATATCTTTAAGAATTTTATTTAACGCATGTCCGCAATGTAAATGACCATTTGCATAAGGAGGACCATCATGCAAAATAAAACGCTTACTTCCAGCACGTGCTCTACGAATTTGTTCATATACCTTTTTAGTCTGCCAATTGGCCAAGACTTCAGGCTCTCGAGTAGCCAAGCTTGCCTTCATTGGAAATGAAGTATTCGGAAGATTTAATGTATCTTTATATTCTGCCATAAGGTTCACTCTGCGAAATCGTTAAATTTTGGTGATTACTCACCCCAAATCAGGGTACAGGCGCATTGAGTGCTTCTCGAATGAAAAGGATGGTGCTCAGCACATCATCCATTAAAATATTGTTCATTCAGATTGCATTCAAATCGACACCCAGATTTTGATATTGAGATAATCCATTATAATCCCTGAGGAATTCTTTTGCCGCCACAATATCATCATAAATCTGCGCAATTAAAGCATCCACTGAAGTGAATTTAACCTCATCACGCAATTTGTGCAAGAAAAACACCTGCAATAATTCGCCATAAATTGACTGTTCAAAATCAAACAGATGCACTTCCAAAATATTCTTGCTTCCATCCACTGTCGGGCGACGTCCGACATTGGCTACGCCATATACTATTTTGGATGCGATTCGAACTTGAACTACAAATACACCCTGTAAAGGCAAGGCAGTACGATGAAGCGCAAGATTTGCCGTAGGAATTCCCCACTGACGCCCCCGACCGTCCCCATGTAATACACGACCACAAATACTATACAACCTACCTAAATATTTTGCTGCTGTATTCATATCACCATGCTGCAGGGCCATTCTAATGCGTGTTGAACTAATTCGGTCTTCATTAATGCAAAAATTTGAATAAATACTCACATCACAGGCTTGTTCTGCACCAAGTTTCATTAATAAACTCACATCCCCTTCCCTGTTTTTACCAAACCGGAAATCTTCACCTATTAGAAGATGTTTCACATTTAATATAGAAAATAAATAAGTACGGACAAACTCAGTGGCTGTTGTTTGGGCTAATGCATTATCAAATTTAATACAGTACACATAATCGATCTGACATAAACGCAATACATCTAATTTCTCTCTTAAGCTCGAGAGTCTTGCAGGCGCTTTCTCCTGTTGAAAGTACTCTCTGGGCTGAGGTTCAAATAAAATTAGAACTAAAGGCAACTTTAAGTGATTTGCTTTATTTCTTAAAGTCTTAAGAAGATTTTGATGGCCTAAATGCACCCCATCAAAATTACCAATAGTAGCGACCACGCCTTTATCAAAAGCAGAAAAATGTTGAATGCCGCGCAACAATTTCATATATAGTTCAATCGTGTAACTTGGAATCCAATAGTATACTTGTTTTCTACTCTATTGAGAAATAATAAGAGAAATTCAAAATTTGATATTAGTTGCTATTTGTTGCCTGGAATCTTTTGTAGCCCGGATTAGCGCAGCGTAATCCGGGAATCGACATGAATGACCTCTAAATCCCCGGATTACGCTGCGCTAATCCGGGCTACAATGCATTTGGGCTACATTCCGTCAATATTATTATTCTTATGCATGCTTCTCTTTCGTATGCTTCTCTGGTGTAATTGAGCGGACAATCAAAACATCACATTCAGCACCATGTAAAATGGAATTTGCTGTGGAGCCTAACAATAATGAAAGACCATGTTTGCCATGACTACCGGTGACAATCAAGTCGATTTGTCGCTCTTGAGCCACTCTTAAAATTTCATTTTTAGTGGAACCAAATTCAATAAATCGGTGTTTTGCATCTACCCCCAATTTTTGACCCAATTCATTGAGCTCTTTTTCAGCTTGCTCACGAATGGATAATTCAACCTCAGCAAACCCGGCAAAACCAGGATAAGCATAAGCAGGAATGGGTTCTACGACATGAACTAATATCAAGTCAGCACCATTCTCATCAGCAATTTTTTTTGCCTTATGCGCTGCTATAATACCAACCTCATCAAAGTCAGTAGCAAACAATACCCTCTTATACATCATTTTCTCCTTAAAATTCTGATGTCTATCTATAGACTAGCAGATTTAAAATTAATTGCATTACAAATAGAGCACGTTTGAGCTCATAACCATAAACTCCCGAAAAAACTCCAATTTTTTTTATATTGTTGAATACTTAGTACCGGCTCTTAATAAAACCTTAATGTTTTTTTATTAAACTTATCAACCAAACTTCGCGCAGTTTTTTTTTTTCAACAATCGATTAGGAGTTTTTATGCCTAAAGCCTTCACCCATTTATGCAAAAAAGTTAATCTTAGTTTGTATAACGATACTTTGACTGTATATCCCAAACCCGATTTATCAAAAGGTCTTCCCCTTCCACCTGTAAAAGATGAACTAAGCTTACTTTTTCTCTTATTATTTTCTCAAATGGATTGTGTTAGCGCCGAAGTGGATCACTTCTTTATGGAGCGAAAAAATGAGTTAGGAGTCTATCGCTTTGTACATCGTGATGACCCCGATCATTATTTGTATCATCAAGACAGTTTTAAAATGGATGATAATCATTATCATGCTCAATTTTCTGTATCGATTGATGAAAAAAAATTAGACAGTATTTTAACTACATTTGAGAAATACTCTATTATTTCAAATGAGGAACATACTCGCTTCCTCCAAGCATATCATGATGCGAATACTGTTGCTCAAGTGACTCAACAAACTTTAGAGAGTACTCCAGTTGCCCTTCTTCTGAAACCAGTTGCCGTTGCTCCCAAACCCATTGCAATTGATTTGAAACCAGAGTTAGCTGTTCCGAAAAAAGAATATACCTTTGGAGGGTTTAAAAAAGGATTCTTTAATTCTAATTCAGAGCCAGAACAAAGTACTCCCGTTCATTCGATTACGAGAAACAACAATCTGTTCCATTAAAAATCTTTGGCCTTTGGGTTGAGCTTTTAAAAATTCAACGTGTCATTTTTTGGGCGCGTTGAATTCATCCTTTACATCAATCTTATTTCCTCATTAATTAATCCTTTCAAGTATTGAGGCATAAAATAAATCCTAAGATTAGACCAGGGTGCCAATGCAAAATAATTCTCAAAAGTAGGATTTTCGCCTTTGATTAGTCCAATGCGAAATATTCGCACCATAACACCTGGCGCATCAGAGAGGATGCTCGCTATGCTTGGAATTAAAGAGTCTTCTTTCAGGTTATGCCGTGCGAAACAACCGCTCTGAGGTTAATCTAAATTTTTATCTCTCAACTTAATACGTTCTTCAGCCTTGGCGATTGCCTTACGAATGGCTTGTGCTTCTTCTGATTGCTCTGGTGCCAATTTTAATAAACGCTGCCAATAACTTATTGCATCTTCATAGGCATGACTTACAAAAGCATCCATCGCAAGCATCGCGAGAGCATCCGCTTGGTTGGGATTATTTTTTAATAATCGTCTAAATATCTCAGTAATCTGCTCAGTAAATTGCTGATTATTTAATACCCACAAACTGTGCGCATAATTCACTGCAAATTGTTCATCATCCGGATTAAACTGATAGGCTTTCGCAAAAGCATTCACTGCATTTTGCTTGTCATTTTGGCTACTGTACAAACGCCCTAAAAGATACCAACCCTTAGCACTCTTAGGACTATCATCCAGTTTTGCTTTTAATTTATCGATTAATTCTTGAGGACTCTTAACCGATTCCAATATTTTTTTAGCTTGTTCCTGGGACTTTAGGTGGTGGACATACTGCTGCCATCCGCCAAAACCGCCCCAATAAAAATATCCGGCAAATGCAACCAAAAAAACAGTAGGAAACAAGAGCAAACTGGCAATAAAACGGCGTTTGAATGGGTAAACCATGAAAATACAAGCTAATCCAGTTAGAGCGGCTAAGGCTCCTAACAACCACCATTCATTCATAAAAAATCACCAATTCAAAAAATAATCAAGGCACAAGACCCAGGTACATGATCTAATGCCTTTTACGTGGGACATAGAATTAGATAAAGAGCTCCATCAGAACAAAGAACCGTAGGACAGGGTAAATCCGAATGTTTTACAATCGGTGGATCGATTATGTCCTTTCCCTCTCTCGCATTCTAAAACAAGTCCGCCAAAAAATAACAAACCCTAATACTAAAAATAAAATAGGTCCAAACCACAATAAATAAGTTACTGCCTTAACAGGGGGATTAAATAATATAAAATCGCCATAACGAGCAGTCAGATAATCACTGATTTCAGTATCACTCTTCCCCTCCTTAACCATTTGATAAACCTGAGCACGCAAGTCTTTAGCCAATTCTGCATTAGAGTCAGCCAAATCTTGATTTTGACAAACCAAACAACGTAAGTCTTTAAGTAGATGATTAAACTGAGCTTCCTTTTGAGCGGAATCCAAAGGATAAGTACTGTTCGCCCAAGCAGACGAACCTAAAAAAATTAAAACTCCAAAAAATAGGCAATATACTCGAGCCACTAGGCCTGCTCCAAATGTTTGATTAAGGGTAAAATTTCTTTTAGCCATACCTTTTGTGTCATGATTCCAACATGTCGATATCGGATTATTCCTTGCTTATCAATGACAAACGTTTCTGGTGCGCCATAAACGCCTAAATCGATAGCCACTTTTCCATCCCTATCTTCAATCACGAGCTTATAAGGATTTCCCCACTGTTCTAACCATCGAAGAGCATTAACCGATTGATCTTTATAATTTAATCCATAAATTGGTATGCCTTCACGTGCTAGTTGCAACATTAAAACCTGTTCATCCACACAGGCCGCACACCAACTTGCCCAAACATTTAACAAAACAACCTGGCCACGCAACTGCTTGGAATCAAAAAATGAATTCGGATCATTCAATTGAGGTAGGCTAAATGGAGGTAAAGACTTACCAAGTTGCACGGAAGGCAGCTCATGTGGATTTAAAGATAAACCACGCCAAAGAAAAATACAAAGCAACAAAAAAAGAGTGATTGGAACTACTTTCCATCCTATTTTTTTCATGCCTTCAACTCCTGAGCGCTGACTACGATCGCCTTTTTTTGATAATATCGTCTGTCAGTCAGCGCAAAAAAACCACCTGCCAGTATCATAAATCCGCCAGCCCAAATCCAGCGTATTAAAGGTTTATAGTATAACCTTACCGACCAGGAATCATTGGTTAATGGCTCACCTAATGCAACATAGATATCTCTAAAGGGAGTTACATCAATTGCTGATTCAGTCATAGCCATTTGGCCTATATTGTACAGTCTTTTTTCAGGATAAATCAGTTTCGTTTTCCCTTTATAACTTATTTCAAATTGTGCTCTAGTTCCTTTATAGTTAGGTCCAGATAAAGGCTCCTGACTCATAAACGCTATCGAATAATCAAGCAAAGCTACTTTTTTTCCGGGTTCCATTTGCACATCATCTTGCACACCGTAAGCAGTAGAAACCGCAATACCAATTACTGTGGTTGCAACACCTAAATGCGCCAGAATCATTCCCCAATAGGCTTGTCCAACTTGAGTTAAACCGCGATCAAAAATTCGTCTGTAAGCCGCTTTAACAGTGCTCATGATCACCCAAAACGCGAGAGTTAATCCCATAAAGGCGGAAGCATTAAATTCTTTTGTGGTCGCAATGAGCAAAACGAGCGGAATTAAGAAACTAAGCAAAGCAAGCTTCCAAAGTTTTTTTAATACCCCACGCCAATCATCACTATTCCATCTTAGATGAATACCTATTCCCATCAATAACAACATGGGAATCATCAAAGGAACGAATACTGAATTAAAATATGGGGCTCCTACTGAGAGTTTGCCTAGTCCTAAACCTTCAATAAGTAGAGGGTACACGGTACCCATTAAGACGGTGAGCATAATAACTACTAAAAAAACATTATTTAACAATAAAGCGCTTTCCCTGGATAAAGGACTGGGATTACCATCAGAGTGTAACGTTTGTGCTCTAAAAAGAAATAACAATAAAGAACCTCCAATGACCAACACTAAAAATCCTAAAATAAATAATCCTCGCTGCGGATCTACCGCAAAGGCATGAACTGAAGTCAAAACACCAGAGCGCACAAGAAAAGTACCAATGAGGCTTAAAGAAAATGCAGCTATTGCAAGCAACATAGTCCACGCCTTAAATTGCTGGCGCTGTTCCGTCACTGCTAAAGAATGCAACAACGCAGTTCCTACCAGCCAAGGCATAAACGAAGCATTTTCTACCGGATCCCAAAACCACCAACCACCCCAGCCTAACTCACGATAAGCCCACCAGCTTCCCAAGGTAATTCCAGTCGTTAAACAACACCATGCAGCTAATGTCCAAGGTCTAGTCCATTTGGACCAACTGGCTTCTACCTTACCGGCCCAAAGAGCAGCAATGGCAAACGCGAAAGCAACAGAAAAACCAACATACCCCATATACAACATAGGTGGATGGAATAAAAAACCAGGATCTTGCAATAAAGGATTCAAATCACGTCCCTGAGTGTCTAAAACTTGAAACTGACGCAAAAAAGGATTGGATGTAGTCAGCAAAAACAGAATAAATCCAATACTTAACCAGCCAAGCACAACTAAAACTCTCGTACGCATTTCCTTATCCAAACCCGAACTGCAAAGAGCCACCAGCAATGTCCAAAAACTTAGTATAGAAACCCATAACAACATCGAGCCTTCATGTCCGCCCCAAACCGCACACAACTTGTAAAACCAAGGTAAGGAAATACTGGAATTACTCATTACGTAAATGACTGAAAAATCATTCTTTAAAAAACAAAGGGTCAGAAAAAGATAGGACAAAGCGATAAAGAAAAATTGGCAAACGACATAAGTCCTCGCAGCATCCATCCAATTTGGGCGTTTTAATTGCAATCCAGCCAATGGAATTAATGCAAGCATAATGGAGGAAAGCAACGCCAAAATCAAAGAAAAAAGTCCTAATTCTGCAATCATGTATGTACCTTTTTGGATAAAGCAGCTTTCACTTCCGGCGGCATATAATTCGCATCATGTTTCGCCAATACTTGTGAGGCGCGAAAATGTTGACTATCAATCAGTTGCCCTTCAGCAACCACACCTTGTCCATCTCTAAATAAATCGGGAAGAATGCCTGTATAAGTCACAGTTATGGTTTGATCAAAATCGGTTATCTTAAACGCTACATCCAAACCTTTTGTTGAACGGATAATGGAACCTTTCTCTACCATACCCCCTATCCGAATAGGGTGTTTTTGTGGTGCCTCACCCTTCACCGCCTGGCTCGGAGTATAAAATAAGCTAATATTTTGCCTAAGAGCATATAATACCAACGCGGCAGCTATAGATAAAATAGACATGGTAAATACTAAAAGGGTTATCTTACGTCTGCGTGCTGGAGTCATTTTTTATCGCTTAAACCATTGTTGTAATTGTCGGCGTGTCTGTTTCCCTTTCCATTTCATCCCTAACAGGTTCATGATCAAAACTACACCCACCAAACCATAGGCTGGCCAGACATACATGGAGTACCCCCCCATTGCCAACCACTCTAAAAATTGATTCATTTAAATTCCCCTTCAAATTGAATCCTAACCCAAGATTGTCTTTTTTCCCTAAGCAATAATTCTTGGCGTGCTTTCTCTAAAATAATCCACAAACAATATAAAAAAAATCCGGTTATGGTTAACAACAAAGGATACAGCATGCTGCCATCAATTTTGGGCTTAGCAAAAACTGATAAAGTAGAGCCTTGATGTAATGTATTCCACCAATACACTGAATAATGAATAATTGGTAAATCAATGACGCCAACTAAGGTTAAGATAGCGATGATTTTATCGCCATCTTCTTTGTTTTTTACCGTATAGTGTGTTGCTAAAATTGCCGCATAAAGTAATAGAAGAATTAACTCAGAAGTCAAACGTGCATCCCAAACCCACCATGCCCCCCACATGGGTTTACCCCAAATACTTCCGGTTACTAGGGCCAGAAAAGCCATACTCAGGCCAATTTGAGCAACAATGCTAATTAAAAGACCGGCGATTTTAATTCGCCAGATCAAAAGCAATACCGCTAAAAACCCCATCCAGGCATAAAGCATCATCGACAAAAATGCACTGGGAACATGTACATAGATAATACGAAATGCGTCGCCTTGTTGATAGTCAGGTGGAGTAAAAGCCAACCCCCAAATGGTACCAACAACTAATGCCACTAGGGCACCCACAGCCAAACTTGGAGTAAGACGTCCAGCGGCATTATAAAAAAACTTAGGTGATGCCAGTTGATATAATAATTTCCACATAGGAATAATTGGAATCAAAAAAAGCGGATTTTAACACGCATCCCCTTATTCGCAAAATCCGTTTCAAATAAATGCAGCCTCACCACGTCATCCCGAGCGAAAGGATCTTCCATCAACACCTCGTGCTCCATTCGGCAGATACCACGCCATGTTCGGGATGACGGCAAAAAGATTGCGCTGTGCTAATCCAGGTTACAAAAGGCTTCATTCACTTATTCAACATGACTGATGCGTATGATACCGGCAATTGCGTACGGTAAAAATCCTATTGCAACTACCGACATAGCCAATAATAAGGCCAAATAAGCACTAATTGGCAGGTTTTGCATGGCAATATTTACAGTTCCACTTCCAAAAATGAGTATAGGCAAGGTTAACGGCAGCAAAATCAACGCCATCAAAAGACCCTTTTGGTTAATTCCCACTCCAAATGAAGCGGCTAGAGCACAAAGAAATAATAAAGAAGGAGTACCACAAATAATAGTCAGTGCAAGTACTTCAGTTTCCCAAACACTTAATGAAAAAAGCAAGCCAACCAAAGGACATAAAGCAAGTAACGGAAGTAAATTAAATAACCAATGAGCAATTACTTTTGCAGCAATGAGTAAAGGCAAAGAGTGACCGGAAATAATCCATTGTTCCATTACGCCCTGTTCATAATCTTGTTGAAATAAACGTTCAGCTGAGAGCAGCAAAGATAAAAGTATTGCCATCCAGACTAAGCCAGGAGCAACAGTGCGAAGCAGGACAACCTCCGGCTTAATCGTCAACGGAAACATAAAAAGAAAAATTAAGAAAAACAAGCATGCGTTCACTAAAAAACGTATTTGCCGTATCTGAATAAGTAATTCCCGGTTGCATTGTTTGGCAAAAATAGAAAAAGAGGAGCTCACAAACAATACTCCTCATAATCAGATGAATTTAGTGGTAATTGCTGATGGGATGTTAATAGAACAGCCCCGCCCTGTTTTCGATGACTGGCTATTTTATCCATGACCCGTAGGATCGCGCGGTCATCTAAAGCAACTAAAGGCTCATCAAGAAGCCATAATTTGGCGCAAGAGAACCATAACCGCAACAATCCAGCTTGTCTTCGCTGTCCGGAGGACAACAACCCACACGCCATATCAAGGTGCTGTTCGAGTTTAAATATCGAAGCGAGTTCTTCAATTGCATTAGATTGATCTTTTTTTACACTCGCCGATGATGAGGAGGCATAATGTAGATCAAAATAACAATTCTCTCTTAAGGTTAAATTAGGGTTAATACCGGCTTTGTGACCCACAAAACACAACTGACGTTGGTAAGCGGAATAGTCTTTTGCTATATTCTGGCCAAAAAATTGCACTTCACCCTGATGCGGATGAAATAAACCAGCAATTAATTTCAATAAGGTTGTCTTGCCTGCACCATTTCTACCACGTAAATGAAGCAAACCTCCTACAGGCAAATGAAAAGCTACATTCTTTAATAAAGGCTGATCCTGATAATCAAAATCAAGGTTAATCACATCAAGCATAGGTCAAAGATATACTGTAGGTTGAATTTCTGGATATTCATGCAGCTAGGGAGGAGCTGGGAAAAATTTATAATCCCCATCTTCCGCCGCGCTTCACCCAGGCCACACTGTGTAAAGAAATAGTACTCGAACTAGAAAACAAAACAAGTTTTATTTTATAGGTTCATTTCCAAAAACTTTTCAAGCTCCAAATCTCTTTACCGCTCCGCAACCATTTCTCTAAATGCGTTCACTTTGGATGTATCGAGCCTGAAAAACCAAGTGACCAATCCTTGGCTCAAAGCAAGTACTTTTTCGTATTCAGGTTTCGCTTTTAATTAATCTACTACTCGATCAAAATTTTCTGTAAGTTTTTAATTTCATTTTGGCTTAATTTGTCAGATTCCATAATCCCCAGCCTTCTTACAACTTATTAAATCTACTTAATAGCCCCTTGCTAACTACCCTATTGATCGCCATAATTTGTTTTTATTTTTTTAAAGGTCAACAATGGAATTTTTAACTCAATACGGTCTGTTCCTTTTAAAATCAATCACTGTAGTTATTGCCTGCCTGATTGTATTTGCCGGTTTTTTTTCAATGAGTCGCAAGCCGAAACCTAAACTGGAGGTAATCTCACTAAATGAGCATTATGATCATATCATATCCACAATGAATAAAAAAGTTTTAGGGGTGAAACCTCCTAAGAAGAAAAAAAATAAAGACAAAAAGCCAACCCTTTATGTAATTGATTTTCATGGTGACATTAAAGCCTCCCAGGTAGAACAACTCAGAGAGGAAATCACTGCAATCCTGTGTACTGCCAAACCTGAAGATGAAGTTTTAGTACGCCTGGACAGCCCTGGTGGTATAGTCAACACCTATGGTTTAGCAGCGTCACAACTGCAACGCATTCGCGATAAAAAAATTCCTTTAACTGTGAGCATCGATAAAATGGCTGCCAGTGGAGGTTATTTAATGGCCTGCGTTGCGGATAAAATCATTGCAGCCCCTTTTGCAATCATTGGATCTATTGGTGTAGTAGCGCAAATCCCTAATTTCCATCGTTGGCTTAAAAAGCACGATATTGATGTAGAGTTGTTAACTGCTGGGGAATACAAACGAACGCTAACCCTGTTTGGTGAGAATACTGAAAAAGGCAGAAAAAAAGCTCAGGATGACCTGGAGAAGATACATGCTGCGTTTAGAAATTATGTAGGAGCTAATCGCGAACAATTAAATATTGATGAAGTTTCTACCGGGGAACATTGGTTAGCTAAAGATGCCTTTGATCTCAAACTTGTTGATAAGCTATGCACCAGCGATGATTATCTCCTGGAAAGGATTACTCATTATAAAGCATTCAAACTCATTGTTCCGCCCAAAGCATCTCTGGCTAACAAATTACTTAAGCCGGCAATGCGATTGATGCACCCATGGGGCTAAGGAAACAAGCCCCTAAAAAGCTTTAATATTCAATATGCTAAATAAACTACCGAATTCGAGATAATGGTATATAATTAATTTAGATTACAAAATGGAGTGAGCTATGAGTGACTTTAAATCAAAACTTCCTGATCTTAAAGAGTTAGCTTCAATGACAGGCAAATTATATACCGACATCAAAAAGAGCGTAGGTGAAATCGTTCAGAATTATAAAGAAAATAGAGCTCAAGAAGCAGAAAAGGCAGCGCAAACACAAGCAGAACCCGTTAAAGAAACAAAACCCCAAAAAGCTGATGCGCCTAATGTAGAACCTACCCCTGTTGAAGAATCAAAACCTGATGACACCAAACAATAATGGTTAACACTGATTAGCATTGCAGTCTGAGTGCAGCGCAGCCCCCACCTAATTTATTGCCGTCATCCCGAGTATCATGAGGTATCTCCCCATTAGGACATAGTTCTCAACAGGGAGATACCTCGCTTTACTCGGTATGAGGGGGCGTCTGTAAAGAATACTATTGCTTAAATTCATACCCGCTCAGGACGAGTAAGCCCATATTTACGCATTTTTTCAACTAAAGTAGTACGTCGCATATTCAAATAACTTGCAGCATGAGCAACTACCCAATCGGCTTCATTTAAAGCTTGACTAATCAGAGCTAACTCCGTTTTCACCAAGTGCTCTTTTAAATCGATACCCTCTGTACCAGGCGTCTGCTCTTGATTCATCCCCTCTAATAAAGCTTCTCGTTCAGAATTCGACGTGTCAGATTCCGTATAGGGAGCTTTATATTCACCTCGAACTTTTTGGGGTAAATCTTCTTTACTTAAGATTCCTTTCGGATACAAAATAGTTAAACGCTCTACTAAATTCGCCAATTCTCTAATATTACCTGGCCAACTGTACTCACTTAGTGCAACCATAGCATCTGGCATTAAACGTACACTAGGTCGGTTTTCATTCTCAATACGTGAAATCAATTCATTAAATAGCAGTGGAATATCCTCTGCGCGCTCTCTTAATGGAGGCATTTCTATAGGGAATACATTAAGTCTATAAAATAAATCCTCTCTGAATTTGCCCTCTTTAATGGCTTCCTCTAAGTTTCTATGAGTTGCCGCAATAATTCTAACATTTACATCGATACTTTTATTAGAGCCTACTCGTTCAAAACAACGTTCTTGTAATATTCGCAATAATTTTACTTGCATAGGTAAGGGCATATCACCTATTTCATCAAGAAATAAAGTACCTCCATTTGCTAATTCAAATCGACCTTGCCGCGAAGTAATTGCACCGGTAAATGCCCCTTTTTCATGACCAAATAATTCGCTTTCGAGTAATTCTGCAGGAATAGCCCCGCAGTTAATTGGAATAAATGGCTTACTGGCTCTTGAAGATAGACTGTGAATATTACGAGCAACCACTTCTTTACCTGTTCCAGATTCTCCAAGAATTAAAACACTGGCTTCAGTATCAGATACTTGCTCTATTAGTCTGCGAACAGTGCGAATACCCTTGCTATTCCCCACCAGACTGCGTAATAAAGGATTTTTTTGATTGCTGATAAGAATCGAATTGACTGCCTCTTTCGCAATTTGGCATTGGTGCAAAGATTCCATGATTTGTGCATAGGTAAAGGGGAAAGGTTGACAAGCAACTACATTACGCAATAGGCATTGCGTATGATTTAGTTTTTGCCCCACCACAATAACCGGTACTTTGACAAACTTGTTTACCAATAAGTCCAGTTCATTTAAAGTCTCCTGAATCGATTCACTTGCACCAAAAAGAATCACATCAGGATTTATATCGGCAATTTGCCACTCGCCATATTTACTGACTTCAGTCGATTCACCGATAAAATCAAGTATCGTACATAATTTGTCACTACGACTTGCATCATTATCGATGATAAAAACCTTGTCATTAATACTCATAAACTTATCCTTAAGTTTTTTATACTTGCACCATCATTTCTTTTTCCCATAAAGCGAGAAAAGATTTTAACTAGTTAACTATCGGTAACACACAATCAATTTAAACGCATTACACTGGTTACCAAAACACAACTCTTGACTTCCAATTGTTTTAGTAGCGCTTACTTGAGTTTCTTTCACAAAATATTTGGCTTGTAGAAACCCCATACGACTGCAAAAAGAATTAGCCGCTCGTGAACCACAGCCTTGTTTTTGGTCATAACACCAATCCACACGATAATCATTAAAACGAGGAACGGCAAACCGTTTTTCTCGATAATGATAAGGTTTGGGAGGGGTATGCGATAAGTTGGTGACACAAGCGATGGTCATAAACCCATTACACCGCCAACCTTTACAACTCTCGCCAGTTGATAGGTAATGGGTTAGCCCTGTATTGTAGGCAATTTCATTATCACTGGAATAATCGTAGCCCAGCATTTGACAATAACGATCTGCTACAATTTTGCCGCACTCTTTGCCATCTACGGTACAATAATCGAGACGCTCTCCAAGAAATGTAGGATGCCAAAAATTTCGAAAAGCTTTATTGTGCTTTCCGTTGGTATTTGAATGGCTCGAAAAGGAGCAAAATAAAAAAACTAAAAACATAACGTAACGAAAATTGATCATTAAAACAATCCTTTAGCGATTATCAAATCATGTTAGCTTATGAAGCCTACTGGTACAAGAGCTGCATGAGGGTAAATCACTATTGATTTATTAAATGTAGCACATTTCATTTCACTCGTTTTTCAATAATGATAATTTTTGATAAAAATAATTAGTCTGATAAAATAATGCCCATGAAAGCATTTTTGATACTTTTTTCAATGCTTATTGTGATATTCTCATATAAGATAAGCAACAAAATCAACGTCCTCAGTTTTGCGCCCACCTCAGCTGTTGGATCTACAAGTCAGTGCTCACAAAAAATCCCCCGTACCTGCTTTATTCGCTGTAATCTTGGCCAAGCCTATGCAATACCAGCAGTATGCAGCTTATTAAAAACATATTTACGTGTGGGTTTACTTTCATTTTTCCAATTTCTTCTCTGTCTGTGCGCCGGATTTAGTGCGCGTATCTACAAACCACCACGATCATTTTCCAATAATTAGCTCCTAGTTTAAGTCAATCGCAGTGATGATTATTTAATTATTGGTCCATTTTTATTGGAGAATTTTATGAAAAATTTATTCAAAATTATTTTATTGGTTATGGTAATTGTCTGTTATCCTCCCTTTTCATTCGCTTCAATGAGTGATGAAGATCATAACGAAAAAAATTATTTCCAATTTGTTATCCCCAAATACAATACAAGCAGGCAATCAGGACAAACAGTTAATATTTATGTGCGTTATGCCTATAAGAACAATCTACCAACTAACCAGTATCCTGATTATCGTATCTTACGTACAGCTGTTTTAAAATATATGGAGCCCTCTGAAGAGTTTCCTGCAGAAATATTTTGGGAGATTATAGCTACTGAAATGGGAAGAGATTTAATGAAAGACTTCCCATTAGATGGAGTAAGTATTCAGCTGGAAGTTCTGGATAACCAAAATCCCGACAGTTTTGAGCCTGGTGATCATGGGCCTACGTTTACTGTGGGTAATATAACGCCATTGGATGTTCATCATTAATTAAAAATGATTCTGTAATCTGAACAATTGTAGCCTGGGTTCAACATAGCGGAAACCAGGCTACAACTCTGTTTAGTTTTCCTTTCTAGCTTCAATAATGTTTAAATAGGATTATCACTGTCAATAAACAAGTGTTCCAACTCAAATTGAGAGGCTAGATGATTACCTAAGGCCTGAATCCCATAACGTTCTGTTGCATGGTGTCCACAAGAATAGTAATGAATGCCTAATTCTTTTGCTTGATAATACGTCCGCTCCGATATTTCTCCACTAATATATGCATCGACATCTAAACGATAGGCCTCCTCAATAAAATCTTGAGCTCCCCCACTACACCAGGCAATGTGAGTAATTGGCTTTTCCCCACCACAGATCAACAGAGGATCACGTTGTAATTTTTTTGCCAAGTACTCAGCAAATTCTGTCGGTTTCATGGTTTGATTTAACTTTCCCGACCATAGAAGATTATCCGTATTTCCTGCACGATGCGTATGCACCAAATCCACTTCAAATAATTTAGCCAAACATGCATTATTTCCAAGCTCAGGATGGCAATCTAAAGGAAGATGGTATGCAAATAAATTTAATTCATTGCACAATAATTTATAAATCCGTTTACGTTTCATCCCGATAATCATTGACGCTTCACCACGCCAAAAGTAGCCATGGTGAACCAACAATGCATCGGCGCTCCACGCAATTGCCTGGGAAATTACATCCTCAGAGGCCGTCACCGCAGTGCAAATTCGTTTAATATGTTCTTTACCCTCAACCTGCATTCCATTTGGAGCATAATCATTGTATCGACCACACTCTAAGAATTGATGCAGGTATAACGATAGTTCTTCTTTAGTAATCACCGGTCAGAAACTCGCTTGATGTCAGCACCTAATAAAGATAATTTTTCTTCGATACGTTCATAACCTCTATCCACATGATAAATACGCTCAACGGAGGTTTCCCCTTCAGCAACTAATCCAGCTAAAATCAAACTGGCTGAAGCACGTAGATCCGTTGCCATCACAGGTGCACCAGTTAATTTTTCAACCCCATTAATTAGTGCAGTATTTCCATTAAGTTGAATCTGTGCTCCCATGCGTTGTAGCTCTTGTACATGCATAAAACGATTTTCAAATATCGTTTCAACAATCGTTGAAGAACCAGCTGCTACGGAATTCATTGCCATAAATTGAGCCTGCATGTCTGTTGCAAACGCAGGATAAGGTGCAGTAGAGATATTTACAGCCTGAGGACGTTGATTGTGCATATTAAGACTTACCCAATCCTCCCCTATGGTTAACTCAGCTCCTGCCTCTTCAAACTTACACAATTGCGACAATAAGGTATCAGGGCGTACGCGTTTTACAGTCACATGACCTCGGGTTAGAGCGCCAGCTGCCAAGTAAGTACCCGCTTCAATCCGATCAGACATGACTGAATAAGTACCTCCCGAAAGAGATTCAACTCCTTCAACTTCAATGATTGAAGTTCCAGCCCCAGAAATTTTTGCACCCATTTGAATTAGAAAATTAGCAAGATCAACCACTTCAGGCTCACGTGCCGCGTTCTTGATAATGGTGGTCCCTTCAGCCAGAGTAGCGGCCATAAGTACGTTTTCAGTTCCAGTCACAGTAACGGTATCAAACATTAAACGCTTCCCTTGCAAACGACCACGTCTGCAACGAGCATTAATATAACCATTTTTTACTGTGATATCAGCCCCCATAGTTTTTTAACGCTTTTAAATGCAAATCAACAGGTCTTGTCCCAATAGCACATCCTCCTGGTAAAGATACATCCGCTTTACCAAATCGAGCGAGTAAGGGGCCCAATACTAAAATTGAAGCGCGCATTGTTTTAACTAAATCATAGGGGGCAACAAATTCATTCACTTGGCTTGCATCAACCTGAACATTCATTTTTTCATCTACGATCAAATGAGCTCCCAGTTGGCCTAATAACTCCATCATTGTCGTTATGTCTTTGAGATGAGGAACATTGGAAATGGTCACATGATCTCGAGCAAGCAAGCTTGCCGCCATAATAGGTAAAGCCGCATTTTTTGCTCCTGAAATGACAACTTCACCATTCAGTGCCTTACCACCGTTAATTAATAATTTATCCATGTTGCTTTCCCCATTCTTCTTTCGTCCACGTCTTCATGCTAATCGCGTGCAGCTTGCCAGAAGTAATTAACTCTTTCAGCTGGGCATAGACCCACTGCTGTCTTGCTACTTTGGATTTATTTAAAAAGACGTCACTTACTACGGTTATCTGATATTGATAACCATCCCCCTCCACTTTGATGTAGGAAACATCATCAATGGCTTTAAATTTTTGTTCAATTTCTTCATTACTTATCATTAAAATTAGCCCACAAATAGAAATAAATACAACTTTTGGCAACAAATTTGTCGAGGACGGCATATGCTTTCGTCGATGCTTTATCGCCCAAAATAAAAAAAAGAAAACCCGGGTTACGCTACGCATCACCCAGGCTACAATTTATAATTCTCAAAAAGTAACCATTTTCCAAAAATTGAGTATTACCACTGAATCATCAAAATTTATACGGCCTCCAAAATACCTTTAACACCACAAAATTCGGCTAAGGATTGGGTTTCAGCAGGAATTCCAATAATTTCAAATACCTTATTATTTTTTTTACATAATTTCCTGGCTTCGATAAGTAAAGCTAAACCAGCGCTATCACAATGCTTCACATCACTTAGATCCAAGCCAAATTTGCCACTTTTATCTTCCATCAAAGCTTGATAAAGCTTTGCTCGCACTGCAACAACAGATTTAAATGAAAGATCGAGGCCGGGTTTAAAATACACTGTACTCACAATTATGACGCCCTTTTAAGTTGCTTTTTTTCCATTAGCTTGATGACTTCATCAATACTGGAGTTCTGTAATGCTGCTGCAAACTGCGATCGGAAACTTTGCAGTAAGCTTACCCCTTCAACGCTAATATCATAAATTTTCCACTGACCATTTTTTGCAACAAGGCTATAGGACAAAGGGATATTTTGACCTTCAGCACGTACAATAATGCTATTAACCCGCAAAAAACGAGAGTTCAATGAGCCTCTTAAAGGCAAAAATTGTACGCTTTCATCGCTATACTGTGCTAAAGGGCTAGAATACGTACGAATTACGAGACGAGTGAACGCTTTTGAAAATTGCGTTCTTTGCGTATCGGTTGCCTTACTCCATGCTTGTCTACCTAAAACCGAACGTGACATCCCCGTTACATCAACAATAGGGAGCAAATTGGTTTCTACCGCCTTATAAATGACATCAGGATTATTTTTCAAACTCGACTTATTTTCTTTAAGCGTAGCGATGATGTTATTCGCAGTTTGCTCCAGCATGGGTATAGGAGAGTTTTGCGACGCATGCATTACAGGGGATAAAATGACGCTGACAACTAATAAAAATGTTTTTATTATTCTCATGTCTCTGACCTTATTTTTTAATGTTAAAGAGTAGTTGACCAATTAAATTTTCCAGAATAATCGCTTCTTGTGTTTTTCCAATCACGTCTCCATTTTGCAAATAAGGATGATCTTTATTCTCCTCATCCTCAAAACCAGGAACGATACTGATATAATTGGAACCAAGCAAACCCTCGGTCAAAATTCGTGCCGAAGCATCATCGTAAGGGATTTTTTTATCGCTACGTAAGCGCATAGTGACCTTGGCATTGAGTTCACCAGGTTGTAACTCAATATGAGTTACTTCTCCAATTTTAACTCCCGCTACTGTCACAGGCGCACGCACTTTTAAACCACCAATATCGGTAAAATCAGCCGTTACATCATAACTGTCATGAGCCATAAAACTTGAAAGATTACTTACTTTCATTGTCATGACCAATAAAGCCAATATACCAAGCAACATAAATAGCCCAACACTAAAATCTACATAACGTTGCTTACTCATTTACCAATCTCCAATCATCATTGCGGTCAACAAAAAATCAAGCCCTAATACAGCAAGCGATGAATAAACAACTGTTTTAGTCGTCGCCTGACTAATACCTTCTGCAGTAGGAACACATTCAAAACCCTGGAATACAGAAATCCAGGTTACAACAAAAGCAAAAACTAAACTTTTAATGATACCACTGAGTACATCAATACGGAAATCCACAGCTGCTTGCATGTTGGACCAAAAACTTCCTGCATCGACACCTAACCAGTGCACCCCAATAAAGTAACCACCAAAAATCGCTACAGCTGAAAAAATTAAGGCTAAAAGCGGCAAAGTAATAAAGCCTGCTATAAAACGAGGATAAATAACCCTACCCAAAGGGTCAACACCCATCATATCCATGCTGGATAATTGTTCTGTTGCTTTCATCAAACCAATCTCAGCAGTTAAAGCCGAACCCGCACGCCCTGCAAACAACAAAGCACTAATTACCGGTCCAAGTTCTCTTGAGATACTTAAAGCCAATAATTGCCCTAATTGGCTTGAAGCACCAAATTTTTGCAACGTATTATAACCTTGTAAACCGACAACCATCCCAATAAATAATGCAGAAACAACAATAATCAAACACGACAAAACACCCACGAAATAAATTTGATAGCGTAGCAAAGGCCAAAGCCTTGCAATACCAGGTCGTCTGAATAACATTAAAAACAAAAATAAGCCGGAAGTTCCCAAGTCTTGCAAAATCCGTGAACTACGATTACCGATACGCGTGATGAACTCAAGCATCTAATAGCTCCTCTAAATAGGATCTGGCAGGATAATGAAAAGGAACCACTCCATCCGCTTCGCCATGCATAAATTGTTTAATTTGAGGCTCTGATGATTGTATAAGTTCCTCGGGAGTGCCATGTCCTATGATTTTTCCACCAGAAATAAGATAAATATAATCAGCTATAGAACAGGTTTCTTCAACATCATGCGACACGATAATTGTTGTAGTATGCAGTAATTCATTTAACCGCTTGATCAAACGAACTAAAACACCTAAAGAAATTGGATCCTGGCCAGTAAACGGCTCATCATACATCATCAGCTCGGGATCCAGAGCAATAGTACGCGCTAAAGCAACTCGTCGGGCCATTCCTCCTGACAATTGATCAGGCATCAGATTTGAAGCCCCCCGCAGTCCGACCGCTTCTAATTTCATTAATACGATGTCTCGTAACATGGATTCATTTAACAATGTATGCTCACGCAATGGGAAGGCCACGTTATCAAATACAGAAAGATCAGTGAATAAAGCAGAGCTTTGGAAAAGTAAGCCCATATTACGCCTTGCGTCATACAAAGCCTTACGAGACAATTGGTGCACATTTTGACCATTGACATGAATCAAACCACTGTCAGGTTTTAGCTGGGCTCCAATTAACTGTAATAAAGTAGTTTTTCCAGAACCACTAGGCCCCATAATTGCAGTAATCTTGCCTCGCTTAACCACCATATCAATTCCATTGAAAATGCAACGGCTCTCGCGTGTGAAGCTAAGATTTTTGATTTCGACCCAATTTTCAGGCATTCTCACTTTTCCGGTTATAGCCAAAAGTAGAAGTATACCCAAGATAGATAAAAATGCTAAGCTAAAAATAGCATTTTAAAATATCTTGGTTAGATATACTCTATCGAAAAAAATGAAGTATCTAATCCTATTTATTCAAATGTTTTTTTGTTAGAATGAAAAATAAACAAAAAACATCGAATGACCTATGAATTTTTGTACACTTGGACTTGCTGTTATTGAAACCGAAGCACAAGCTGTTTTTGAATTATCCCAAAGAATTGATAACCGATTTGAAAAAGCTTGCGAACTGTTACTCGCTTGCAAGGGACGGATCGTAGTAACTGGTATGGGAAAATCCGGTCATATCGCGAATAAAATCGCTGCCACCCTATCCAGTACCGGAAGCCCTTCTTTTTTCATGCACCCTGGCGAAGCAAGCCACGGAGATCTCGGCATGATTACTCGACAAGATACAGTGATCGCCATTTCTCATTCAGGCAATACATTAGAACTAGTCACCCTGCTTCCTTTATTAAAGCGCATGGAGGTTCCATTAATTACCTTGACCGGGAATTCAGAGTCTACATTAGCGAAAGCAGCGGATGTGAATTTAGATGTCAGTATTAAACAGGAGGCATGCCCACTTGGCCTTGCTCCTACAACCAGCACTACTGTTGCTTTAGTTATGGGTGATGCATTAGCGATTGCTCTTTTGCAGGCCAGAGGATTTAGTGAAGAAGATTTTGCATTATCGCACCCCGGAGGTTCTCTAGGTAAACGACTTTTATTGCGTATCGATGAACTCTGCCATCATGGAGACCAACTCCCACTTGTTCATGAAAATGCAACGGTGAGTGAAGCATTAATTGAAGTAACCGATAAAAAATTGGGTATGACGTGTATTGTTGATAATAAAGGCTATCTAGTTGGAGTCTATACCGATGGAGACGTTCGGCGAACTTTAACGCGTCAATATGATATTAATACTACCCCAATTAAAGAGGTCATGACTCGTAATGCACGGACGATTCCTAAGGGAATGCTTGCTGCAGAAGCTTTGGCAATTATGCAAAAGCACAGTATTACTTCATTAATTGTCATTGACGACGAAAAGCGACCAACAGCCGTTCTTCATCTCCATGATTTATTAAAAGCAGGTGTTTTCTAAATGAACAAATTAATTGAACGAGCCAAAAACATTAAATGCCTTATCTGTGATTTGGATGGCGTTCTTACCGATGGCCTCTTATATATCGATAATCACTTTAATGAACTGAAAACATTCCACATTCAAGATGGAGTGGGCTTAAAATTACTCATGACTGCTGGAATCGAAGTAGCAGTTATTACGGGCTCGCGCAATGCAGTTGTAGATCATAGAATGCAGCAACTAGGTATAGTTCACTATTATAAAGATCAGTTTGATAAGCAAGAGACATACAAGCAACTAAAAGAGAAACTAAATCTTCAAGATGAACATTTTGCTTATATTGGTGATGATCTTCCTGATGCACCCATTATGCAACAAGTCGGTTTTAGTGTCGCAGTGGCCAATGCAGTAGATCAAATTAAAGAAATTGCTATGTGGCAGACAACCCTAACGGGAGGCCGAGGAGCAGTACGCGAATTATGCGACCTTATTCTTAAAGCACAGAATAAAATGGACTTGGCTATAGCAGGTTATCTAAAAAAATGAATGCAGCAAAACAACTCATGTGGCTTTTTTTTACTTTGATTCTCCTAGCCTGTTCAGGATGGTATTATGGCAGCCGCTCAACGACAATGATACGTCTGGATAGAGATACTTTAGCGAACTCGGTAGATACGACTATTTCTAATGTTACAGTGCGTCAGTTTAATCAACAAGGGATGCTGGCCAACATACTCACAGCCCCCCTCATGCAGCATATTCAAAATGGCAATATTTATTTATTTCAAAAACCGCATATTATAGTAAGTCAGGAAGAGCAAGCCCCTTGGGATATTAGTTCAAAAAAAGCTAAATCATTTGAAGGTGGCAAACGAATTACTTTTACAGGTAATGTCATAGTACGTCAGCAAAAAGGAAATAATTCACAAGAAAGTACTCTGAAAACAGAAGAAGTAACTTATTTCCCTAAAGAAAAGAAGGCCAGTTCCGATGTGCTCGTCACCTATGAACAACCAGGGAACATCATTCAATCGACTGGAATGAATGCTTACCTTGATGAAAAAAGAGTAGAATTACTTCACCAGGCAAGAGGCAGTTATGTTCCAGCGAATGGTTAACTACAGTCTAATCCTTCTTTTAATGTTTCTCTCCTCTATCGTATATGCTCTAACAGAGGATAAAGAGAAAATAATGCATGTCATGGCTGATACAGCGGATCTGAGTCAACAAGAACATAAAGGGATTTATACTGGCAATGTTGAATTAGTACAAGGAACAACAAATCTGCATGCGGCCAAAGCAGTGACTCTAGGAAATGAAAAAAATCAACTCGTTGTGGCCATAGCTAGCGGAACTACCGGAAAACAAGCCCATTATTGGACCACAACAGATCCCAAGAAGCCACCGGTGCATGCCTATGCAGATACTATTCGATATTATCCCTTACGTCATTTAATTGAGTTAATAGGAAATGCTCGAGTAGAACAAGGAGAAAACTCTTTCTCTGCTGCAAAAATAAGTTATGATACTGAAAAACAGCACGTATTGTCTCAGGGTAACAACAACCAAAGAATAACTATTATTTATCATCCAGAAAAGAAACCATCATGAACATCCTTGAAGCGCGAAATCTAAAAAAATCTTTTAAATCGCGAACAGTGGTTAATGGCATCAGCATCCATATTAAACAAGGTGAGTGTGTTGGCTTACTCGGTCCTAATGGCGCCGGAAAAACAACCTGTTTTTATATGATCGTTGGCTTGCAATCATGCGATGAGGGACAAATTTTCTTATCTGACCAAGACATAACTGCAAGTGCCATGCATCAAAGGGCGCGTTTAGGTATCAGTTATCTTCCTCAAGAAGCTTCTGTTTTCCGTAAACTTACTGTTGCGGAGAACATCATGGCTATTTTGGAGCTTAGAGCAGATTTAAATGAACAAGCTCGGGAAGAAAAACTGGATTTATTACTTCAAGAATTTCACATTACACATTTAGAAAAAAGCCTGGGTATGGCTTTATCTGGAGGAGAAAGACGACGTGTCGAAATTGCAAGAGCTCTTGCTATAGAACCTTCTTTCATTCTTCTTGATGAACCTTTTGCCGGAGTCGATCCTATTTCCGTTCTTGATATTAAAAAAATTATTCAACATTTGTGCCATAAAGGCATAGGCGTTTTAATCACTGATCATAATGTAAGAGAAACCCTAGATATATGCGAACGAGCCTATATTGTCAGCCAAGGAAAAACCTTGTGTGAAGGTAACCCTGAGATTATACTGGCCAATCAACAAGTCAGAGCTGTTTATTTAGGCGAAGAATTTACATTGTAACTTGGAACCCGTCATCCCTTCTTATACTCGGGATGACCAAATAAAACCGGATTCCGCTGCTACCGCAACCGGTATACATAATTGACTAACATTTTGATTTAATATGCTGCTCATTATCGACAATTATGACTCATTTACCTACAACCTGGTACAATATTTTCAATGTCTCGGCCAAGAAGTGTTAGTTTATACTCATGATCAAATCAATATAAGCCAAATAAAAGAACTTGCTCCAGACCATTTGGTAATCTCACCAGGCCCCAAAGCGCCAAATGATGCAGGGATTTCAATGGAAGCGATTCGCACGTTTTATCAAACCACCCCTGTATTAGGTATTTGCCTAGGACACCAAAGTATTGCTCAAGTTTTTGGGGGGCAAATAATACCTGCACCAGAAATAATGCATGGAAGAACATCAACCATAGAACATAACCAGAATGGAATTTTTAAAAATATTCCAAATCACTTCAAAGCAACCCGCTATCATTCATTAGCAGTAGAAAAAGACAGTCTTCCAGAATGCCTATCTATCGATGCCTGGGCAAATGATACAATTATGGCGATTTCACATCGTCAATACCCTGTTTTTGGTCTACAATTCCATCCAGAAGCAATATTAAGCCAGTATGGCCTGCAATTATTAGAGAATTTTTTACAATATGAAACCCAATCTCCTTTTTGAACACCTGATCGCTAAAAAAAGCTTAAGCCCAGAACAAATGCATAAAGTCATTCATGCGTGTATGTCAGGTGAATATAATGATGCACAAATCGCAACATTTTTAGCCCTCATGCGGATGAAGGGTGAAACCACAGAGGAATTAATCGCTGCAGCGGAGGTTATGCAGCAATTGGCTCATCCTATAGAGCTCGGTTCGAATCTGATTGATATCGTTGGCACCGGCGGTGATGGAAAAAATACATTTAATGTATCTACGGCATGTAGCTTTGTAGTGGCAGCGGCAGGTTTTCCCGTCGCAAAACATGGAAATCGCTCTGTTTCGAGTCGTAGTGGAAGTGCCGACCTATTAGAACAGGCAGGTTTCATATTGACTCTTACCGATCATCAAGTCCAAACGTGTATCCGACAATGCGGTTTGGCATTTTTATTTGCCCCCCACTACCACCCTGCCATGCAATACGCACGAACTGCACGACAACAATTGGGTATTCGAACTTTTTTCAATTTATTAGGCCCCTTAATTAACCCAGCTCGAGTAAAGAAACAAGTCGTAGGTGTATTTTCAACAGCATGGCAACAACCCTTAGCTGCAGTTCTTGCTCATTTGGGAAGTGAACGAGCTTTAGTAGTCAGCTCTCAAGATGGATTAGATGAAATCAGTGTTGCAGCACCTACAGATGTAATTGAATATCGGGAAGGAACTTTTAATCATTGGATAATTAGTCCAGAAAACTATGGCCTAGAGCGCCATTCTTTAGATGATGTGATTGTTGATTCACCACGTCAAAGTTTAGAATTTATTCAGGATGTATTTTCTGGAAAACAAGGAGCGGCACGTGATATGGTTTTATTAAATTCCGCTGCAGCGATTTACTGTGCTGACGAAAATACTTCTTTTGCGGAGGCATTAGAGCAAGCGGCGATCGCAATAGATAGCGGCAAAGCCAATCAATGTTTTACTCAACTTAGTCAACTAACTCAAACTTTAAATAAAGAATCGCATCATGAATAGTGTATTACTACGTATTTCCGAACGTAAGCAGGAAGAAGTTGCTCTGGCCAAAAAAAACAAACCGTTAAATTGGTTGGTACAACAACCCATTATGGATCGACGAGATTTCGTTACTGCGTTGACCATAGATCAAGCCCCGGCAATTATTGCAGAAATTAAACGCGCCTCCCCTAGCAAAGGGTTAATCAGAGAAGATTTTAATGTAGAGGAGATTGCAACAATCTATGCACAACACGGGGCACGTTGCCTTTCTGTTCTTACTGATGTTGATTTTTTTCAGGGTCACCCTGATTATTTAGCTCAAGCAAAAAATCATTGCAAATTACCGGTACTCCGCAAAGACTTTATAATTGATCCCTATCAAATTTATGAAAGCCTGGCATTAGGCGCGGATTGTATCTTACTGATTGTTGCCTTACTTGATGATATCCAACTTGCTGATTTTTGCCAATTAGCGCATGAACTGCAAATGGCGGTACTGGTAGAAAGTCATAGCAAAGAAGAACTGGAACGCGCACTGCGTTTGCCTACGCCTTTAATAGGTATTAATAATCGTAGCCTTCATACGTTTAACACAGACATTCGACTCAGTATCCAGTTAAAACAATACATTCCTCAAGACAGAATAACCATTACTGAAAGTGGTATTAATACACATACAGATATCGATTTGATGCAATCTCACGGAATTAATACATTTCTTATTGGAGAGAGTTTAATGAGGGCTAAAGACATAGGGAAAGCCTTAGATCTGCTTATAAATGGGCACTAATAGTGTATAGGGCGTTGTGCCTGGGTGAATACGAGAAAAACCCCTCCCCCATTTGTGGGAGAGGAACCGGGCTGAGGGTCCACTAACCGAATCAATTACCCTCATCGGACCTAATGGGCACCTTCTCCCTGCGGGGAGAAGGGATATTCACCTAACTAAATGGCAATGGGTGAGAGCTTAAGCTTTACCAAATACAACCTTTCGGTACGTGAGACACGATACAAAGGCTACTCCCAATTGGGCTCATGGGGTTGTGATGGCTCAGGCTCAGGAGTTCCAGGAGTATCTGGCTCATAGGGCTCTGGTTCTGATGGATACTCATTAGGCTCATCAGGATACTCATAAGGTTCTGGTATTTCGTCACCGTTTTTCAAAATAGCATCCTTATGTTTGTATTATTTATAAAACATTATAGCAAAAGGAAAGAAAATGAAAGTAGCTGTAATCACCGGAGCTGCAAATGGAATTGGCTTAGCGTTAAGCGAAGTCAATTTACAACGAGGTAACACTGTAGTTATGGTGGATAAAGATGGCATTAAACTCAAACAAGAGGCTGAACGACTATTATCCCAATTCCCAGAAAAAATTCTGGAAATTCCATGTGATGTGACCCAACCGAATGAAGTAGCACAGTTAGTGAAGCAGATTGAGGAGCAGTTGGAACGTGTTGATTGGATCTATAATAACGCAGGTATCATAGGACAATTAGCACCTCTTTGGGACTTATGTCCTGAACATATCCAAAAGGTTATGGAGGTTAATCTATATGGGATGATTCATATCATTCAAGCATTTACTCCTTTCTTATTTCGTCAAACTGTTCATTCACATATCATTAATGTAGCGAGTTTATATGCTTTGTGTACAGGGTCACAAACAGCTTCTTATGCGATGTCAAAACATGCAGTACTTGCTTTATCTGAGTCTTTGTATTTTGATTTAGTGCGCCTGAACAAGCCAGTGGATGTCTCAGTGGTTTTTCCATCTTTTACAGATACAGCGCTTTTATCTCATACAACCAATACAAACTCCTCTTTTCATGAGGCATTAAAGTCACTTTTATCGCATTCTCGATCTGCAGTCGATATAGCAGAACACATAGTTCATGAAGTGGAACAAAAAAAGTTCTATATTTTTCCAGATAAAGAAGTAAAAGGATATTGTGAAGAACGGACTAAAGCAATGATACTTCAAGAAAAGCCTCATGTTACTAATATTGAAAAATTAATGTGCGCACTCATTAAACGACAAGAGTCTCGGCATTAAAAACTAGGCTGGGTGCAGAGCAGGGAACCCAATTTCCATGGCGGTGAAAAAGTAACTTGGTTTTATTAGCCTCTATCGATAACTGGTTTGAACAGGTAGGTTGTTCCTTAGCCCAACACACCCAGTCGTATGATAGCTGTTTTGATAGGCCAAGGGCCAACCTGCGTGCTGTGCTACAAGCATGGAGAGCCCTCGCCTTGCTCGGGATAACAGAGCGTTGCTGCGCTAAACCCAGGCTAAGAAAAAACCACCTAGGCTTCCAGCATATCCAATAATTCTTGGCGGAATTTATGATAATCCACTTCTACGGCATGTCGTATATGCGATTTAAATCGATAATGGGGTTTATTCATTTCTTGAATTATTTTTTCGTGCAATTTATCAGGTCGCTTTAAAGTACCCATAATGATACGTGCTACTATTTTTGATTGATAATCCGCAAGAGGCCAAATACACCCTTGAGGCTGACATAAACCAATAAAATATAAATTATCATAGTCTGGATGCATCATTTTTCGATAAAGCGGAATTTTGGTAGAGTTACTAAAGTCTGCAATTTCTTTATCAAGAAATGGGAAACTGATTTTGTACCCTGTGGCAAAAATTACTGTATCAAACTCCTCATAGTTGCCATGAGTAAAATAAACTCGATTTCCTTCGAAATGAGTAATTCCAGGGCGAGGAAAAATTTCTCCATGCCTAATAAAATACAGCAATTCTGAATTAATGGTTGGGTGAATTTCTAAAGGACCACAATCAGGCTTCATTAATTTATATTTCGCATATCGACCTTGAAGAATACGAATAAAAAAGCTCAAAACTTTCTGTCTTAACCATGAAGGCATCCATCTGATTTTAGCCACAGCATCATCAGTCGGTTTACCAAACACAAATTTAGGAAAAATATTATAGCCTCTACGCATACTAATACAGGTTTTAGGCGAAATACGAGCTATCTCTACGGCTATATCACAAGCAGAATTTCCCCCTCCAACTACCAAAACACGTTGATCCTTAAAAACCGAGGCTTTTTTATATTGATGCGAATGGAGCAACTGTCCAGAAAATGTACCTGGATATTCTGGCATGAAAGGGTCCCAATGATGCCCATTGGCAATTAACAAATAATCGAAACACTCTTCATGAGTACCTTGATCGTTTTCAAAAAGAACGTTCCATTGATGTTGATCGGTATGTTGTACCTTTACAACATTGGTATTAAAACGGATGTACTTAACCAAATCAAAATGATCAGCATAACTTTTGAAATAATCTAAAACCAAGGCATGTGCTGGATAATCAGGAAAGTGCGCCGGCATAGGAAAATCTTCAAACTCCGACCAACGCTTGGAACTGATAATATGTGTGGTTTCATAAACACTGGAATGATTATTTTTTTCATCATATACCCAGTTACCACCGATCTGATTATTTTTTTCGAAGACGGTGATATCAGTTACTCCCTGTTCTTGCAAATTTTTAATTGCAGCAAGTCCACTAGGACCTGATCCAATAACGCAGACACGAGGACAATCTTTTTTACCCTTTTGCTTTATTTGCATTACTCAACACCTTTTTTACTTCATCCATTATCATTGCTTGAACCACAGGATCTTTATCAATCGTGAAATGATTCACTTCAATTCCTTTTATCGTAGCGACATTGATATTGTCAATACGAGTTTTTTCTGGATTTACTGCCCTGAGTTTCAAACCACTAAACATAGGAACAAAACCAGGTTTGTAAAAATTCATCGCATGCTTCACATTAGGAGGTACAATTGTTTGAGACACCGCATCTACAGTAACGAGTAAATCTACTGGGATGCCTGCTTTATCAAGATTACGTGCTACTTTAATTTGCTCATTAGCACCCAAAGAATGCCCTACTAGAATAATAGGTCGGTGCATCTTATGTTTTTGATAATAAGAAACTATAGAACGCGTCACATTACCGGCGTTGTACCACATATTACTGGGTGCTGGTATATTACATTCCTCAACAACAGTTCCACTCAGTGTTCGCATACCCGTACTAAAAAGTCCAAGGCCACCTAACATCGTATGTACTTCACCCCGGTAGGATTGAGTTTTACTCGCCTTTACCGTTTTCACTTGTTTCGTTGATTTCTGAGATGTAGGTTGATGGACCACCGATTGAGCGATCTTTGGTATTGGTTTTTTCTCAGAAGCCCTGCCACCTGATAAGTCAACACAACCAGTGATGCTCATGGTGATGAGGAAAAACAAAAATGAGCAGAAAATACCTAATTTTCTATTTTTGAAGAAAGAGTTCATTTTATTATTATTCTTATTTTTTAGAGAAAAGATCATAGCCTATTCTTAGAAGGTTTGCCAAGATGGCTCATTCATGAAGTTCACTCTTTCGTGCTGTAAGTCTGCGATGAATTTTGTTACTCTGCGTCTTAAAGATGGAATACTGTTGTTATGCTTAAAATTTAAACCAAAAGGATTGTTTTCTATTTGTTTTCATTTTTATGGGATATTTTTAACTTATCATGGAAAAACAAAACAAAATTCTTACAGTAACTCAGCTCAACCGGCAAGTTAAAAGCTATCTTGAAAATGAACTGGGAATAGTCGATGTTGAAGGAGAACTCTCTAATTTGAGTAAACCCTCCTCAGGACATTTTTATTTTACCCTAAAAGACAGCAACGCCCAAATCCGTTGCGTTTACTTTAAAAATCGCCATGTCAGTGCGCATAAACTAACCGATGGCCAACATATAATTGCCAGTGGAAGATTAAGCCTTTATGAAGCACGTGGCGATTATCAATTGATCGTGGAACAAATTACCGAAGCAGGTCTTGGTGCGCTCTATCAACGTTTTGAAGCGTTAAAAAATAAACTTGCCTTAGAGGGTTTATTTGACACCGCAAAAAAAAGACCTATTCCGATCATGCCTCGTATCATCGGAGTAATCACTTCAACCACTGGGGCCGCAATTCGCGATATATTATCCACTCTTGCTCGTCGATTCCCCTTGGCAAAGGTCATAATTTATCCCAGTGAAGTACAAGGTGCTGGTGCGGCACAACAATTAATTCATGCATTAGAACTGGCGAATAAGGAACAAAGATGTGATGTACTTCTTCTTGCGCGTGGTGGAGGAAGTATTGAAGATCTTTGGGCGTTTAATGACGAACAATTAGCGCGTCATATTGCAAGGAGCTCAATCCCTACGGTATCTGGGATAGGGCATGAAACAGATTTTACAATTGCTGACTTTGTATCGGATTATAGGGCAGAAACACCTACTGCTGCCGCTACCGCGGTAACGCCTGATTGTAATGAATTGGTTAAATTATTAAATCACTCTATCTCACGAATGCATGAAGCAACCCATCGATTTTTGCAAAAATACCAAATTAAACTACAGCATTTAATCGACAAGATATCATCACCACAAAAAGCGATTGCGAGTTACTGGCAAACATCCGATTATCTGGAACGGCAATTAATTGCTCATATGGTGTATCTTATCAAACAAAAAACACATCAATTGCATCTGTGCATCAATCATCTGAACGCTAAAAACCCCAAAACACAAATCAAACAAACACAGATACTGTTACAAAAAATTACTTTGCAGTTAATCCAACACATGCAAAATAAAATGAATCAACTTAAATATCAATTAAGAACTCAACTGTCTACCTTGCATGCAGTCAGCCCCTTGGCTACACTGGATAGAGGATATGCAATTGCAACGAAAGAAAATAAGGTGTTGTTTTCCAGTCAACAAGTAACTATGGGCGACTCAATCGAGATACTCTTGGCACAAGGTAATTTAACTTGCGAGATCACTCAAATCAACGAGTAAAAAAGTATCTGCTCAGGAGGGATTCTTGAATTTTGGTGAAAGGTTGGATTTGAGCCCTGGTTGCGCTTAAACGATGCTGAGGAAACCTAATATACATCCGTATGTGAGGCTTCCGAATTTTCTTTTCGCGCCAAACATATGCCAAATGCTGCCTTTCGGTACATTGGGCGTAAACGGATACGTAAAAAATGCTTGAAGAATTAAACAATAGTCTTGATTTCATTATAAGCCAAACAAAAAATAACATTCCCATTTTGGAAATTATTTTGTTAATACCCTGGCTTTTCTTTTTTGTAAGCCTGGTCTATAGAAAAATATTATTTCTAGGTATTATCCCAAGACAAATCCGCGGCATGCCCGGGATCTTATTTGCCCCACTGCTGCATGCCAATTTCAATCACATTTTTTTTAATTCAATTCCTTTGGTGGTTTTAAGCAATTTCATTTTGATCAACGGACTTAACTATTTTCTAGTGGTTACAGTAATGATTACCATCTTAAGTGGGATTGCTATTTGGTGCTTTGCCAAACCTGGCTTACATGTAGGGGCTAGTGGCCTGATTACCGGTTATTGGGGGTTTTTAGTGAGTAATATCTATCAAAAGGGTACTTTAACTACCATAATCTTGGGAATCATCAGCATCTACTATTTTGCTGGTATTTTTTTTGGTATTTTCCCCAAAGAAAAAGGCATATCTTGGGAATCCCATTTGTTTGGTCTTCTCGCCGGTTTAGCAGTCAGCTACCTATTTGGACTTTACCCCAATTATTTTCAAGTCATTTCAGACCCAGGTTGGCCAAGATAGTAGAAATGTAAACAGGCCCTATGTTATTCTAAACAGATAAAAAGAAAAATAACTCGAGAAATCAAGATGCACTCACTTAAAGCTTTTTTCTATGCAAGTATATTAAGTATTCTGATCTCACCCGCACAAGCGGCCCAAGGAACTAAATTTTATATAGATGGCTGCTGCAGTAATATGGGCGGAATTAGTTATTGCGACTCTTCAGCTGGACGACTTGTTTGTAAAAATGGTTTTTACTCTACCTGTTATTGCACACCACATGCTGTAATGGATTTACAACTCTTTCGGGGTTGCTGCTTATGGAAAGGCGGTCCTGTAACTACTTATACCATAACGGGGCTCGTTGTATGTAATGATGGTTCTATATCAGAAGAATGCTCATTGAGGCCAGAAGAGAAAATTGCAGCTTGGTAAACTTCCGATATATACTTCGCGGCTTCTATAATTCGGCGAAGTATAACCATCAGGAACTTACATGCTCGATCAGATACAATCTACTATCACTTTATTAAAGAAGCAAAAACCATTAATACTTTGCCTAACCAATTACGTCACCATGGATTTTATGGCCAATAGTCTTTTGGCTTTAGGCGCTGCCCCCCTTATGTCTGAGTCTCAAGCAGAAATTGAAGAATTAGCCCATCTTAGTCAAGTTATTTATGTCAACATAGGTACTCTAGATGATGCCTTTATGGAAAGAGCCTTACTCGCAGCTCATGTTGCACACGCTATAGGTAAACCATTAATTCTAGATCCTGTGGGTGCTGGAGCAAGTAAGCTCCGTACTTCTTCGGCAATGAGATTACTTCCTTATGCCCAAGTCGTTAGAGGGAATGCCAGTGAAATCATCTCATTAGCGGGTTCAAATGGGGCGACAAAAGGAGTTGAAAGCGCAGACCCTGTTACTGACGCAATCAAAAGTGCTCAAGTGCTGGCGCAATCACAAAAAACAGTTGTGATTAGCGGCCCCGAAGATTTTATAACCAATGGCGTGGATCACAAAATACTGCCCTTTGGTTCAAGCTTTATGCCACTTATTACAGGAATGGGTTGTACGATGACTGCCGTTCTTAGCGCATTCATTGCCTGTCATTCCGATTATTTCCAAGCAGCGCTGCAAGCAACTGCTTATTTTGGTTTATGCGGACAATTGGCTCATGAACACATAAAAGGGCCTGCCGCATTCAAACAGGTATTTATCGATAATTTATTTCATCCTGATTGGTCCTTAATGTCACAAGCAATTGAGGGAGTATCGCAAGATGCACTATAAAGCTTTATCTATAGCAGGATTTGATGGTTCTGGTGGCGCAGGAATTCAAGCAGATCTAAAAACCTTTTCGGCATTTGGATGTTATGGAATGACGGTTCTTACTGCCTTACCAGTACAAAACACCCGTGGTGTTAGACACTTCTACAATATCCCATTACAAGCCATAGACGATCAGCTTCATGCTTTATTTGATGACATTAAACCTGACAGTATAAAAATTGGCATGCTCTTTAATAGCGACATCATCGAATTGGTTTCTTCATTCCTGAAAAACAGAGCGATAGATATTCCTATTATTATTGATCCTGTAACTGTCGCTAAAAGTGGGGATCCTTTATTATTACCTGAAGCAGTAAGTTCACTAATCACTCAACTGATGCCACTTGCAACGTTAATTACACCGAATCTTCCGGAAGCAGCTACATTTACGGGGCTGCACGCAAACAATGAAGAAGAAATGTTGGATGTTGGAAACAAATTACTCGATTTTGGTCCTAAATATGTTTTACTCAAAGGGGGACATCTGTCATCTCAGGAGTCGAATGATTTATTAATAGGAACAAATACAGACGTTCATTGGTTTAGAAGCCCAAGGATTCATTCCAAAAACACTCATGGTACTGGCTGTACCCTTTCCGCTGCAATAACGGCCTGTCTTGCTCAAAACATAGATTTAATTACATCATGCCGCATCGCAAAGAATTATTTATTCCATGCCATAAACGCCGCAAAAGAAGAAAGTGTTGGTCAGGGAAATGGTCCAGTACATCATTTTTATCATCTTTGGCCGGTGCAGTTAGAAGATATTTAGGAACATAGCTTGTGATTTGTAGCCAGGATTAGGACAAAGAACCCACGTCATCGCGAGTACAAGGAGGGATCTCCAAAGGGGACATGGTGTGAACTGCACCCTCTTCATTTTTTTCAATTAATTCACCAAAACTCAAAGCGCTGAAAAGTATTAATAGATAGCCTATTGTTGAATAGCAAAATACAGTATCTGAAAAAGATAAGATACAAAAAGAAACCAGCAGGCCTAAAAGAAATGGTTTCATTTCATTTAACTGCACCATAGTTGTAAACAATGCGCCTATAAAAAAAAGGAAAAGTACAATCCCTGCCAAACCAAGTTCTGAAAGGGTCAGCCAATATTGGCTATGGGGCTCATTAAGCTTATGCCCCCAAGAAGGAATCGGTTGATCTTTAACAAAGTTATACTGAAATCCTCCAGTGCCCACTCCTAAAATTGGATGCTTTTCAAATAAAGATTGGGCATATTGATGAAACTGGATTCTAAAACCTAAGGAGGTGTCCGCCTGATTGTTTTGCAATAGCTTGATTTCATTTATCATTGAAAGAGTTCTCTCGTGCATTACGGGGCTTAGCACGTAGGCTAAACTCATTGCTCCAACAAATACCACCATCCCTATAAGTGCTTTTTTAGGTGTAAATTTTTGTAAGATAACCAAGGACATTAAAATGCCGTAAGTCACATAGCCTGTTCTTCCAGTATTAATAAATAATATTTGATAACTTCCCACTAATGCCATAAGTAAGTAAAAAAACCGCATCCAACCACTTTTATTATTCTGCAATAATAAAATTAGGGCAAAATAAACTCCTAAGGCAATCATAAAACCCGTAACGATATGATTATAGAAAATATATCCCGGGTCTTCAGTGTTTATCGCGAGAAGTTGTTTCTCCTTAAGAAATGAAAGAATGCTAGTGAGTAACATCACCAATATATAAGAATTCAAAACCCACAGCCTTGTCTTTGGTTTAACAAACCCCACAGCAAGAATGGGTAAGAAAAGGAGTTTAGAATATTTATCAATAACATTATATTGTAAGGAAAATGGGGCTTGAGACCAGGAACAGGCAATAAGAACAAACAAAAACAAAACAAGTCCGGAACGAGCCCATAAGGTATTAAAAGCGTAAGGCAAAAATTGTCTGTAATAAGGAGTTAATAGCAAAGCAAGCAAGCTTAATATCAATAAAATTGATTTAATACTGGTGCTTATAGGAATAAAAAAAACCAATAAAACAAGAAAGGTTGGTGCAATTAAATTAACTTTTCCCTCTAAGAAGCTTCGTATCAAATTAATTCCTCTGTATTTTTTGCCAAAGAAGGCAATTGTTCCATATCAATATCTTGATACAATTGCTTAATGCCACGATAAAAAGTTCCTTGTGCATTAAATACTGCAAATAAGAAACCTATTCTGCCATCCAAAAAACCACATTGCAAGATATAACACCGGAGGAACATCCATGAAGTGCTGGCCATCGTTTTCATAAAACTGGGGGTTCTTTTCTTTTGTATGTATGTTTTTGCACTATACGACGAATATTTATTCATTTTATATAAGACATGACTGACGTCTTTAAATGAGTGGTGCATAATGGCGGTTTTAATTTTACCAATACGTGTACCCTCTGGAAGCACTATTTTTTCATGCACAATATCATCACTAAAATGCGCATTTGCACGTTTAAAAAGACGAATATGACGCTTGGGACTAGAAGAGTACTTTAGGGGTTGATTATAAAAATGCATTTGAATTGCTATTCTAAAAGCATCCGCAGAATTAGAGGCCATAGCATCCATGATTTCTCTTTGTAATTCCTCACCAACTGATTCATCAGCATCAAGATTCAACACCCAGTCACCCCGAGCTTTTGATAAGGCTCTTTGTTTTTGAACCCCATAACCCGGCCAGTCAGTAGAAAAAACATGTTCCGTATATTCTTTGGCTATTGCTACTGTTTTATCGGTGCTTCCCGAATCCAGGACAATTATTTCATCAGCAAATCGAACGGATTCGAGACACCTTCTTATATTCCTTTCTTCATTTTTGGTTATTATTATTACACTCAACGTCATTTAAAAAACGCCCTCTCTATGATCATGACTATCAAAATGTAATTTTCCATCTTTAACTTTTAAGGTTACATGACCACCATGCATCAACTTACCGAATAAAAGCTCATCAGCCAGAGGTTTTTTAACATTTTCTTGAATCAATCTGGCCATTGGGCGAGCGCCCATGACTTTGTCATAGCCATGTTCAATAAGCCATTCACGAGCCATTTTATCCACGTTAAAGGTAACCCCTTTATGACTTAACTGTTCATCCAACTCCATAATAAACTTATCAACTACAAGACCAATGGTGATTGCATCCAATGGAGCAAAGTTAATGATGGCATCGAGTCTGTTTCTAAATTCAGGACTAAATTGTTTTTTAATCACTTCTAGGCCATCATTGCTGTTGTCTTGTTGTGAAAAACCGATGGAATTTCGTACTATCTCTCCTGCACCAGCATTTGATGTCATTACCAAAATGATGTGCCTAAAATCGGCTTGACGACCATTAGTATCAGTTAAAGTCCCATGGTCCATAATTTGTAACAGCAAGTTAAATACATCTGGATGAGCCTTTTCGATTTCATCAAGCAACAGTACAGCATGAGGATTTTTAGTCACGGCTTCTGTCAACAATCCCCCTTGATCATAACCAACATACCCTGGGGGAGCTCCAATTAAACGTGAGACAGTATGTTTTTCCATGTATTCAGACATATCAAAACGAAGTAATTCGATGCCTAAAACATTAGCCAATTGTCGCGTCACCTCTGTTTTTCCAACACCTGTTGGTCCGGCGAATAAGAAACAACCTACTGGTTTTTGTGGATCTCTCAGACCTGAACGACCTAATTTAATCGCAGAAGCTAATGCAGTAATTGCTTGATCTTGTCCATATACTAGAAGCTTCAAATCACGTTCCAAATTGCGTAAGGTATCTTTATCACGAGCAGAGACCTTCTTGATGGGTATACGTGCAATTTTTGCAACAACACTCTCAATTTCAGTAACACTAATTATTTTTTTACGTTTGCTTGCTGTTAATAAATTTTGATAAGCGCCTGCTTCATCAACAACATCAATTGCTTTATCAGGCAAAAATCGATCATTAATGTATTTTGCAGACAACTCAGCAGCAGCTTTTAAGGCAGGAATTGTAAATTTCACACCATGGTGTTCCTCCAATCGCCCTTTCAATCCTTTCAATATTTCAAAGGTTTCATCGACTGTAGGCTCAGGAATATCGATTTTTTGGAAACGTCTTGCCAAGGCCCTGTCTTTTTCAAATATGCCTCGGTATTCTTGATAGGTTGTTGAACCAATGCATTTTAGCTCGCCATTTGCAAGCAAGGGTTTAATAAGGTTTGATGCATCCATGACACCGCCTGAAGCTGCACCAGCACCAATAATAGTATGAATTTCATCGATAAATAGAACAGCCCCTTCTTGTTGTCCTAATTGCTTTAATACGGCTTTTAATCGCTTTTCAAAATCTCCTCGGTACTTAGTACCTGCAAGTAACGCACCCAGATCAAGTGAATAGACTATACAATCACGGATCGCATCAGGTATTTCACCATCCACGATACGTCGTGCCAATCCCTCCGCAATTGCGGTTTTACCAACCCCTGCTTCACCAACGAGCAAAGGATTATTTTTTCTGCGACGACACAATACCTGAATGGTACGTTGTATTTCTTCATGACGTCCGATTAAAGGATCAATTTTTCCTTGTTTCGCACGTCTATTGAGGTTTGTACAATAACTTTCTAGAGGTGATTCATTGCCTTCTGATGAACTCATATCATCTTCCATAGAGTTCATGTTCTCATGCATATCATTGTTTTGATACTTAGAAACACCATGAGAAATATAGTTAATCACATCAAGTCGGGTGATATTCTCACGGCGTAAGAAATAAACTGCCTGACTTTCTTGTTCACTAAAAATTGCTGCTAAAACGTTAGCCCCTGTTACCTCTGTTTTTCCTGCAGATTGAACATGAAAGACTGCGCGTTGCAATACACGTTGAAAGCCTAAAGTAGGTTGAGTTTCCCTGTCTAATTCATCCTCAGGGATTCTAGGAGTGGTTTCATCAATGAATTCAATTAAATCACGGCGCAGGGCTTCAATATTTGCATCACATGCTTGCAATACACTTCCTGCCGCTGGGTTATCAAGCAATGACAACAACAAATGCTCAACGGTCATAAATTCATGACGTTTCTCTTTGGCTTCCTTGAAAGCTAAATTCAAGGTGAATTCAAGTTCTTTATTTAACATTGTCGTTGCTCCTCTTCAGCCCATAGCAATTTACTCGGGTTCCATGCTCGATAGCAATGGGTGCTGATTCATTCTGGCGTACTCATTTACCAGAGCTACTTTTGTTTCTGCTATATCTCGTGTAAATACCCCACACACGCCTTTTCCTTGGATATGAACCTGTAACATCACCTGAATTGCAATTTCTTCATTAAGATGAAAAAAATGCTTCAGTACATCAACTACAAAATCCATAGGTGTATAATCATCATTGAGCAACACCACTTTGTACTTTCTAGGCACTCTAATCTCTGTGCTCTGTTCCGGCTCAGCGACTTTATGCCTTACAATTTCCTCTAGATTTTGCCCAGTCATAATATACAACCTCTATATTATTTTTATAGACTCACTATGCACTTTTGGCCAGTAAAATCAGTTATTTTTAATGAAAAAATTAGTCTTTGAAATAATCAAAAACATATTGGTTAGATAGCATTCATTAAGCGATAAACTGAAAAAGATACACATTGTAGCCTAGGTAAAGCACAGTGAATCTTAGGAGACCATCTCCGTCTTCCCTTAAATTACTCTGCAATTCACCTCGGCTATTGGATATCCACTCAATTTACATATGCTTAATTATCTCATCTCCAAAACCAGAGCTACTCACCAAAGTAGCACCGATCATACCACGCTCAAAGTCATAAGTTACAGTTTTGGCTGCTATAGCACCTTGCATGCCTTTGATAATTAAATCCGCAGCTTCATTCCATCCCATATGACGGAGCATCATTTCAGCAGAAAGAATAATTGAACCTGGATTTACTTTATTCTTTCCTGCATATTTCGGTGCTGTTCCATGCGTTGCTTCAAATACAGCAACTTCATCACTAATATTTGCTCCTGGAGCAATACCAATACCGCCTACTTGAGCAGCCAAAGCGTCAGAAATATAATCACCGTTCAAATTAAGTGTAGCGATTACACTGTAATCTTCTGGTCTTAAAAGAATTTGTTGCAGGAACGCATCAGCAATTACATCATTGATGATGATTTGCTTGCCTGTTTTAGGATTCTTGATTTCCAACCAGGGGCCGCCTTCATATTCTTTAGCGCCAAAAACATCACGTGCGACTTGATAGCCCCAGTCTTTAAACGCACCTTCGGTAAATTTCATAATGTTGCCTTTATGAACTAAAGTTACCGTATGGCGGTCATTATCAATCGCATATTGGATTGCAGCTCTTACTAAACGTGTAGTCCCAGCTTTAGAAACGGGTTTAATCCCTATTCCGCAGTGCTCAGGAAAACGGATTTTTTTAACGCCCATATCCTTCATTAAGAATTCAATCACTTTTTTCGCTTCAGGAGTATCCGCTTGCCATTCAATACCGGCATAAATGTCTTCTGAATTTTCCCTAAAAATAACCATGTCTGTTTTTTCTGGTTCTTTGAGTGGACTTGGAACACCCTCGAAATAACGAATTGGTCGTAAACAGGTATAGAGATCCATTTCTTGGCGAATTGCCACATTGAGTGAACGAATCCCACCACCAACTGGGGTCGTTAATGGGCCTTTAATTGAAACAACATATTTTTTCATCGCATCTAGGGTTTCTTTAGGCAACCATTGATCGGGACCATACACTTTAGTTGCTTTTTCACCGGCATAAACTTCCATCCAAGCAATTTTTCTCTTATCGCCGTATGCTTTAGCGACTGCAGCATCAACGACTCGAATCATGGGAGGTGTTACATCAACACCAATACCATCACCCTCAATAAAAGGAATAATGGGATTATTAGGGACACGAAGTGACAGATCCTGAGCAACAGTAATTGCTTCACCTTGTGAAGGCACTTTGATTTTATCGTATGTCATTGACAACTCCGTAAAATTAGAGAAAAGGCAATGATAGCATGTGATAACTTGGAATCCCAAGTATCATTTCTATTTAATTACTTCACTTGGATGCTTACTAAGCAGACTGAATTAAATACCGAGCTTTTTATGCGTCAATCTGATGTCAGATTTAAAATTTATGATGAAAAATGTATGCTCAGCTTAGCTACCTATGCCTTTTTCTGACTGAGCGACATTGAAAGATGAAAAAGAAATGCTAGGTATTTAATTCTGCCAGCTTATGCATGTTGCAACATTTTAATTTGCTCGATCAGCTGATCATATCCAGCTTCAACGTTGATATAATCATTTTTTGATAAATATATGGACAAAGATCCATCATCTGTTGCAGAAGGTTTTTGTAAAACTCCATTATACCCTTTGCTTTTTAAACGGAGAAAATCATTGATTTTGGTAACTAAATAAAAATTACGAAAATAATTTTCAGGAGTCATATGAATTGCCTGCGCATCATTTTCTAATGTCTTCCCAGGTAGATAATCCTTAAGTGAATAAGTTGAATTGTTATGAACAGCAACGACTTTGCCTTTTGGCAACAATTGTTTGATTTTAGTTGCCAGTTTATTTACTTCGCGATGCGCCTGGGGATTATATTGGCCAAACTGCGATAAGGTTTTTTTAATCCCGTTATCTGTAAAAATACGATTGGGATCAAACTCATAACGTTGGTTATTTAAATGAAATACGATGTTACGACCTCCAGAATGGACCAAGGCAATAAGACTCCCCCCTTCCTTTTGAATCACTGTTTGAGCTGCTTTTAAAGCGGTTTGTTCATTATGATGCAAATGGATATAAGTTTTTCCTTTGCCTACTAAATGCTTAATTTCTACTTTTTCATCCCCAACCATTACAATATGATTCATTGCATAGGCAAATTGACAAAAGAAAAGCGAAACAAGTATCGAGTATTTCATCTACAATATACACCCAGACATAATTTTACAATGCTGGTTATTGTACAATAATTAACCTATAAAAACAATGAATTGGGTAAAGGAATTGCTCGCAATATAGAAAACACCTACTATAAGCCCACTCTACTTTTTTGATAATATCTAATGCCTGAAATTATATTGTTCAATAAGCCCTATGGTATCGTCAGCCAATTTTCTGGAGATAATCCAGAACATACATTAGCTACTTTTATTCATAAGCCCCATTTTTACGCAGCAGGCCGATTAGATAAAAATAGTGAAGGATTGCTATTATTAACAAACGATGGCCTATTGCAACACCAATTAACTCATCCCAAATTTGAAAAAAGAAAATATTATTGGGTTCAAGTAGAAGGCATACCCTCTCAAGCAGATTTGGAACCACTTAAAAAAGGCTTGGTCCTTAAAGACATTACATTTTTACCTGCCGAAGTAAAACTTATAGACGAACCGCAGTTATGGCCTCGTAATCCGCCAATTCGCTTCAGACAAAATATCCCTACCTGCTGGCTAGAAATCATTTTAAAAGAAGGAAAAAATCATCAGGTTCGCAAAATGACCGCAGCAATTGGCTTTCCCACTTTAAGATTGGTACGACATCAAATTGGTAATTGGAAATTAGAGGATTTACAGCCTGGTGAATACCGAACAATACAGCACCATTTCAAGTAACCCGACGCCTATCACGAGTACAACGGGGATCTCCATCGTAATACAGGGCTACAGCATCGAGACCCCTCACTAAGTCCGGGAATGAGGATTCAGCGATAAACCAATCGCTTCAGCAGCGTATCTTCTCCAAGTAAGCGAATCCATGGCCAGAGAAACATACCCACCAAAGCACTCGCTACGGGTGTAAATAAGCTGTAATTGAAACCAAGTAGCGCGGTGATTAAAGAAATAATAGATTGATATAAAAGACAAAAGAATCCAATTAAAAAAATTTGTTGCATCATTGAAAAAAACTGAAACCGTCGCGATTTGCTGGAAGCAATCCAGGTGACAAAAAGTAAAGCAAATGAATGTTCACCAATTACTGTGGCGAGTAACACGTCTAATAACAGTCCCACGAACAATAATGTAGTCAGTCTAAAATTACCTGGCAAAAAATATTCTATATAAAGTACAAGCAACAAAACCCAAGGGGGTCGAAAAGCAGAAATTAATTCCGGCATAGGTAATATGGATAAAAGAAGAGCTATAATAAATCCCAAGCACAACCGTATGCGAAGATTTCTAATCACATGGTCTCCTTGGCATTTAATCGCTCATTAATTTGTTCATTCAATTGCTCTTGTTCAGCATCAGGCCAGATCAGTAATACAAGTCGATTACGATTGAGCAGTGCGACAGATTTCACTTTCACTTTCACAAAATCCTCGCCAGGAATACTATTCACTTCTTCCACGAATCCTACAGGATAACCTTCTGGATAATGTCTGTCCAAACCGGAGGTGACTAATACATCGCCAGGATGAATTGAGGAGGTTTTTGGTAAGTTAATTAGGGATAACTTCTCTATATCATTTGTTCCAACAAGAATTGCCCGCTCCCCAGTACGATTGTTTCGCACAGGCACGGCACTTTTAGAGTCAGAAATAAGTAAAACTGTACTGGTTATAGGACCAACATCAACAATCTGCCCCATAACACCTTTTGCATCCAAAACAGGCTGTCCTACATATGCCCCATCACGTTTTCCTTTATTTAAAACAACTACTTGACGTGAATTGCTGGTATCCACAGCAAGAATTTGTGCCGCCATTGCACGCATGTCCGCCTGTGACGAGGTAAGGAGTAATTCTTTTAGTTGCGAATTTTCTTTTTGGATTACCGTTAATTTTTGTAATTCTGCTTCCAACATCGTTTGTTGATATCGCAATTGCATATTTTCGGCAATTAATGCTTTTTTCGCGCTGACGAGTGACTGCACCCAGCCAATTACGCGTACAGGATAATCTACTGCATATTGTAAGGGGGCAACAATAAAGGAAAAGCCGCTTCGCACACTATCTAAATAACGATAATGATAATCAGAGAACATTAAAAAAACAGAAAAGACAAGAGCGAGTACAAATCCTATAGAACTGTACCCGCCCCGACTAAATAATCTGTTATATGTATTATTCTGTTGAGAGGAAATCACCGCCACGCAAGTCCATGGTTTCTAAAGCTTTACCACCACCACGTGCGACACAGGTTAGTGGATCTTCAGCTATTAATACAGGTAAGCCCGTTTCTTCCATCAGCAGAGTATCTATGTTTTTCAACAGAGCTCCGCCTCCAGTTAGAACCATACCACGTTCAGCAATATCAGCTGCTAATTCAGGTGGAGCCAATTCTAGCGCTGCCCTTACAGCACCAACAATACCAGATAAAGGCTCTTGCAGTGCTTCTAAAATTTCTGCACTAGTTAGAATGAAACTACGAGGAACGCCTTCAGCGAGATTTCTTCCACGGACCTCTATTTCAAATAAATCACGACTTGGGAACGCTGAACCAATTTCGTGTTTAATACGTTCTGCAGTAGTTTCACCAATAAGTGTTCCGTAGTTACGACGAACATAAGATACAATAGCATCATCAAACTTGTCGCCGCCTATGCGAACAGACTGGTGATAGACAATTCCACTTAAGGAAATAATAGCGACTTCAGTGGTGCCACCACCTATATCCACAACCATAGAACCACTAGCCTCTTCTACGGGCATTCCAGATCCTAAAGCAGCCGCCATAGGTTCTTCAATAAGAAATACTTCACGCGCTCCAGCACCCATTGCGGACTCACGAATTGCGCGACGTTCAACTTGCGTAGAGCCGCAAGGAACACAAACCAGAACACGTGGGCTTGGTCTTAAGAATTTATTTTCATGTACTTTATGTATAAAGTGCTGCAACATTTTCTCAGTAACAAAAAAGTCTGCAATCACACCATCTTTCATTGGTCTAATGGCATTAATGTTGCCTGGAGTCCTTCCCAGCATTCGCTTCGCTTCAAGACCAACAGCTGCAACTCGTTTTTGTCCTGATTCATTACGCAAAGCAACTACGGAGGGTTCGTTTAAAACAATCCCTTTATCTCTTACATAAATCAATGTATTGGCTGTTCCCAAATCAATCGATAAATCATTGGAAAACACACCCCTTAATTTTCTGAACATAAGCCGCAATATCCTGTTCTTTTTTTTGTGCGCTACTTTATCCTAAATTTGGATAAAAATCGACAGTTCTTATACAACAATTTTAAATTAAAGAGTGAATTTTTATACATGAAGATAATTTTGAGTTTTTGAACTGAAAACACGAATGCAAAAAATAGCTTCTAATACTATTTATGAAACATGGAACACTCAACTTTGCCAGATTCTTGGTTGGTTTTAGGCGTGCCCGCTTGCTTTTAACCAGATCCCCGAGTTACGCCAGCCCTCACCCAAGATGATTGAAGTTTGATAACCTCAATAGTCTAGGTGCAACGCAGCGAAACCCGGGATATAGTTTATATTTTTTACAGGTCGGACGTAACACCTACTACAGCGACCTAAAAAATAACTTGTTTATGATTTATTGTATTTTACTAATAACAAATACCTGATTTAATTTATCTCGATTTGTAGTCATAAATCGCTGCCCCAAGCCCTTCACATCGGCAAGTTCTTCCAATGATTTAAATCCATGATGACTTTTCCGATAGGCAATAATTGCTTCAGCACGTTTTTTGCCTATACCCTTTACAGAACCAGTAAGCGTTGATAAATCTGCGGTATTAAGATCAATTTTATGAATTACTATAGGGGGCTTTTTCTTCACCGAAGAGTCTTTAGGGATGACTGCATGAGCAGAAAGAGTGATTACAGATAATGACAATGCAGTAGCAATAAATTTTGCTCTCATAATTTTCTCCTAATTGTTGGACTAAGTGGCTCGTTCCAGAGCCGGCAGAAGTATCCCAAGATTTTGGCGCACTGTCGAGTGTTTTTTTTAATTTTTTGCTTAAAGTTCAATGAGTAACAAAGGATTTGTCCTGATTCAAAACGGATGCATACTTCCCCTTCTGCCATTATCCCAAGGCCTCGTCATTCCGAGCATAGCGAGGGATTACGTCGTGGCTCAGAATGACGAGAGAAGGGAGACGTGAAATGAAATCAAACGGCTGTGGCCTTATATAGTACGTAAGCAACACATGCAGTTAATTTTTTCACCATGTCCAAGTGCAAAAATTCATTAGGACCATGTGCATTAGACTGAGGTCCTAAAACTCCGGTAATCATAAATTGTGCCTCCGGAAATTTCTTCCCTAACATTCCCATAAAAGGTATGGTTCCTCCCTCTCCAAAGTAAGCAGCTGGTTTACCATAATAAGCCATTGATGCTTCATCAGCAGCTTTTTCCAACCATGAAGCAAGTTTAGGTGCATTCCATCCTTGTGATCCATCACCTACCTTAAAACTTACTTTGGCATGATAAGGAGGGTTGGTGGTTAAGGCATCATGCATTACGGTTGCAGCAACTTTAGGGTCAACTAGGGGTGGCAAACGCATAGACAGTTTTAATGACGTTTGAGGGCGTAAAACATTTCCTGCGTCCGCTATGGCAGGAAATCCATTGGCCCCAGTCACTGTTAATGCCGGTTTCCAGGTTCGATTTAAAATTAATTGTTTTCTGTCTTTTGTTACTGGTTCAACCCCAGCATATAATGGAAATTCAGCATAAACCGAATCTCCTAGAACCTGAGCACATTTCTCGGCTTGTTGCGTTCTTTCTTCAGGAATATCACAATATAACTCAGGCAATTTCACTTCTCCTGAAACTTCATCTTCGATTCGGCTAATCAATTGTCGAGCAACCCGAAAACTGTCTGCAACAATGCCACTTGCCGCGCCGGAATGAACTCCTTCACGAATTAGTTCAACGGATAGTTCACCTACCAAATTCCCGCGCAATGAAGTAGTCATCCATAATTGTTCGTAATTACCTGCTCCAGAATCAAGACAAATAACCAGGTTGGGTTTGCCAATCCGTGCATTGAGCAATTCAATGTAATAAGGCAGATCGTAACTGCCACTCTCCTCACACGCTTCAATAATTAAAACGCAACGTGGAATAGCTAAACCTTGTTTTTGTAAAGCGCAAATCGCAGTTAACGAAGCGTATGCAGAATAGCCATCATCTGCAGCTCCCCGGCCATATAAGCGCCCATCTTTTAATACCGGTTTCCATGGATGCAAATCTTCGTTCCATCCTGACATTTCAGGTTGTTTATCGAGGTGACCATACAACAAAACCGTTTCGTCAATTTGACCTGGAACTTCGATAAAAATTAAAGGGGTACGCCCTTCCAATCTCATAATTTCCAGCATCATCCCTTTAGGTGCATGGGCTTTACACCAATTTGCAATATGACTAACCGCCTGCTCCATTAATCCATGCTCCTGCCATTTTGGATCAAAATGAGGTGATTTATTCGGAATTTTTATGTATTCACTTAAGCTGGGGATAATTTCCTTTTCCCATTGACCACATACAAAATCATACAGTGCTTGCGGATTGAACATGAACTTGCTCCTCAATTATAGCTACAATTTGGTCCGTAGCCGACTTAATATTTAGTGCATTGATTTTATTATGAATATCCCTTTTATTTTTCTCCAGTTCATGCAAGCTTTGCAGCAAAGTGTCTGTATTTAAAGAGCGATCTTCAATGACGAGGCTAATACCCAAGCCTTGGAAATATCGTGCATTTTGGATTTGATCTCCTCGACTGACCTCAGCCGGTAAAGGAATTAAAATATGGGGCTTACCTAGAGCCAAAATTTCATAAAGGGAATTAGCTCCAGCTCGAGAAATAATGATTGACGCTGCAGCAAACAAATCAGCTAATTCTTCATGAACATATTCAAATTGTTTGTAGCCTACATGATCAATTAAAGAAGGCTCTAATTTCCCTTTTCCACAAATATGAATAATTTGATATTCTTTGGTTAATTGCTCTAGTGCATCACGAATGCTGCGATTGATAGAGCCTGCTCCCAAACTACCCCCAATCACTAAAAGACAAGGTTTTTTAGAATTAAATCCACAGAACTCAAGACCGCGGTCACTATTACCTTCAAACAACTGCTCACGGATAGGCGTACCCGTCACTTCTATTTTATTTTGCTTTTTAAAGTGCTTTTTCCCCGCCTCAAAAGTCAGGCAAATTTTATTAACAAAAGGAAAACAAAGTCGATTAGCAAGTCCAGGACTCATATCCGATTCATGAGCAACAACAGGAATCCGATTTAAACCAAGCCCCTACTACTACTGGAAATGCAACAAACCCTCCCTTGGAAAAAACCACATCGGGTTTCATCTTATTAAGCAAGAAAAATGATTGCACGATACCCAGTATAATTTTAAAAGGATCCAATAAGTTTTTTACACTCAAATACCGACGTAATTTACCGCTGCTGATCCCATAAAATGGGATTTTAAGTGGTTCTATCATCTGCTTTTCAATACCCTTTGCTGAACCAATATAGGCAATTTCCCAACCTTTATGACTTAATTCACGTATCAATGCCATATTAGGCGCTACATGTCCTGCGGTACCTCCTCCCGTAAAAACAATCATGGGCATCATAAAATCTTCCTAATAAGTAAACTTAAGTCTATAGCTTGAATCGACTTGGTAATCGCACCAACGGAGATGAAATCAACACCTAACCGCCCTATTGCAGCAATATTTTCCAGAGTAACCCCTCCGGACACCTCTAATGTGCAATGTTTTGGTTGATTCATTCTCACTGCTTTTTCAAGCATACCCTGACTAAAATTATCCAACATAATTCGATCTGGATGAGCACAAATGGCTTCGCGCAACTCATCTAGAGTTTCCACTTCTACCTCAACTAACATTTCTTTATGACTTTGTCTTGCCAAAGCAACCGCTTTAGCTACGGAGCCACAGGCTGTAATATGATTTTCTTTAATTAAAACAGCATCGTAAAGCCCCATACGGTGATTAAAACCACCCCCACAAGTCACAGCATATTTTTGGGCCGCTCTTAATCCTGGAATCGTTTTACGCGTATCCAGTAATCGAGTCGGTGTGCCCTGGAGCTTTTGGGCATATCGATATGTTTGCGTTGCTGTGGCGGAAAGAGTTTGTAAGAAATTTAATGCAGTACGTTCGCCTGTTAAAATACTTCTTCCTGAGCCATATAGAGTACATAGAGTAGATGGTTCTGCTAACCATTCCCCCTCAACAACACGCCACTCAAGTTTAATTTGGTCATCAAGTTGATTAAATACCTCTCTGACCCAAGCTTGCCCACAGACGACCATAGGCTCCCGCGAAATAATTTCAGCCTCAACCTGAAGCTGGGGAGACAACAAAATCGCAGTCACATCGCCATCACCTACATCCTCATATAATGCACGGGATACATCGGCTTTTATGTCTAAAGAGGGGTTATTCATGTGCTAGTTTCCTATCTTTTGCCGCATAACGCGCTTTGAGTAACATAGGAGCAATAAAAGTAGTAATCATAACCATTAAAACGATTGCAGAAAATAAATCATCGGAAATAACACCGAGAGTTCGACCAATCGAAGCAAACACTAAACCTACTTCACCGCGTGGCAACATACCCATACCAATGAGCAAGCGATCATCTGAGGGGCGCGCCCCATAGCCACTAATTAATTTACCTACTACCGCTGCGACGATTAAACCACTTGCCAAAATGATTACATTCCAATGGTAAAAACTTTCTAATTTAACCTGGATACCAATCACGATAAAAAACATAGGCGCCAATATGGATTCCAAAGGAGATAATAAATGATAGATACTGCGACTTTCTTGTTGGCTCAGAGGTATCCCATCAAAATAGTCATCATGAAGAATTATTCCCGCCGTAAACGCACCAATAATTGTGGCAAGTTGAAGCACTGAAGCCAACCAAGAGAGAATCATAATAAACAGAAAGGAAATAAATAATTTTGCTTCCCAAGGTTCAAGAAAACGAAAAAAATGAATTGCCTTCCGTAAAACAATCGGACCTAAGAACAAGGTTCCTGCAAAAAATAATGCAGCACTCACCATAATGCGCAATACAACCATGATATCTACTGCACCACTAATGACTAAGGAACTAACGACAGCTAAAATGATTAGCCCCAATACATCATCTAACATCGCTGCACCCAAAATGATTTTTGCTTCCCGAGTACGTAATTTTTTCATTTCAGTCAGTACTCGGGCTGTAATACCTATACTGGTGGCACTCAAAGTAGCAGCGATAAATAAATCAGATTGATAGGAACCATTAGGCATTAATAGGTAAGCGACGCCAAAACCTAGGAGCATAGGTGCGATCACCCCAATCAAAGCAACAAAAAATGAATCACGGCCTGTATGTTTCATTTCTGCTATTGAGCCTTCCAAGCCCACCATAAACAGAAGAAAAATAACGCCATATCGTGAAAAAATATCCACAATATAAGCTATTTTCAGAAAATCGGATCCGTGCGGTCCGCTTAAAGCGCCAACAATTTGTTGTGCATAATTGGTGTTAGGGATAATTGATGTAACTGCTTGATTTAACGGAACTCCTTTGAGTATTTCTCTGACTATATCAAAAATTGAAGAACCTTCTCTTAATAAAATAGCCAATGGAAATCCATAATAATAAAATAAATTACCGATAAGAATTCCCATGACTAACTCACCAAGAACACTAGGCTGATTTAAGCGTCTTGCTGTATAACGGCCAATAATTGCAAAGAAAAAAATAGTAGTCACACCAAGCAATACAAACGCAACCGGATCAACATGATCAGGCTCAGCCGAGGCAAAAGCCATCGCAGGGCATATTCCTGCAATAAAAAGCCACCATTTTAAACGCTGCATTACAGTTCCATACTTTGCTAAAATACTCTCTTCGTAAATGTACTCGTAACCCAGTAAAACGGAGTGAAACTTTCGGCCCCCTCCTAGCCTTCACCTAGGCTACACTGAAAACATTACCTACACGGTTACATCAGTCCCCTACAGACTATGTTTTGCCAAAAATAAACAGGTTTCCAAAACAGAGTCTGGGTTAAGTGACACACTCTCTATGCCCTCTTTCATTAACCATTGTGCAAAATCCTGATGGTCTGAAGGTCCTTGGCCACAAATACCTATATATTTATTTGCCTTTTTACATGCAGAAATGGCCATATGTAACAAAGCTTTTACTGCATCATTACGCTCATCAAATTGAGCAGCAATCAATCCTGAATCCCTATCCAAACCTAAGGTTAACTGAGTTAAATCATTAGAGCCTATAGAAAAACCATCAAAATATTCTAAAAATTTTTCTGCTAGCAATGCATTGGAGGGTACTTCACACATCATGATTACACGCAGTCCATGTTTGCCTCGCTCCAGTCCATGTTGTTTTAACACCTGAATGACATTACTTGCTTCAGAAACAGTCCTGACGAAGGGGATCATCACTTCTACATTGGTTAAGCCCATTTCTTCTCGAACTCGTCGTACAGCTTTACACTCCAAGGCAAAGCAGTCGGCAAAAGATTCAGAAACATAACGTGATGCGCCTCTAAAACCCAACATCGGATTTTCTTCATGTGGCTCATATAAATTACCGCCAATAAGATTAGCATATTCATTGGATTTGAAATCTGATAATCGTACAATGACAGGCTTAGGATAAAACGCAGCTGCGATTGTCGCAATTCCCTCTTTTAATCGTTCAATATAATATTCAACTGGAGAAGCATAGGCTGCTGTTTTTTCGATAATAAATTGTTTTAACTCTTTATCTTTTAGGTTATCAAAATCCAGCAATGCGCGTGGATGAATACCAATTGTATTGGAAATTAAAAACTCTAAGCGAGCTAAACCTACCCCTGAGTTGGGAATGGATTGGAATGTAAAGGCTCTTTCCGGATTACCCACATTCAACATGACTTTCATCGGTAGCTCAGGCATAGTTTCTACATCAAGACGCTCTTGCTCATAAGGTAATAAGCCTGCGTAAACATAACCGTTATCCCCTTCAGCACAGCTAACAGTCACTTCATCACCATCACGAATGGTTTTCGTCGCATCCCCACATCCGACTACTGCAGGAATACCCAACTCACGCGCAATAATAGCGGCGTGACATGTTCTACCACCACGGTTGGTCACAATAGCAGAAGCACGCTTCATAACGGGTTCCCAATCAGGGTCAGTCATATCTGAAATCAATACATCACCGGGTTGGACTCGGTCCATTTCACTTACGTCTTTAATAATTCGTGCTTTACCTTGGCCTATACGTTGTCCGATACTGCGGCCTTCGGCAAGTACTTCACCCTTCTTTTTAAGGGTATATCGTTCCAATATTTGTTTATTGTCACGGCTTTTTACTGTTTCAGGACGAGCTTGTAATATGTATAGTTGACCATTCAAGCCATCTTTTGCCCACTCTATATCCATGGGCCGGCCATAATGCTCCTCAATAATCATGGCTTGATGAGCCAAACGTTCCACTTCATCTGGGGTTAAAGAAAATAATAATCGCTCTTTCGCATCAACTTCGACCGTTTTAACGCGTTCTTTCTTGCTGGGATCATCACAATAAACCATCTTCAACGCTTTACTACCTAGATTTCTGCGAATTACTGCAGGTTTACCTGCTTTTATTCCAGGTTTATGTACGTAATACTCATCAGGGTTTACGGCTCCCTGAACAACCATCTCACCCAAACCATAAGATGAAGTAATAAATACGACCTGATCAAAACCTGACTCAGTATCCATAGTAAACATCACACCACTTACCGCCAAATCACTACGAATCATCTGTTGAATACCTGCGGATAAGGCGACTTCATGATGTTCAAACTGATGATGTGTACGATAAGTGATGGCTCTGTCATTGAATAATGATGCAAAAACATGCTTTATTGAGAGTAGAACCTCATCAATCCCTTTTACATTTAAAAAAGTTTCTTGCTGACCGGCAAAGGAGGCATCAGGTAAGTCTTCTGCTGTTGCGGATGAACGAACTGCCACACTAAAATTATCATGGCCAATCGTTTTCGCCAGCTGTTCATAAGCAACTCGCACTGAGCGTTCAAACTCAGGGGTAAATGGCGTGTTGACAATCATTTGTCTAATTTCTTTCCCTACCACAGCTAATTGCTGCACATTATCAGCATCCAGGTTTGCCAATTTTGCGTAGATTTTTTTATCTAAATTATCCTGAGACAAAAACTCCCGGAATGAATCTGCGGTCGTCGCAAAGCCACCAGGAACAGCAACCCCTGCTGAGGATAAATGACTGATCATCTCTCCAAGAGAGGCATTTTTTCCACCAACCTGCTCCAGGTCGTGCATGCCAAGATGTGCTAAATCAATAATATGTGTTTTGACCGTCATAGATACCCCAAGCCCATAAAATGATAAGTTGTCATTTTACTGAAAATGTACGGCTATGGGAATTGAAACTTTATTGTCAGACAATATTCGTACTCATACCTTGAATTCATCGGATAGTTTTCTTAATTCAGGATATGAGTACCTATACTTTGTTCTGTTTACGATTCGCTAGATTATGCGTTACTTGCAGCCAAAGCCTGAGAAAAATCCTTATGGAAATTCGCGGCGCCCAGAAGTTCAATGATCCCCCCTTTGCGTAGTTTTTCCTCTACCCGTGAATTAGCTCCACTTAAAATCACTCTCACTTTTCGTTCTTGTAAATCTTCAATAACTTCTTCCAAAGTTTGCAAACCTGTTACATCCATAAAGGGAACCCAACGCATTCTAATGATTAAAGTCTTGGGATCAGAATGAGTTACTGCTAAAGCATGTTGAAATGCTTCAGCGGCTGCAAAGAAGAAAGGGCCTTCGACAGCATAAACCAATACACCATCAGGCAAAGTGTCCATATTTTGTCGTGCCAATTCATGCGCCAATTCTTCCTGAGACATTTGTTGTACTTCAACGCTAGAAGCCATACGCCGTATAAAATGCAACACAGCAATAATTACACCTATGTTGACTGCAACCACCAAATCAACAAACACCGTAAGGAAAAAAGTGACTAATAAAATCACCACATCAGCTTTGGGGGCACGTTGTATTAATTTAACAAAATGTTTTACTTCACTCATATTCCAAGCGACAACAAATAAAATTGCGGCCAATACGGTAAGAGGTATATTTACGGCCAAAGGAGCTAAGAAAAGAATAATGAGTACTAATGTGAGTGCATGAATTATCCCTGCTAAAGGGCTATTTCCCCCATTGCGAATGTTTGTTGCAGTACGGGCAATCGCCCCTGTTGCGGCAAACCCTCCAAATAAGGGTGCAAAAATATTCGCGATTCCTTGACCAATGAGCTCTTGATTGGAATTATGTTTTGTTCCCGCCATTCCATCAGCGACTACTGCAGATAAAAGTGACTCTATGGCACCAAGCATGGCAATAGTAAATGCAGGTCCTATCAATTCGAGCACTCTATCTATTGTCAGATCAGGGAGTTTAAATTCGGGTAAACCTTGAGGTATTCCTCCAAATAAGGAACCTATGGTTGCCACCCCAGAAAAATGATAGATGGACTGTAATATGGAAACGGTTAATAAAGCAACAAGTGGGCCTGGGACACGTTTTAATCCAGGAATTCTGTTTGAAAAAATGACCAGGAATAACGAGAAAAAGCCCAAAATAGTTGTAGGTACATTGAGCTGTGGAAGGGTATGCAATAAGTACCATAATTTTTCGTGAAAATGGCCGCTACCTCCAGAGGGAAGACCAAAAAAGTAATGCCATTGTCCAACCCAAATCACTACACCTATTCCTGCTGTAAAACCAATAATTACGGGGGCAGGTATAAATTTAATAATACCACCTAAACGAGCCAGGCCAAAAAATAATAACATGAACCCCGCAATCAAGGTGGAAATTTGCAAACCAGAAACCCCGTATTTTGCAGTAATACCTGAAAGAACTACAATAAATGCGCCTGTAGGACCTGCGATTTGCAAACGACTTCCACCCATCACTGAAACAATTATCCCAGCGATAATTGCTGTATAGATCCCTTGTTCCGGCCTTACCCCCGAAGCAATAGCAAATGCCATCGCAAGAGGCAAAGCGACAACTCCTACAATAATTCCTGAGATAATATTTTGTAACCAATATTTTTTGTGAAACAGACCTGCTTGATAGGATTCGATAATGGTTTTCATAAAATGATGTGACTTATTTTTAAAAATGAGATCATTATACACAAACATATTAAAAAGATATCAAATTTGAGATAAAATTCCTTACTTTAATTCACATCTGGTCGCGCATCTAATATTATATGTGCTTTATCATTAGGGCTAGCAACTTATGACTCTTACTGCTTTAAATGCGATCTCTCCAATCGATGGACGTTATATTAATAAAACACGGGCTTTGAGTCCTTATTTTAGTGAGTTCGCCTTAATTTATTATCGCCTCACTGTAGAAATTCGCTGGCTTGAATCTTTAGCTGCGAATAATTCTATTACAGAGGTCCCGCAATTAAATCAAAAGGCTAAAGATTTTCTCAATGATCTGATTGCCAATTTTGATGAAACTGAAGCAATCAAAATTAAAGAATTTGAAAAACAAACAAATCATGATGTTAAAGCGATAGAATATTATCTAAAAGATAAATTCCAGCAAAATGACAGCTTGAAAGCAATTACTGCTTTTATACATTTTGCCTGCACCTCAGAGGACATCAACAATTTAGCTTATGCGTTAATGGTAAAACAAGCCATTGCACAGGTCATTCAACCTACGCTTGCTGAAATCATGGGCGGCATTACCCTCCTAGGAAAACAACATGCCGATGTATCTATGTTATCCAGAACCCATGGACAGCCAGCAACGCCGACAACCATGGGTAAAGAGCTAGTCAATTTTGTTGCTCGTCTCAAAAGACCACAGCAACAACTATGTGAAGTCTTGATCCCAGGTAAATTCAACGGTGCTGTTGGTAATTATAATGCCCATGTTGTGGCCTATCCAGAAGTAGACTGGCGTAAACACTGTGCTAACTTTGTCACCTCTTTGGGGCTATCTTTTAATGCCTATACCACACAAATTGAGCCACATGATGGTTTGGCAGAAGTATCACAAATTATGATCCGTATTAATAATATTCTACTGGATTATACTCAGGACATCTGGAGTTATATTTCTCTGGGCTACTTTAAACAAAAAACTGTAGCTGAAGAAGTTGGTTCATCTACCATGCCTCATAAGGTGAATCCTATTGATTTTGAAAATGCAGAAGGAAATCTGGGGGTAGCCAACGCCCTATTCATTCATTTTGCTAACAAACTCACACAATCAAGACTGCAACGCGATTTATCTGACTCTACTGTTTTACGCAATATAGGGATGGGATTTTCTTACAGCTTGATCGCCTATCTCTCTTTGACTAAAGGTAATGATAAATTACAAATCAATAAACGTGCTTTACAAGACGATTTAAAATCAAACTGGGAAGTACTTGCAGAAGCGGTGCAAACGGTGATGCGCCGATATAATGTCCCCAATGCATACGAACAATTAAAAGCATTAACCCGGGGACATGGAATAGATGAGCAAAGCCTCAAGTCATTTATTAAGGAACTCTCTATACCCGAAGAAGCGAAAGCGCAACTGCTTAAACTGACACCAGAAAACTATACGGGGCTAGCAACTCAGTTAGTAAAGGCCTTTTTATGAGTGATACACTCACACAACAAGGACAAACTTTTGAGTTTGATGTGCTTGTTATTGGTACAGGACTAGCGGGTTTGCAATATTGTTTGCAGCTCATTAGTTTGCAGCCACGTCTAAAGATTGCATTAATTAGCAAGGCAGAGGCTATTGAATGCAATAGTCGTTACGCTCAAGGTGGAATCGCTGCTGTTTTTTCAGCAGAAGACTCCCTGGAATCACATATTTCGGATACTCTGGTTGCAGGTGATGGTCTGTGTTATCCGCCAGCTGTTGAATTCATTATTCGGCAAGGTCCAGACGCAATAAAACAACTGAGCGAATATAATGTTCATTTTAAACAAGACAGCAAAGGCAATTTTAATTTAGCACAAGAAGGCGGACACTCTCACCGGCGTATTTTTAATTGTGGCGATCAAACCGGTTTATCCATCACACAAATAATGAATCAACTTGCTTTGCAAAGTGAACAGATTTCTCTTTTTGAACATCATGTTGCCGTAAACCTCATTACTTATTACCATCCCCATCGCACCGATATTCAAGGTGAAGTTTTAGGGGCTTATGTTTTAGATTGTTCCGCGAACCGGATTCATACTTTTTTGGCAAATTGCGTCATACTGGCCACAGGAGGCGCAGGTAAAACATACAGATACACCACCAACCCCATGGTTGCCACAGGAGATGGGGTGGCCATGGCTTATCGTGCTGGAGCTCGTGTGGGTAACATGGAATTTTATCAATTTCACCCTACCCTATTGCATCATCATTCTTTAAATAACTTTCTCATTTCAGAAGCAGTGCGTGGTGAAGGGGCTTTACTTAAAAATGCCGAGACTGGGGAACGGTTCATGAAACAGTACGCCCCAGAACAAATGGAGTTAGCAACACGTGATGTGGTTGCACGGGCCATTTTAGTGAAATTGAACGCAGTCAAATGGGATATGTTTATCTGGATATTACCCATCAATCCAAAGAGTTTTTGAAAAAACGCTTCCCGCAAATTTATACAACCCTTTTATCCATTGGCATTGGATATGAGTCAAGATATGATTCCTGTTGTGCCGGCAGCACATTATCAATGTGGGGGAATACTTACCGATATTGATGGCCGCACGGATTTAAAACGGCTCTATGCTATAGGTGAAGTGGCGTTTACTGGTTTACATGGTGCCAATCGTCTTGCGAGTAACTCCTTACTTGAAGCTTTAGTTATGGGTTCCAATGCCGCCCGATGTACTTTAAAAGATATTTCTTCCCCTTGGAAATATACCGAACATATTCCGAACTGGAGTGCTCCCAGTGAAGTCAATGCACGACGTGCCAGTCAAATTAATGCGCAGTGGCGGGGATTAAGAGGAGAAATGACTTCTTATGCTGGGATAGTCCGGACTGAGGCAGGGCTTGAAGATCTACTACAATTAATAATGAAACGAAAAAAAATAATTGAAGAGTATTATTGGAGGCATTGCATCACCCGAGATTTTATTGAGCTGAGAAACATTATTCTTAATGCCGAATTAATTGTAAGAGCTGCTCTGGCAAGGCGAGAATCACGTGGCGGTCACTTCCGTGAAGATTATCCTAATAAAAAAGCTGAGGCACAAGAAAGTATTGCCAAACTCGGATTAATGGATACTTCACCTGAATAATAGATTTAATGTAGGTTGGGTACAGCTACCGCCATCCCGGGCGTAGCCAGGGATGGCGAGGTTCTATTGCACCCAGGCTAAATATTCCAAACGACACATTAAAATGATTTGAGGCAAAAATAGATGTTTAAAAATCCCACCCTTTACACACCTGAAACAACATTAATGCATATCCGGAACGATATGAGCATTTGTCAAAGTGACTACCCCATAGACTGGTATCAGGAAGACTTTATCCCATATGCCCAAGAATACCAAGCATTGCCAGATCGTAAGCTCACCACTGTTTTAGCATGGATGACTCCTTATCTCAAAAAAGCACAGGATCATTTTGGAGAGCGATTATTACTCTTGGCACATTATTACATGGGTGGTGATATTGTCCGCTTAGTCGAGCAATTTGGTGGACTTATTGGTGATTCCTATCAATTAGCCTTGATGGCAGCCGAGCATCCTGAAAAATCCGTTATTATTGAATCTGCGGTGCATTTCATGGCTGAATCAATTAGTATTTTAGCGAATAAGGACCAACAAGTTTACATCACTAATCCTAAATCCGGTTGCACTATGGAGATGCTTGCTAAAGACTTCATGGTTGAACCTGCCTTTCTTGATTTAAATGAACGTTATGGTGCCGAGAATATTTTACCTGTTTGCTATATGAATACTTCAGGCCGAGTCAAAGCGCTTACTGGAGCCCAAGGTGGCGCTGTATGTACCAGCTCCAACGTAAAAAAAATATTTCAATGGGCACTAAAGCAAGATAAAAAGATCCTCTTTATTCCCGATCAACATATGGGCGAGAATGTCGCCTATTGGTTAGGCATAAAAAATCGTGCTTATTGGCCAGGTGGAACTGCAGGCGCTCAATATTCTCTTGCGGATCAAGATGCAAAAACACTGAAACAGTTTGATGACGCACAACTGATTCTATTTGCCAGCCAATGTGCCGTACATACGCATTATCAACCAGAAATGTGCGATTATTGGCATCATCAAGGATATACTACGATTGTTCATCCTGAATGTCGCAATTCAGTGATCAAAGTAGCACAGCACTCAGGTTCTACCGCCTTCATCTGGGATTATGTGGTTCATGATCGTGCCAAGACCAAACGGTATGCTATTGGTACTGAGAATCATATGGTAGAAAACCTCAAACAACATTGTAAAGGCTTAAATATAGAAGTAGTCAATTTGGCTGAAGCACCTAAAAAAGAAAATGAACAAGGTATAGGCTGTGGTTGCGCTACCATGTCACGCAATGATCCTCCGCATCTGGTCGCGCTTGTCGATTTACTCAGACAAGGAAAAACAATGTCTTATAATGAGGTTAAAGCTGGAGATGTGGTCAATGAATTCACTGGAAGCAGACATAGATTGGCAGAACATGATCAGCAATGGGTTATCGATAATGCCAAGAAGTCTTTGCAAATGATGATAGATATAACGGAAGATCGTATTTAATTCTTTCGCTTAAATGGATTTAAAAATATAGCCTGGATTAGTAGTAGAACCGAAAAACGTGTTCAGTGCAGCCAAGCGTAACCTGGATTACGCTTGGATGTACTTGAGTAGAAATTACCAGTAAGTTAATGGTGATCTCAATGACAAGCACAGCTAGGTGATTGAGAGCCATCTTTACAAGTTAGATAACCAGTAGATTTATTGCATTGACCTACCCCACCGTGTTTCGAACAACAACCTTTATTACTTGTACCGTTGGTCGTAGTACTTGTTGTACTGGTTGCAGGTTTAGTAGTAGTCGATTTTCCACTCCACCAGTGAGTTTTAGGCTTGGTTGTAGTTGTAGGAGTAGTTGTCGTAGTTGGAGGAGTAGCAGTTGTTTTTTTGGTAGTTTTTTGCTTAGTCGATGTTGTAGTCTTTTCTTTCTTACACTTACACGTTGGTGACGCCGTACCATCCTTACACATTTGAAAGCCAGTCGTTTTATTACAGGAGGCTACCCCGCCATGCCCTGAACAACATGCCGCATATACCGCTAACGGACTACTCAGTAAAAAAAGAACAGCTACAAGCTGGTTTATCCATCTAGAAGCCCTATTAGTATTTTTCATTTGAAACTCCATTTTCGTCCATGACATTAATAATATAGACCATATTTATTAAAACGACACAAAGGTTGATACCCCTAAACATGGACATACAAAATTAATATCCACACATAAGTTACACGCCCAATTTGCTTTAAACTTAATTGCCTTCTTTAAATCCAAAAAGTCCTTTAATCTTGGCAAAAAAACCTTCAGCCTCTGCTTCGAGCTCTCGTAAGTCGCCCAACTTTTGAACGATACCCAGTTCCTCTTCATTGAGTTCCACACCAATTTTACTTAATGCTTGTTGGGGATCATCTTTTAATTCACTAAAAAAGTTAGGATCGTTTTTAATCGCTTCCATTACTGCCATCACTTTGGGGCTTTGGCTTGTAAGTGTACTGAAATCCATAATCATGACTCCTTAGATGATTAAACATAAACATATAGTTATTTTAGTACATAAATTAATCAATTCTATCGATAATCCTTATACCATACCCGTGATTTAAATCATGCTGTATAAAATTGACATTGTTCCAATCCCTGAGTACAAACAAAACCATTTAACGTCTCAATCCAACTGTAATCCTGACGCGATGGGATTTTAGTTAGGGCCTGCCACCAAATGGAGTAATCACCCGCTGAGCTCCTATAAGTACAAACCACTCCTTGTCCATACCCAGCAACTAAAATATTTGCCCGAACAAAATAGGTATTCTCATCCCCTTGCGGGGGATTAGGTGAATAAGGATTGACAGTCCACGGAGCTGGTGGCACGCCCCATTTTAATGAAGTCGTTTGCGGATCAGGACAATTCGTCGCATAACCAACCCCAACAAATTGCGCAAGAAAAAAACTAAATAGGATAAAATGATATTGCCTCATAAAACTCACTTTTATAATTAGCTATTTTTTAAATAATAATATACTAAAACCCATTGTGAGAATTTATTTCTTTGTTATAATGGCCGCTCAAATGCCTGGGTGGCGGAATTGGTAGACGCGCCGGATTCAAAATCCGGTGGTGGTGACACCGTGTGGGTTCGAGTCCCACCCTAGGTACCATTAACTTATTTATTTTCTAGACATCACATCCCTTCTAAAAAAATCCATAAGCAACTTTAATTTTAAAAATAATTAAAGACTTCTCAACTCCAAATTAACCTTATTAAACGTTTTCTCTCATTGTTGCGCTATGCTGATGCAGGTCGGGCCTTGGCCCGACATTTCCTTAAATACAAAAGCATGATGGAACTTTTTTTGGGACCCAACAACTTTTTAAACCAAAAAATAAAACCAGCCTATACTATAAAGAAGAATGACATGCGCTTTACGCAACTTAAGGAATTAAGATGTCGACCAAGTGGATTAAGAGTCATCTGACTTTGATAGCAGGACTTTCATTACCCGTTCTACTGATGCTTGTATTTGTTGTTTCTAATTTTTCTTTTTTAAAATCTGATCCACCACGTTATAGTCTCCTATTTTCTGTCTTGGACTCCTCATCGGGCTCCTTTCCGGTGCAAGTGAATCTAATCGTTAAAAATGATAAATTGGTGGCTCAATACTCAAAAACTCAAAATAATTACTGGGGAATAAAAAAACTCTACTTATTTGATGCAAAAACACAAAAAGTACGTGAACTCCCTTTAGATTTCCCTAATTTTAAAGATAACTCCAGTTTTAAAGAGGAAGCGGTGCAATCAGCCCAACAATTTAAACTGGATACCTCACTGGAGTCTCCTGATGGCTATGTTTTGTATACAGACAATAATAATTTGAATACTGGATTGTTGTCCGATCTTCTGATTGGTAATAACTATAAAAATAATTATATTTGTCTTAAAAAAGACGCTACGTGCTTTAAATTATCCAACCCTAGTTTAGGACGCTATTTTACTTCGAGTAATGTCCAATTTATTGGCTGGATTAACCATGAATAAAGAGCAAGCGTTACAAAAAATCGTTGATCTAGCCAAACAATATCAAATTGAAATTAAAGAAATTGCCATCGCATTGAAACCGAATCAATCTACAAGCCCAACAGATCAAAGCAGCTGGCTAAATAAACTGTACAGTTACCTAGGCGGCATCTTAATCTTTGCAGGTATTTGCGCACTGATTGTGATGAAATGGGAAGAATTCAATTTCTACGAACGTGTGACCTTGACTTTAGGTTTTGGCTTCTCGTCCTATATTTTGGCATTTGTATGCTTCAAACACCCTAATTATCAAAAAACTGCGACGCCATTATTGCTGATCGCCTTATTCCTTGAACCAACGGGACTAATCATCTTATTGCAAGAGTATCCTACGCTCCTGCCAATCGGGTGGTTATTCATCATAGTCATTATCTACTTTACCCATCAACATCTTGCAATTATATGGGATAAGACATTCATTCTTGCAATCACCACGGTTGTATTTGGATGTATCCTTTTTTCCTGTACAACAGGGACTAATCGAATTTTTCTAAATCTAGGTTTTGGATTTTTAACTTTTCTTCTGGGTCTTTACTATCAAGACAAATCATCCAAAATATCCGCTCCATTATTTCTTGTTGCCGCAGTTCTTGAAGCCGGTGGCTTGCTCACTTTTATATCACAACATACTTCGATACTGATGCCAACATGGGGGGTACTTTTTGTAAGCTTTATACTCTTTTTACAATATGGCATTACATTTATAAGCACACGACTTACAGTACTGGCTTTTATTACGTTGGTTTTCCTCTACTCCTTTTTCCTGGCAGCATTTGAATTACTTGGAGTACCAGAGCGCTTAAAATGGTTTGTACTCAGTAGCTCATTATTAGCTGTCAGTTCGTTTATAAATCATTCGAAATACCAAAGCATTGCTGGATTACTCTTTTTCATATCATCAGTGGTACTACTTTCAGTAACCTTCGATGTCGTTAAAGATAAACCCTATGAAATACTCTATTTGGGATTAGCTTGTGGATTAATTTATATGGCAATAATAGAAAGCAGCCGCGTCTTACTCTTCATCTCGAGTTTGGCCACCCTGTGCTTCATTTTGTATTTTTCAAGCCAACATTTCCCTCACACCATTGGCTGGCCAATTACACTGATAATAATTGGACTACTCTTAGTGGGGGTTAGTGGTATTGTTATCAAATTAAATAAAAAATATATGTAACAGCTACCACATTTACCTAATGGGATTCAATTCGCCCTCTTTTTCTACTTCATCCACATTTTGTCGATTTGCTTTAGTTTGTTCCTTAATCATAATTAAAAATGGAATGAATAACAGAGCAAATAAAATTGAGAGTTGGTACAAACCTACCCAGCCGATTGCTATTTGAATCGTTGCTGCAACTGGTCCGGATAGAATACGAGGTAATGTAGATAGAGCAACAAGCATCGAAAATTGGGTTCCGGTATACTGTTTGTCAACTAAACGCATGAATAAAGCAACAAGCGCTGTAGACCCCATTCCCGCTGCAAAATTATCAAAAAATACTGCAATTGCCAATAATGTAATATTTTTTCCTGTTATTGCCAAAGCAACAAATAGGACATTGGTTAATGCTTGCAACAATCCAAAGATCAGTAACGAGCGATACAACGAATAACGCATCAATAAAAATCCTGCACACAAGCCGCCAAGTAAAATGGAACCGACTCCTAGCATTTTATTGATGTAGCCGATGGTCTCTAAAGAAAAACCAAGCCCTTGAATTAAGAAAGGCATAACAATACCACTGGTAGTCGTTGTAAAAGCTTCACCTAACTTATAACAAAAAATAAAAAGTAACAGTGGGATAATGCCTGGACGAAATATCAATTCCTTAACGGGAGCGAGAAAAGATAAAGCAAAATTACCCTTCTCTTTGATATCAACACTGGGTTCCTCACTAAAGAAAACAGCAAACATGCCCGCAATCATTATGAGCCCCATAAAACGGTAGGTATAAGCCCAACCTAATTTTTGTGCCATAACTAAAGCCAAACCACCTGACAACAATAACGCAATTCGATAACCTAATACGGCTAAAGAAGCTCCCAAAGCATGTTCGCTCACTGGTAAATATTCTGCTCTATGCGCATCAATAGCTACATCTTGGGTGGCAGAAAAACACGCTAAAATCAAAGCCAAAAAAGCCATTAATTTAGGATATTGCTCTGGAGTAAACCACGCCATTAAGTTGAATCCAAGGAGCAATAAAAATTGCATACTTAAAATCCAGCTTCGTCTTTTACCCATGCTAAAGAGAGAGTATCGGTCTAAAATAGGTCCCCAGAAAATACGGTAAGCATAGGGCAAACTAACTAAACTTAAAGTTCCGGTAGCAAAAACGGACATCCCGCTGTATGCAAACCATGCCTGTAAGGTACTGCTGATTAACGCCATAGGCAAGCCAGAGGAAAAACCTAAAATGAAAACAATAAATAGTCGTTTATTCATTTTGCGGAGCTCTCAACGGCGGAAAAATTGATCTTGAAAGAAAACCTCACTCCGACTTTCAGGAGTGAGGTACGATAAGGAGGGAAATTCCCTTCTCATTGATTAGGCAGCTTTTTTAACGGAGATCAAATGAATTTTGAAAATTAAAGTTTCATTTGGACCGATAGGACCACCAACGCTACGTGGGCCATAAGCTAAGTCTGAAGGTACGAAAATTTCCCAAGTAGAACCAGCAGGCATTAATTGTAATGCTTCAGTCCAACCAGGTATTACTTGTGATACTTGGAATGTCGCTGGTTTACCTGCTTTTTCAGTGCTGTCAAATACAGTACCATCAATTAAAGTACCAGTATATTCAACTGTTACTGTATCAGATTTGCCTGGCTTAGCTCCTGTACCGGCTTCAATAATTTTATATTGCAAACCACTTGGCAATACAACTACACCTGATTTTGATTTGTTGGTTGATAAGAACGCTTCACCTTTAGCCTTGTTCTCTTCAGCTTTTTTATTGAACTCGGCGCTGCGCTTTGCCATCAAATCTTTCTGAAATTTATTCAGAACATCTTTCATTTGTTGTTCAGTCAAAATCAATTGGGCACCAGACATTCCATCTTGCATTCCTTTAGCTAATGCGTCCGGATTAATATCAATACCTTGATTTTTGAAGTTTTTTCCTAAATCAGCACCAATACTATAAGATAATTTATCTTTATCCGTAACAAGCGATGTAGCATCAGTAGCAGCCATTGCAGTAGACATTGCCAGCCCCATAATGGCCGCAGTGACCAATTTCATCTTCATAAAGAATCCCCTTGTAGTCTTTCTGTTGTGCATATCTTCTCAATTTCTTTTGGAAGTTATTGCATTGTAAAATGCATCATAATTCTGCCTAAATTCACGTGAAATTACCAGTATTTAAATGCGATTAATTGTAATTATATTACAAAGTTCATTGAATTCATGACTATCCTTAAATGCTTATCCCTGGCAGCACTGAGTAACAGCGAAGCGACGGCGAACCGAAAGTCAATAGGTTCACTATAATTAAAATAGACAAATAACTAAGATCCCTCTACACTTTGCACTAATTGTAACTAGAGATTAACCCACATGAACATCAGTGTTTTTGATTTATTCTCCATTGGAATTGGTCCTTCAAGCTCCCATACTGTTGGTCCCATGCTTGCTGCTAATGCTTTTTTAAAATTATTGGAAGAAATGCAGCTCATGAATCAGGTACAACGTGTTAAAACCGAACTTTATGGTTCACTTGCTTTAACAGGCAAAGGTCATGGAACAGATAAAGCTATTTTAAATGGATTAGAAAACAAAGCACCTGAGACTGTAGCTCCTGAATCGATGGTTCCGCGTATGCATGAGATTCTCAGCTCCCATACGCTCAATTTAGCAGGCAAGAAAAATATTCACTTTAATGAATCAACGGATTTTCTGTTTTTGCAAAAAGAGCTTTTGCCAAAACATTCTAATGGGATGCGTTTTTCCGCTTTTGATAGCCAAGACAATTTATTAATTGCTCAAGTTTATTACTCAATTGGCGGTGGTTTTATTACTACTGAAGAAGATTTTTCCAAAACCACTGAAGATACGAACCCACCTCCATATCCATTTTCTACCGCAGCCCAGCTCTTGGAGTTATGTCAAAATAATAATTTAAGTATTGCGGAATTAATGCTTATTAATGAAAAAACATGGCGCAGTACTGAAGAAATTCATCATGGAATTTTGGCAATTGCCAAAGTTATGGATGATTGTATTGCTAATGGGTGCAAGCATGATGGCATTTTACCAGGCGGACTTAACTTAAAAAGACGTGCCCCTGATTTATATAAAAAGCTCATGAATGAAAAAGGCGTAAAAAGCATTTTCGAACAATCAGATATCATGAACTGGCTGAATCTTTATGCCATGGCAGTCAATGAGGAGAACGCAGCGGGTGGACGTATCGTTACGGCACCAACTAATGGGGCTGCTGGTATTATTCCTGCTGTGCTCAAATATTGCCAACACGCACATGATAGAATGAGTAATGAGGACATTTACACCTATTTTCTTACTGCAGCAGCGATAGGCATACTTTACAAAAAAGGTGCATCTATTTCTGGGGCTGAAGTAGGATGCCAAGGTGAAGTCGGTGTTGCCTCTTCTATGGCTGCAGCTGGCCTTACAGCAGTACTTGGTGGCACTGTAGCTCAAGTTGAAAACGCAGCAGAAATCGCAATGGAACACCATTTAGGAATGACCTGTGATCCTGTTTTGGGTTTAGTACAAATACCATGCATAGAACGTAATGCCATGGGTGCAGTAAAGGCAGTTAATGCAACACGAATGGCACTTATTGGTGATGGTCAACATCAAATTTCGTTAGATAAAGTGATTAAAACAATGAAGCAAACAGGAATGGACATGCAAAGTATTTATAAAGAAACATCTATGGGTGGCTTAGCAGTTAATTTACCGGAGTGTTAAGAACGGTGTATCTGCTGTTTTGATATTTTGTATAATAAATTTCTCTAAACCAAATAGCCTATGTTCCTCCATCACCTTATAAAATGACTGAATTTCCTCTTCTAAACACGAAGAGGAAAGTTCAGTTACAATCCCCACTAGTTTTTCCATCTTTTTATTGACTCGCATATTCCTATACTGCTTCTCTCCACCTCTATCTTTAACAAAAAATAAATTCTTACTTATCGAATGCCATGCGGTTTCGCCCTTGGAGTTCACAATCTCATCTTTAAGCTGTTCCGAATCACGAACTTCTTTTTCTAGTTCTGGTACAGAGTGTTTTGTTCTTAAGAGCCTGACAGGTAGAGAACTCGCAACGAGTTTAAAATCATAGATCTCATTGAGCTCCTCCTCCGTATAACAATTCGTCAGAGATTCACGAAATTGGGCCAAGGTCCTCGCTGCCTCATCTATTTTTCTTTCATGTTGATGAGACCTCATATAATCATAAACGGGGTTGTACTTATCTTGATTCGATAGCATTGAAACATTATCGGTCACAAAATAGGCGCATGTACGCCCTTTCATTTGTAATGTGTCTATGGGAATATAAATCATCAATGTACACAATTTACTTAAACTACCAAACCTCATCTTACTGCTTAATAAATTGGTTAAAACGAGTGATTGTTTGAAACCAAGCGGATCACAAATCAAAATATCTAAACCAGGAGGGGTTTCTGTTCCTTTAAAATTGAATTCTAAAAAAGACCAATGATTTAATTGCGCACTTCCGTCCCATTTTGAAAAAGCAATTTCAAACCGCAGATCCTTGACACAACACTCAATCATTTGTTCAATAATCCCTGCTAAACAATCCATTTCATCATAGCTCATTGCGAAAGCGTTAAATTTATCGCTACTTTTTTTCAACCGTTTTTTTAAATATAAAAAGAATGCCATAAGGTCTTCAGGGATACTGTCAGGCTTTCCACTAAGTGCGAGTAATGATTGAATGTCCGAAATATTTTTCATAGTTATAATGATTTGATATTTAATTATTTTTTTTTATTAATCTAAATTAGTTTAATTAAAATTGAAAATAATTTTTATTGAATTAATCAAAATACATTTTTTATTTTCAATTTGAATAAAACTTGAATTTTATGTTTTCTCGTGTACTATAGCGCTTCTTTTTAAACCAGAGGTAATAATAATAATGAAAATGAAACCCCATGAGTGGATGAATGAAGATGGAGAACTTAATCTCATTACAAGAACTCAAAAGAAATTAGCACAAGCCCCTCAATCACAAGCAATATTCTCACAATATCTCTTCTTTAAACAACATGACTTAACTGGTGCGCAACAGATTAGAAAAAATGTGAATCATGCGATGGAAATCGCCTATGAACGAGATGTTGGATTCGGTCCGACTGAGCACGCGGATCTTCCTCACAACAAGTTTGGTTACTAAGATATAAAATCCCTTTTCCCCTATCTACGTCATCCCGAGACAACGAGGGATCTCCTCATTGTGACATACCATAGTCTGGAGATGCCTCGCGATGCTCGGGATAACTGGATCAGGGAAGACGGGAAATTCAGAAACCATTAACGAAAATCCATGCGTCTGCACTTTCTTTAGAAAAAAATAGATCACTCATTGCAAAACCAACTACTGCTGCAAGCGTGTCATTAAAATAAACTAAAGGAATGCGTTCCCTTAACCATGGTGGAACGCCCCACTCTTGGAATAATTTTTTTAAACGCTTGGTTTGCCCATGCCAGAAAAATTCTTCTCCGCCTTGTCTGAATCGGACAGATATTTTTGTATTGGGAGGAACAACTAGACCTTGAATGCTTTTTTTTGCCAATAAATGAATTTGCAGATCAGCGATGATTAAAGGAAAAGGAAATACCGACCATTCAATGCAGGAAGGTAATTTATTTGTATTTTTCCTATCTATGTATAAATGCCTTTGGTAGCGACGCACAATCACCTCTGCCCAACTCACCTCTGGAATCGCATCGGAACTTGCAAAGATCACTTCATCAATCAAACGCTCAAAAGTAGCTGTCGAGGGCAATTGAACTCGATTATTTTTCAACCAAACCCTGAGCAGATTCACAAGACGATCGCGGCTGAGTTCTTTTAATGGTGTTATCAACAAAAAATTGTTTAAAAGAACGTCTGAATTTTCTTCCGATGCAGTCACCTTATTTCCAACCTCATCTGGGGTGGAAAATTGCTGCGTCGATACGGTGCCCAAATTCTCATGTACTGGTGTGTACGTTGCGGTTCTTCCTTCGATATCCCCTTGCCCTTTTCTCTCCTTAGAGTGTTTGGAAATAAGTCGACTATCTCCTTCTGCCAAGCTATCTAAATTTCTTTTAGCTTGCTGGCAATGAATCGCTGTTCTTGCGATATTACCCACCACTCCAGGCCATTTTTTTTTCAACAAGGGGATAATTTGATGACGAAGGTAATTGCGTGAATAATTAATGTCCTGATTGCTCTCATCTTCAATCCATCCTAATTGATGTACCACAGCATAACGCTCAAGTTGCGCCCGGGAATGATTTAAAAAAGGACGAGCCACTTCTCCCAATCCCAATTTGCCCCAATCACACATCGCAGCCAAACCATCCACTCCAGCGCCTCGAAAGAGTTGCAAAAGTACTGTTTCCGCTTGATCATCCAAATGATGTCCTAAAATCAAGCAATTTTGTTCGGTCATCAAAGAAGAAAAAACTGCATATCGAGCAATGCGCGCCCTCTCTTCGATATTGGCTGAGCGATCAAATTGTACGGATTGGGTCATTAAAGGAATGCCCAAATGATGACAAAACTGCTCGCAATGTGCTTGCCAATGAGATGCTCGAGCACTAATACCATGATTCACATGCACTGCAACTAATTTAGCAAACAAGGTGGGATGGGAAGCGAGCACATGCAAAAGCACCGTTGAATCAAGCCCTCCACTAAAGCCTACAATTAGCTTATTAAAATGGCTTAGGCGAGAAAGCCACTCGGTATTCATTAGAACACTTTCCAAACTCGCTGATGGAGGCGAGGCGTGATTAGACGCGGAGCTTAGAACCGGAGTGTACAAGCAAGTACTTGAAGATTCGAGCACCTCATCGGCCATGCAATCCACCTCCTCAGTTGAATCTGGAAGGAGATCTAATAAATCTTTAATCACTTGCACCCATAGCCATAAATTTTTGGTATCTGTTTTCGACCAGTTGGTCCAATGGTAATTTCTTTAAAGCACGTAATTCGCTAACCAAAACATCCTTTAAACGCGCAGCCATTTCATCAACATTACGGTGTGCCCCCCCTAATGGTTCAGGCACTACCATATCAATTAACTTATTTTCCAAAATCTTATCTGCCGTAATTCTCATCGCTCGAGCAGCTTCGCTTGCTTTAGAAGCATCTTTCCACAGAATCGAGGCACAACCTTCTGGAGAAATCACTGAATAAATACCAAATTGCAGCATGAGCACACGGTCTCCGACGCCAATTGCCAATGCACCTCCAGATCCGGCTTCTCCTGTTACCACACAGATAATTGGAGTTTTAAGATTTGACATCACAAAAAGATTTCGCGCAATTGCTTCTGATTGATTGCGTTCTTCGGCACCAATCCCTGGATACGCTCCTGCGGTATCAATAAAAGTGAAAATAGGTAATTTGAATTTTTCAGCCATCTTCATCAAACGCAAAGCTTTTCGATACTCTTCAGGACGAGCCATCCCAAAATTTCGATATACTTTTTCTTTAGTACGTTTACCTTTCTGATGGCCAAGCACCATAACTGGCTCACCATTTAAACGAGCCAAACCGCCAATAATTGCAGGAGCTGAAGAACAACTTCTGTCGCCATGTAACTCCTGAAAATCTGTAAAAATACGTTCAATATAATCTGTAGTCTGTGGCCTTAGTGGATGTCTCGCCATTTGCGCTACTTGCCAAGGCTCCAAGTTTGAAAAAACTTGGGCTGTTAAATCAGAACATTTTGCTTGAAGTCGTGCGATTTCATCACTTAAATTCACTTCGTTATCATGTCCTAACATACGAAGTGCTTCAATTTTTTGATTCAACTCTTCGATGGGTTGCTCAAAATCCAAAAATTGTCTGCTCATTGAATACTCTTTGGTGAATTAAATATCATGGTATATGATAACCTTAACCGACAATTGATGCCAGATTCAAACAAAGTATATGATCATTACCGGATTTAACCCTTTAAATACACAAAACTGCATCTTAAATGAAGCTCGAATTGATCTTTGGCAATTTTCTTTAGTGCATGAATTAAACAATGCATATGAACTATTAAATCATGAAGAGCGAGCACGTGCGGAGCGATTCTACTTCAGTAGACATAAACGCCGTTTTTCTACTGCCAGGGCCACGTTGAGAATCATCTTAGCAAATTACCTCAATATTCCTCCTGAGCAGCTGGAATTTACTTATAATGAGCATGGAAAACCAGAGGTCATCAATACAGCAAAATTACAATTTAATATAAGCCACACGGGTGACCTAGCGCTACTGGCAGTTGGAAAAGGATTTCCTTTAGGTGTTGATATCGAGAAATATTCCGCCAGGCCTTATGAGGGAATTGCCAAAAATTTATTTTCCGATCTTGAATATGAAGAGTTTATTAAAGTACCTCTCGCTTTAAAACCGGCTGTTTTCTTTCATGTTTGGGCGCAAAAGGAAGCATTTATTAAAGCCTGTGGCTTAGGTCTTTCTTACCCAACCAAACATTTTAGCGTCCCTGTATCGATACCAACGAAACAGTTAGTGAATGATCCATTACATAACATGACTTGGCAATTACGCTCCTTTATGCCTGAAGTAGCTTGTAGTGGCGCTTTATGTTATCACCCCACAGTAAGGGAAATTCGACATGGATTTATTCATCTACAACAAAATACTCGCTTGATTTTTTAGGTTTCTCCCAATGCATCTTACCCATTCACAACTCACATTATTAGAATTACTTGGCGATGGCGAATGTCATAGTGGTTCCGAATTAGGAGCAGCCCTGGGTATTACCCGTTCAGCGATTTGGAAACAAATTAATCATTTAATTGAATCGGGAATTCCTATAAAACGCATGAGACACCAGGGTTACCAACTTCCTAATCAGTTGATTTTATTAAATAAAAAGAAAATTACAGAATATCTTATCGCAGAAAAATGCATATCACCGTTTAAGTTACATCTATTTACAACCATTGATTCAACAAATCGCTATCTTAAGGATTTACCCCTTTCAAATTCCGTTGATATTTGTTGTGCCGAAATACAGACTCAGGGTAGAGGTCGGTTTGGAAGACACTGGCACTCACCTTTTGGAGAAAATATATACTGTTCAAGTCGCTGGAACCTCAACTATGATCTCGCCAAACTTTCCGGATTAAGTTTAGTGACCAGTCTAGCCATTGTAGCCACATTAAATGAATTAGATCTATCCTCTAATATCAAGATTAAATGGCCTAATGATATTTTATGGGATAACAAAAAATTATGCGGCAGTTTGATTGAAATATTGGCTGAATCAAATGGTAATGTCCAAGTCATCATAGGTGTTGGCTTAAACGTCAATACGGATACTCAAAACAGCCCTCTTCCTGATAAGCCATGGTGCTCCTTATATGAGATGACCCAAAAGCATTTTGATCGAAATGTTCTTATTGCCAAACTGATTACTCATTTGGAATATTATTTAATCAAATTCATTCATCATGATCTTAACTTCTTTATGGATGAATGGAGTAAGTCGGATTATTTATTTGGAAAAAAAATTAAAGTGACCCAATCTTCCAATACCTTATCTGGGCTTGCATGCGGAATTAATGACTCAGGACAATTAATTGTAGAGGATGATGACGGTATTAAGCATTTTCTCTCATCAGGAGATACTTCGCTTCATGACTCATAAAAAATGATCATAGAGGGAAAAAGAAAAAATTAGGTTTGTCCCGAGCATTTTTAAGTGCTCGGAACTGGATGACTGCGAGGAAATCGATTTATACTGCTTCTTCAGATTCGTCTGATTGCTTTTCTTGTTGTATGCGTAAATAAATTTCTTCACGATGGACAGATACATCTTTAGGTGCATTAATACCGAGACGAACTTGGTTACCTTTTACACCGAGCACGGTAATATTAACATCATCACCTATAATTAAAGTTTCACCAATACGCCGAGTTAAAATTAACATAAAAATCTCCCTAACTAAGCAGCTACCTATTCCTCCACAGAACGCAATCCATGGTGTTCTTGATAGCCAAAAAACGACTAAAAACAAATTAATATTTATATTTGCTATTCGAATTTAATTTTACACTGTGATTATTAACGGAGTATTAAGAAAATAATTAATTTTATTTATTTGTAAGAAAAATCTTATTATAACGAGTTAATAGGCAAGTGTTGTTGGTTACATTGGAAACATTTTTTCAATCAAATAATAAATAAAAACATAAAACTATTTAAAGTATTAAAAACTAGAATGAATACATTATCAATAAATTTTTCCTTTGTCACCAGTCGCAAATTTCCTCCATTTAAGGATATACTTACCAAACCCTCTTAAACTGGAATTTTTGCATGTCCTTGAAGGCCATGTACAACGACATCGCGGAACACTATGCTATGGCAAATCGTTTTGGAGCAATTAGCCAGAGTCATGAAGTAGCCATTGAACAAATGAAGCGCTTTTATTTGGGCATAAAACCTCATTATAAAGTTCTTGATTTGGGTGTTGGTGATGGTGCTTTTCTAAAAAAACTACAACAGATAATGCCGCAAGCAGAGTTTACAGGCATTGATGTTTCTACTGAAATGTTAAAACGAGCTCGTGAAACATTGCCAGTGATTACTATAGAAGGTAGTGCCGCACAAGCTAATAAGTTCTTACCTCCTCATAGTCAAGATTTAATCCTGGCCCATTTTATTAATGCTTATATTCCGATTAAAGTTTTATTTCATGAGGCTAAATTACTGACCCGAGCGAATGGTCACTTTTCAATGATTACCACAACCTATGATTCATTTCCGGTAGCACAACAGCGCCTTGCTGAATTTATCACGGAAGACTCCATCTTAAGCAGTGTTGTTGGTCATTATTATAAATCCATTGTAAAAAATACTACGGTTGCGGCAAACAACAATGAATTGATGCAGGCATTCCAACAACATCAATTTGAAGTCATAGCACATCAACGCTTGGAAATTCCCATCACTCTGAATACTATCGATGAATTAGCGCTTTTCGGAATTGAAGGTACCTGGTTTCTCAATACATTATCCATTAGAATGCTCCCAAAAATCTTTTTAATTCAAAGACTAAAGAGACTTTTTAGCAAAATATTCACCTTCCCCTATCATGATACTCATATAATTGATGTCGTTCTTGCCAGAAAATGATAATCTGATATTTATCTTAAGATGATGAGGTAGGAAAAATGATTTCTCAAGAAGTGAAAAATTATTTGCCTGAATTGGCCCTGAGACAAAAACAAGCCAATAACATCATATATATTACCTTTTGGAGCCAATTTTCAGTATATGCACTGAATACCATATTGGTTTTATTTTTAACTCGTCCCGTATGGTCTCAAGGTTTAGGGTACAGTCAAGCCAAAGCATATGCTTTTATTGGGGTGGCTCATGCAATGGGTTATCTTATGCCTATGCTTGGCGGCTATATGGCGGATACTGTGGTCGGAATTAGGCGATCCATACTTCTTGGCAGCATCATGTTGGCCACTGCTTATTTGCTCATTATGATAAGCGGATACACTGTAAGTACTCTAGGAGACACTTTTTTTATTGCGGCTTATGCTTTTGTTCCCGCGACCAATTCTCTTTTAATGGGTACCTCTTCAAGCATGGTCTCGCATATTTATTCCGATGATGCGGTTAAAGCAAAATCTGCGATGACTTACTACTACATCGCAATTAATGTTGGTGCATTATTAGCAACTTTAATAGCGCCATTACTCTTTGAAAGCCGTTATGGCCCACTTTCTATCCTTACCTTGGCTTTTGTTGGTAAATCCATTGCTGCATTGAATTTTGCCAAACGCTACCCTATTTATGAAAATGTTATTTGGGGAAAAGATCAATCCAAACTCTCTAAGTCAGGCATTTTTCGCTTAATTGCATACATCGCTACCATTTATGTACTGACTTTATTTGCGTATTCCCATGTTTATGTCGCAAGCACAATCATAGCTTCCGGTTGTGGAATAGGAATTGCCTGGTTTTTAAAAAAAACATTAACCCTTAAAGGAAGGGTACGAGAAAAACAAATGATTGCTCTTCTACTCATCATTGAAGCAGTTGTATTTTTTGTTATCTATAACCAAATGAACAGCACCCTAATTTTATTTGCCGAAAATAATTCAGATCATAATTTATTTGGCCTCACTGTTTCCCCCGCTCATTATCAAATACTGAATCCATTACTTATCTTAGCTATAGGCAGTCAGCTACCTCGTTTTTATAAACTGTTTCCTCATTTCACTATTCCCTATCAATTTGCGGCGGGTACAGCACTTGCGGGAATTGCTCTTTTGGTTATGTCATTTGCTGCCTCAACGACTACAGATGGAATAATTAACGGCAATTACATTGCATTAACCTATATTCTCATTTCAATTGCGGAATTATGGGTGAGTGCCATTGGCTTAAGTATGGTAGGCTTGTATTGCGACAAAAATTCAATCGCCTTTGCCATGGGTGTATGGTATTTGGCAAGTTCTTTGGCGCATGCCATATCAGGAAGAATTGCTGGTTGGGTCGCAATTCCAAACACAGTCCACTCTGCCATAGAAAGCCTTCCTTACTATCAAAATTATTATTTAGCTTTAGGGATAACCGCCATAGTGCTTGGCACCCTTATGTATCTTTTCGCGTATATTTTACAAAAATTAATGGGAAAAAGAGGGATAATCTTAGGTTAAATTAAATAGACCAGGCTTTATGCTGTATTAACTTTTCCATTTAGGATTTAATAAAGCGCAAAGAGATTATTTTTTGATCGGCAATTGATCAAGGTACTTGCTTGCACATGACATAATTCGTACTATGTTTTTTTTGATCAGAGTGTCACAATTATATGAAAATTTATTTTCAAAATATTACTTTCCAAGGTAGCCCCTTAGTTTGGGAATTGAATGAAAGTACCCATCAAGCTACTTGCCTATTATATTGTATTAAAAAAGGGACTCATTCTCGATTTGAACCTAAAATAAGTCTCGACATGTTTCATGAATATCCTGGCGTCACTATTGACGATGGGGCAATTATTGTAAAAGACGTCAGAACATTTCCCGTCGCTTATCAAACTCTAGAGCACCTGAATCAGTTAAAAGACAAAATTGTTCGATCCAAGCCCCCCATATATAAAAAACAGAGTACTTTTTTCCAATATAAAAAGGATAATGCGCTCGAAAGTAGTACGTCCTATTCTAAAACTCAAGCTGATAAACGCAGACGCAGCTCATCAATGGCCGACCTACCCTTGTATGGTCGCATCAGTTTAGATGACTTAATTAAAAAAGATGATCATGCCAACTCATCCTTATGGGGAGATACGGTTGCCTATGAGACCTATTTCGAGGAAAAAACAAGGAGTGACGCCAAAGCACGTGGTGCCATTTTTCTAAAATCAGTGTCCTCTTTTTATATTATGGTGCAGTATGAAAAGAATCATCACCTTTATCCTTTAAAATCACAACTCATTAAAGAAATTCGAAAACTATTGGATAGTCTTGATCCAATTTATGTGAATTGGTGTGCTCAAGAAATTACATCTAACAGAAAATCAATTTTTCTTTATTTTCAAAATGCAGTATTAGAAGCCATGATTAATGGAACATTTAATGACAAGCCAACAGAATTTGACACACCTGAACTAGAGAAATCAAATCCTAAATTAAAACAATATGCAATCGAAAAAGCCCGTGCTTTACGTGCTGAGTTAATGTTAATGAAATTCAATATCTTAATTAACCCAGAATTATTCCCTGAGCTCGCACTTAACGAAAAAGAAGCAAAAAAAGTTCTGCCTGAAATTACCTCTTTTCGACAATTTGTACTCAAACAGCCTATTGAAGTGATTGAAGATATAAAACTAAAGCTAAAGGATGTGGCTGGTTTAATTATTCAATCCGGCATTGTAGAAGAATCGAATCTGAAATTAAGTACGCAACTCAATCATGAGTTAAGCACTAATGCAGCTGTCATCATGGATTTTCATTCATTTCAAGCATTATTACACCTTCAATTAGACAAGCAACTAAGCAGTAATAAAAAGGAATTAATCCCTGATATTGCTACTAAGGTGGCTAAAGAAACGATCATTCAAATAAATAAAACATTTGGGAAGTCACATGGCCAATATATCGCTCAATTATCCAATATAGTGGATAGCGATTTTTACTTGTGCAAGGAATGGGCTGAACAATTAGCTGTTGAATTGGAAGAAATTATACTAAAACATCCTAAAGAGGAGAAAAAAGTACTTGCTTATAGCCATGCGATAGCAGATAAAGTAGTTACTTTCTTACAGACCCAATTGCACGACTATACTCCTACTCTCAATGAGGGAACAACGGCATCTATATCTATGTAAATTTGAAGCATGATACTTTGTGCTGAATTTGATGTAGGCAGGGCCAGGGCTCAACTTACATCAAATTCAGAACCTAAAACGAAAATATAAAATTAATTATCTAAACCCAAATTATCTTGCTTAAAAATCCTATCAGCACGATAGCTTGAACGAACCAAAGGACCAGAAGCTACCTCGAAAAATCCTTTCTTCAATCCGATCTGTCTTAGCTCAGCAAAAGCCTCAGGAGTCACATAGCGCGCAATAGGTAAATGGTTTTTTGTCGGTTGTAAGTATTGCCCTAGCGTAAGAATATCTACATTATGTGCTCGTAAGTCATCCATTGTTTGCACAATTTCTTCATCCGTTTCACCTAAACCTAACATCAAGCTCGTTTTTGTCAATACATCAGGTCGATAACGTTTAGCGTAAGCGAGTACTTTTAATGTTTGAGTGTAACCCGCTCTATTATCACGAACAGGATGAGTCAACCGCTCTACCGTTTCTACATTTTGTGCAAATACATCAACACCACTATCCAGTAACAAGGCAATATCTCTTTCTACACCTTGGAAATCGGGAGTTAATGCTTCTACTTTAGTTTTTGGAGATCTTTGCTTAATTGCTCGTATCGTATGCGCGTAATGATTTGCGCCACCATCAGGCAGGTCATCTCTATTCACTGAGGTTAACACGACATAATCTAGATTCATTAATGCTACGGTATTTGCTGTATTTTCTGGCTCTTGTGCGTCCAACCAACCATGAGGATTACCAGTGTCTACAGCACAAAAACGACATGCACGAGTGCAAACAGAACCCATTAACATGATTGTTGCGGTACCATGAGACCAACACTCAGAAATATTAGGGCATTTTGCTTCTTCACAAACAGTAGACAGACGATGTTTTTGCACTTGCTCCTTTACCTGATGATATGCGGGAGTAGTATGATTTACCACGCGTAGCCATTTAGGCTTAGGTAAGCGCTCATAAGCATCTCCAGTTGCTTTTACACCATCTTTAATTGCTGTTACGCCATGAGATGTTTTATATTTTTGTCCGCTCTCTACAACAACGGGAATATCAATGAGCTTACTCATGTTATCACCTGAAAAAACAAAGGTAATGCCAGCCCCTTTTGAATTAACATTAAATAAGGACCTGAGCTATTACAAACAAAGAGAGATGATAATCCCAAATCATCAAAATAAGATCAAGTCAATTTTAAAAAGTAACCGCAAATCACCAAGATCAGTAACGTCGCAAGGGATATTCCAAAGTAAGACAATACATAGGGATATGCGATTAGACTGGCCGCAATGGCGATCATAAACAATAAGCCAATGTTGGCTAATTTTGTTCGTGATGCAGCAAAACGCTCTATTTTAAGTAAGAGCAAGTAAACCAATAAAATCACGATTAAAGGAAGTATATATACCCCTTGATAAAGCAATTGGTACATATTGGATTGCCAATTCATTAACTGCTGATCATTTAACCATTGTTCAAAGATAGTAGACCAGTTCATGACACAAGTTTGTTGATAAATTGTAGTAATCAATCCTAATAAAAAAGCCAATGAAAAATATAAAATTCCTGAAGCCTGTTTTTTTAGAAATTGCATCGCAAAATAAAGAGTTATTATTCCTAATAATGCAGCAGGAATACGCAACCATGGCAACAATTCAAAAAACGCATTGGTATAAACCTGTTGAAAGTAATGGACTATTGCTACTGAAAAAATAAACAGGAGACTCGCGATAAGCTGTTTTTTCTTCTGGGTTTCTATTAAAAGAAAAGCAAGAAATCCTGCGAAGCAAAAAAATGCACAAGGACTAAAGGAGTCCATAAATGCCAGGGTAATCGTAAACCGCAACCTTGACGGTTTTTCTACTAATCCAGTAATAAATCGATTTGCATTGGCCAAATGTCGCAATGCATTCACAGTGGCAGGGGTTAACGTACCTTTTTTTTCAATTTGTTGCTTACAATAATTAATCGCATGCAATAAATCTTTACCGGTGGTTTCTGCTGATGTAAAGCCCACCCACCGTGAATTGCAAAAATAGATTGATGGAACAGAAAAATCATCCATTTGCTGTTCGCTCAATAATTGATAAAAACGGCCTAAAGCATTTTTATCCTGATTAATATAATACCGCTGAATATGAAAATCAGGATGTTTTGATTCGATATCGCGAAAAAATGCATCAGCCTTTTGACAATGGGGACAGGTGGTGGACAAAAATAATTCTATGTTAATCACAACCTTGTTATCAGGACTTTTGGAATACCAATTGGTCGATAATTCAGTTGCCCAAACAGGCGCATTGAATACCATTAGAATGAGCAGCAATTTGAAGGCTGTTTTCATATGAGTCATAAGTACATTAAAAAAGATACTATATCATCCTAAAAAAAAATCTGTTAATAGGTATGAATGTAATTTTCTAATTGTTCAATAACTCTAGCCTTGTCCTCCAGTAAATGATAAAGCACATCACCTATCGATAAAATAGCCACAAGTTCATCGCCTTCATCACGAACGAGTACATGCCTTCTTTTTGTTGCAGTCATCGCCTGCATGGCCTTTTCCACAACATCATTAGTTCTAAGAATAGTGATGTCCTTATTGACTACATCTGAAACTTTTCCTTTTTCCAGGTTAATGCACTTATGCAAACAAGACCGTACTATATCACGCTCACTCACGATACCTATTAATTGGTTGTCATTATCGACTACCACTAATGCCCCAATATCATATTCCGTCATCATATCAATACTTTTTTTAACTGAGTCTTCCGGATGGATATAGATAATTTTTCGTCTTGGCATTGGCAATGCATTATGAATTAGGTCAGCCATTTTATTCTCCATTTGAACACACTTAACCTATCTTATAAATATAGTACAAATGGAGAATATTTAAGCTAAGGACGGATAATTATATTATTTTCAACTGCACGTACACCTGGAACCTGACGGGCTATTTGTTCGGCAATATCACTTTGGCGAATTTTCTTTACATATCCAGTAAGAATCACAACATCTTGCCTTGTTTGAACCTGCACATGGGCTATCGCTAGCTCATCATTACGCATCAACGCTTCTTGCACTGTTTGCGCCAAATTTGCCCCTTGAGCAATTGAAGGAGTAAACGGTCTAAATATATTGGAAGTTGCCTGATTGGACTGACAACCCGCCAAAGAAAAAAAGAAAAAAACAACCAGCGTATTAAATAAATACTTTTGCATAAATGTCTCCAATATCGATTCAAACAATCTAGGGGTCTGTTTTCAACTTTACTATCTTGGCCATAATGGCGAATTGTCAACAGCCCTTTCATACTTAGCGTAACGCTTTATTTTTGTTCTACAGCCTTGGGAAGAGTGAAGCCGTAGTATGGCAAAAACACACAAGTAAAGTGAATAGTATGTACTTTAACTGATTAATATACAAATAAATATCTAAGAGACTATACTATTTTATGATAATAATGATGATAAGACTAAGCTCATGAAAAAAATGGATCATATCAATCAAAATAAAACGAATCATCACAAATAAAAGAGGAGCCATGTATTTCCCCAAACATTGGTTAAATATTGCCGAACATAGAAAGGGGATTATGGTGGATTGCCCTGCTCAAGGTGGGTCAGGTAAGATGGTATCATCCCCTAAGCTTAATAACACTTCAGCTGACGTCCCAGGAAAATAGGTGTTACTAAAATAAAAAATGACTTTTAAATTGAGTATAAAAACATGGATAAAGACTATTACAAAATAATGGGAGTAAGTGAAGATGCCACTGAAAAAGACATAAAGATGGCCTATCGAAAACTTGCTCGAAAATACCATCCTGATATCAGTAAAGAACCCAATGCCGAAGAGCAATTTAAAGAAATGGGAGAAGCTTATGAGGTTTTAAGGGACCCAGTAAAAAGGGCAGAATATGATGCGTTTCGGAAAAATAAAGCATTCCATCAACAAGGCGCACAGAGTCATTGGCGTCCCGAAGATTCGGAACATGTATATCGCGGTCCATTAAATGAAGACTTATTCGAGACATTATTTGGACACTCCCGTTATCGGCAGCAACCAATGGCCGGTCAGGACTATCATGGAAAAATTAATATCAGCCTCGAAGAAGCATTTGCAGGAACGGTTAAAAACATTCAGATTCCGACTGCGCACGACGCTCAAGTCTCCATGCAAACATTGAAAGTGAAAATACCCGCAGGAGTTAAATCAGGTCAACAAATTCGTTTGGCTGGCCAAGGTGCACCTGGCATACATGGAGGTCCTCGTGGCGATATTTATTTAACGATAGATGTTGATAAACATCCCCTTTTTGACGTAATAGATGGTGATATCTACCTCACCCTACCTGTAACTCCTTGGGAAGCGGCTTTAGGAGCAACAATAGTGGTTCCTACTTTAGGCGGAAAAATCGATTTGAAAATTCCACCGGGATCTCAAGGAGGACAAAAACTAAGATTGAAAAATCGTGGCTTACCGGGTACGACCACTGGACATCAATATGTACTTTTAAAAATTATTACTCCGCCGCCAACAACTGAAGAGGCAAAAGAACTCTATAAAAAGATGGCACAGGTAATGCCTTTTAATCCACGCGACACGATGGGAGTATAAGCATGAAGCAAGACAATACAATAATTGGCGTGCTTATTGAAGAAACAACCACTATTTCATTCAATGAGGTATGCCAAAAATATCATATACCTAAAGAATTATTGATCGAAATGGTCGAATATGGCATTTTTTCAAGCAAAACAACAAAAACAGAGCATCTAAAATTAAACCAAAAAGATCTGCGTAAAATTGAGTCTGCCTTTCGCCTACACCAAGATTTAGGAATCAATCTTCCAGGGGTAGCACTCGCATTAGAACTCTTGGAAAAAATAGATCTATTAAATGAAGAGCTTAATATTTTACGAAAACATTTTTGATTCGCAAAGTAATTCGCATAGGTGCAATCCAGCAAAATAGAATACCCTCTCCCACTTATGGGAGACGGGAGGTACCCTAATCCCCCAGGCACTTTTCCACCCCGCCTTGCCTCATCCCGAGGGTAGCGAGCTTGCTCCCATCGTATATACAAGAGTTCCATCTTGGGAATACCTCCTGAACTCGTGATAAGTATGCATTGCGCTGCGCTTCATCCCAACAACAAATCATAAGCTAAATTCTTATAAAAATTACGCAAGCAGATATTGCTAGACATTGCGAAATGGTAATAGAATGGTTAAAGGATAATCTTTTAACGAAGCAAACCTATGCGCCCTTTGTTTATCATTTTGATTGTTTCTCTAGTTGTTTTACAACATAAGTTGTGGCTGGGCGATGGAAATTTGATTCAATGGCATAACCTTGAAAAAAAAACTCGCCGCTCACGAACAGGAAAATAATAAATTAACAACCCGTAATCGGGTACTTGAAGCGGATATCAGGGAGTTAAAAAGTGGCGATCAAGCCCTGGAAGAGCAGGCACGGTATGAGCTCGGAATGGTAAAAGTAAATGAAGTCTATTACCAATTCGTAGATTAGAAGTAATCGCTCAAGCCTCATTCTGACATTGATTCAAACGTTTAGACTTACTCACATCCTGCGCTTAAATAGAACCATTCTCTATAGACACTGAACACAGAATAAATCCATCATGAGGCTCTGTTCAGGAGTATACTTGAATCGTGATGAACGTTTGGATTTGAACGCAAATACAGCCTTTCGGTGCATGAGGCACTGTATTTGCATCAAGCAGTCAATAATTCGAGATGGTTAGGTGGTTGCTTATTCCATAGACTCAATACAAATCCGCCTCCCCCAGATCCTGTTGGTTTTACGGCGAGCGCCCCTTCTGCGCTCAGCCAATTCATATGTTGTTGCAAACTTTCACTAACTAGATTCCATTGATAAAAGCAATCAGCAGCTTTATTAATTGCTTGGGCTAAAGAAGTTATTGCATCTGCGCCACCCTGCTCTAAAGCAGCTCTTGCTTCTTCAACCGCATCAACCATTTGTTCATCAATTTGTTGAGCCAAAATAGGATTATTAGTCCATAAGTTCTGAACTTGATGAATACAATGCGATGTAATGCCAATCTGTTTGCATGAAGACAAAAAAAACTGTGGGTAAATTTTTTGCTCCAGTGGCATAATAGATCCCGATTTAAAATAAACCCCTTTATCAGTAGCAACTCCAGCAACATCAAGTCCGCTGCTTTTTCCATGGAATAAATGTTCTAGTTCTTTTGCAAAATCATTACATTGATCTTGCTCTATCATTTTTTGCGCACAAAACCAACGACTCATTGCCACACAAAGAGCTGCTGAAGCGCCCATACCAGCTCCCACAGGGATCGTGCTGTCTAAATGAAAATAGCCACCTATTTGGTTTAAAGAGCGTCCTAATAAGTGCATTCCATGCTCTAGCACGCTCCAAAACAACAGTTGCATATCAGCACCGCTGCTCCCTGCATAATCAGCTCCTAAAGAAGACCCTGCCGCAGAATAATTGAGCGTTAATTTCTTTTCCTTAATTGGAAATACTAAGGCTGGATGTCCTCGTACTACAGCATGTTCACCTGCTAAAATCCACTTACCAAAAGTTGTAGTTTCAAAATCAAAGAACGTCATAATTCCCTACTAAATAATCACGTTTAAATTCACGTGCTAAGTCTGCCTGGTTGGAACGATATAATAAATGAATGTTTGGTCCAGCATCCATGGTTACTATGGGGCCATCGCCTTTTTTATTCCAAAAATTTTCTAAGTGATGCAGGAGGTCGGTACAACTTTCCGTCATGTAAGTAAAAGGTTGTTCGCAAGTAGTAAACAAACGATGCATATCTTGAAATTCTTTCCAGCAGATTTGATATGCGGCAGTCCAATCTTCCGTCATTAAAGCATCTAATAAAAGCTTTAGGTTCTCTCTTGCTCTTTGGCTACGTGTTTCATAAAAAGGACTACTCTTTACTCGTTGATGGGCTTCACTCGAAGGGACTTCTTTCTTTTTATTACTTATCACGACACCTTGGTAAATTAATTCTTGATAAGGCAAATCCACTTCTTTAACTTCATTGTCATCCCATAAAGCCCAAGGAGAATAAAAAGATCGACACGATGAACCTGATCCCAAACGGCTTAGCTGGGCTTGTTCATCGATAGAAGGCATAGGCTTATTGGTTAGCTCACTCAAAGCCACAACAGCACAGCGCGTTAATGCCGCAAAACTTGAAGCAGAACTTGCCATACCACTACTGTGAGGAAAGTTATTGCACGATTGCACTAAAAAACCACCCTCATAGCCAAAGTATGTTTTTATGCGAGCTAAATGATCAAGAAATCTTTTTTGACCCTCTGGGGACAGTACAAAATGTTCAATTCCAGCAGGTATTATAAGCGGTTCCCAAATATCTTTTTTTGAGCTTATTTTTTCAAGCCTGACCGTACTTTTGAGATCGTTTAAAGTATAGGATAGCGATGGGTTATCAGGAGTATTTGCATTATCCTTTTTTCCCATATATTTGATCAGAGCAATATTAGCTGGGGCATGGGCTAGCCAATACATATTTTTCTCCTTGGAATCCATAAATTAGTTCAATGTAGCCTGGGTTAAGGCAAAGCCGTAACCCAGAACTTCAGAGTTACGCATAAAAAATTTATTAATTATATCGTACGTAATCTTGAATTAGCCAATTGAGCAGTAGGTGTACCAGGATAAGCTCTTACTACTTGTTGCAGGAATTTCTGAGCCTCTTGCTTATTACCTTGTGCAGCATAGGCATAACCAGTCTTTAGCATGCTTGCTGCAGACTTACTTGAGGTGGGGAATTGTTGTAAAACCACGTTAAAATGTTCTATAGCCTTAGAATAATCTTTTTTAGCTAAATAGAGCTCTCCAAGCCAATATTGAGCATTAGCAGTATAACCACCCTTAGGATATTTTTGCACAAATCCATTCATAGCAATTATAGCGTCATCATATCGCTTGTTTTTCACTAATTCATAAGCTGCTAAATAGCTAATTTGTTCGTCAGCAGGATTAGCTCTCGAAGTAGAAACAGCAACAGGGGCTGGTATAGAAGCTGATTTACTTGCTTGTATATCAGACGTGGGTGTAACTGTTTTGGGAGCTGGTTCTTTAGAACCAACGGAAAGATCCAGTGCCGGCTTATTAGCCGATGCTTTATTTGGCGATACTTTCGCAGAACTGGTTCCGCTTAAACGAGCATCTAAATCTTTATAAAAAGCAACTTGCTGTTGCTGCAACAATTTTAAATCGTGAGCTTGTACTTCTAATTGGCCACGGAGTTCTTGTACTTCTTGTTGTAAGCTTTGGATTTTATCAATCAGCTTAGCATTATCTGTAATATTATTATTCGAATCATTTGCTTGATCATCCTTGGCAAGCGCAGGTTCATCATCCGTTTGGGAATTATCGATGGTGTAATTCTCATTCCGAGCTACATCATACTGTCTACTTTCAGCACCGTACTTTGAGCCAACAGGCGCTTCATACGCCTGTTGTTCCTCACTAATTGCAAAATTTTCACTATCATCGACCACAGGCGCCTCTGACCAACAGGTCAAAGGAAGGATTAGCATAAAGCCAGCAGCGATAATGTGTTTTTTGCAATTAATCATCTTGTTGCCTCATAAGTAAATTCAACACGTCGGTTTTGTGCGTGTGATGCTTCATCATGTCCTAAATTAATTGGACGCTCTTTGCCATAGCTTACGACACGAACTTGTTGTCTGTTCACGCCAGCCATACGTAAAATATCAGCTACGGTATTTGCTCGACGCTCACCAAGAGCTACGTTATATTCACGGCTACCACGCTCATCAGTATGTCCGGCGACTAACACTCGAGCACCAGGATGAGTCTTCAAATATTCTGCCTGAGCATTAACTGATGGTAAATATTTGGGAGCCAAATTACTGTCATCATAGGAGAACAAATACAATTGATTATGGGGTGCCTGAGTTGTATAAGACTCACCTGGTTCTTGACCAGCAAAATGAGTAAATTGTCCTAGACCTTGAGCAGAAGCCTCAGCTTCGTTCACACCTACTCCTTCAGCACTACCTGGTGCTTTAGAACAAGCAGCAACTAAAACAGCACTCGCTACAAGCAGACCTAATTTACAAAATGATCCGGCTTTCATCCTCAATCTCCTTCGTTCTTTTTATTATTGATAAATTTCAAAATCCCATATAGGGCTCATGGGGGCACATTGTACAATTCTTTTTATTTTTTGGCTACAGTACTATGTGATCATAATTAACCAGATTGTAGTCTTGGTGCAGTGTCACGAGTTCGGATCTTTTGGGAGATCTCGAGCCTAGCGAGGGACCTCCATGCTGTGGCACCTTGTTTCCAACAGAGACCCCTCGCTAGACTCGCGATGATACTGCTCTAATGTTGTATATGAGATACCACAAATTGTGCGAGAATTGCAGTAAACTGTTGCGTTGCCTTATTGGCTGCGATGACACCGCCATAGGGGGTATCACTAGGACAGGGGATCTGTAAGTTGATAATCCGCGAAGCGAGCACTTTATTATCACTAACATGAGTCAAAACCATTTTGCCTGAAAATTCGAGGACACTTGGTTTTTTAAGGAAATTTTGTTCCAGTGCAAGCAATTGGGTATCCAATCGATAATCTACTCCTAAGGTATACGCATTGGATGTAACTGCTTTAAAAAGATTTGTTCGTTGTAAACTTTGTAGAATTAAAGGATATAGCATATCAGCGGGAGGATTTACCCATGCGTTGTTTGCAAAAGGCTCAAGCGCATAAGGTTTTTTAATATAAAGCATTTGTTCCGTTTGATACCCTGCAGCAGCTTCAGTTGCAGTAACCAACAAAGTAATGGGCATAGGTTTTTTGGCCAACTGTTTCGTGCTGTATGCACTTAATTGATATTGATTTTTTACAGAGACTTTTACTGGTGAGCATGCACTGAGCAACACCACGCTAAAACTCACAAGAAAAACAGTCAACTTTTTCATCATTTATTCTCCAGGCCCAGGTTGTGGCGGTTTACTTCCACGAATAACCACAGCAGGGTTCTGACGCATTTCACTGCTCACTTTTTCTAAATTTGCAGAAATGGCATTCAATCGGCGTAATAAAATTACGGCTGGTGGAAGAGCTTCTTGGGAAATTTTATCTAACGTGTTTCTTCCTGAGCCCATCGTTTTTGATACACTATTCCCGGCGTTACTTAAACTTTCTGCCATGGTATCAAACTTAGAGATTCCTACTTTTAACTCATCGAGTATATGGGGAAGATCGCGACTCGCTTTAGCCAGATTATCCATAAAAACATTAAGATTCTTGCCATTACGCTCAAGATTTTTAGAAAAATGATCAATATTAGTTAATATATGATTTATGTGTTTTGCATTTTCTTCGTTAAAGATACGTTGTGCTTCGGAACTTACAACACCTATATCTTCAGATACTTTTTTCAAAATGCTATCTAATTGATTGAAAACAGAAGGTTTTGAGGGAATAACAGGAAAAGGTTCGCCAGGCATTTTTAGAATTGGAGTCAAATCAGAAGTGCTTGCGCTCAAACCAATATAAGTAACACCAGTAATTCCTTGAGAATTTAATGTTGCATAAGTACTTGTAGTAATTGGTGTATCTTCTTCAATATCCAATAAAATTTCCACTTGTCTTGGATCGCTTTGATTTAATTTTATTTCTTTTACATATCCAACTTGCACTCCATTGAATTTTACAGGGGCATCTTTAGTTAGACCGGAAGCTGCTTCATGCATGAAAACAGTGTAAGTTGTATACTTTTTTTGATTAAAACCAACAGACAACCACAACATGGAAGACACGAGGCCCACGAGCAATATGAGTACAAATATACCTACAATGGTGTAATTGGTTTTCGATTCCAAGTATCCTGTCTCCAGTTATGCTTACATTTTACTAAAATAACCAGCAATGATTTTATTCTTATTTTTCATTAAATCATCAATTGGCTCCACACTTAAAATTTTTCCATCCCCAATAAAGGCTACGCGATCAGTAGTTCTTTTTAAAGATTCTATATCATGACTCACCATGACTATAGTCAGTTTTAAAGAGTCTCTTAAAAAAACAATCAACTCATCGAAAAGTCTTGCACTTAATGGATCCAAGCCTGTAGTTGGCTCATCCAAAAACAATAATTCCGGATCCATAGCAATGGCTCGTGCCGCTGCTGCTCTTCGTTGCATCCCTCCACTTAATTCCGAAGGCAACTTGCCCGCCGCCTCTTTGGGTAACCCTACTAAAGCGATTTTTAGCAAAGCTAATTCATACATGAATTCATAATCCAAATTAGTAAATTCTTGCATGGGAAACATGATATTTTCCAGCACATTCATTGATGAAAATAGTGCACTGTGCTGGAAAAGCATTCCCCAACGACGTCGAATCGAGAATGATTGTTGCAAATCAAGATGACGAATGTCTTGGCCAAAAACTTTAATGACGCCTGCTGTAGGCTTCATTAACATTAGCAAGCTACGTAATATCGTTGTTTTTCCGCTTCCAGAACCACCAATAATCGCTAGAATTTCCCCTTTTTCTACGGTCAAATTTACATCCGAGTGTACCCATTGCCCCCCGAGGTAATTTTTTAAACCTTTAATTTCGATAATGGGTTCACTCATCTATAAATGCATCCGGCTATAAATAACTGAATAAATTGCATCCGCAATAATAATCAGAAATAATGCCTGCACTACACTCTTAGTAGTTTGGCTCCCGATATTTTTTTCCGTTCCCGCCTCAACTCGAAACCCTTGGAAGCAACCAACCAAAGCAATTAACAATGCAAATGCTGGCGCTTTATAAAGACCTAAATTCAACTGTGAGAGCCCAACAGAGTCTCTTAATCGCTGTAAAAAATCAACAAAACTTATACCCAGTTGATTCTTGGACATAATCATTGCACCTAAAATACTAAAAATATCAGACCAAAAAATCAATAAAGGAAATGCAATCAATAATCCGATTACTTTCGGAAGCACTAATAATTCAGTAGGAGAAAGTCCCATGGTTAGCAGCGCATCGACCTCCTCATTGAGTTTCATACTGCCAATTTGGGCTGTAAACGCAGAACTGGTTCGTCCAGCAACAATAATTGCGGTAATGAGTGGTGCAAATTCACGAAAAATGGCCATGCCCGATAAATAGGCAATGAAGATGTTGGCGCCATAGGTTTGCAATTGCAATCCCATTTGGTAAGCCAAGACCACACCGATTAAAAAAGAAAGTAAGGCGAGAATAGGTAAAGCTGTGACGCCGGTAGCATGTATATTTGACATAATGCTTGGTAATTGAAATCGACGCAAATTGCCAAATGCTTCGATAATTTTAGTTGTTAAATCGCCAACTAAATTAAGAAGTCCATCAGCTTGTCGTAGTTTATTTTCTGATTCTTTGCCTAACTGATAAAATAAATTTTCTTTGGGTTCGGAGGGAATTTGATAACCTAAAAGATCTTTTTTTGATTTAATTAAATCGATGAGTTGCTGTTGGGCTTCGGTAAAATCAGTCAGTTCCACCTTATTTTCTTGTTGCTCGAGTGCATCAATGCATTTAATCAGAGCCAACCCCCCTGCACTATCAAAATGACTCATTCCTTTTCCGCTAATGATTATTTTTTCTCTTTTGGGCAACTCGCCTTCACTAAATCTTTTTAATAAATTCCCAATTTGCAAAACAGACCATGCACCCGTACAGTGAAATCTGGCAAGTTCCTTATCAAAAGTGATTTGCGCGTTGCTTTGTACCATAGTCATTTTTTTTGAAAAATAACCTCAAGAATAATATGAATGTTCTGGAAGAGCAAAAACAATTGAAGATGGTACCACAAGAACAAGTTATTCGGATAGGGTAAAAAATGCAGCCTGGGTGAGCTGGCAAAACCCAGATTTCACTACTTTATTCATTTTGCTGAGTAACCAGTTAGGAAGAATCCTAGATTTTCAAACTGCATTTTGTCATTCCCGCGTTGGGAATTTGTTCTCAATAAAGCTACGGGAATGACAATCGATCTGTTCAACAAGGTTAAGAAATTAAAGAAACAGCACTAATTGTGTTACTGAGTTCATCAATTTTCTTGCCTCCATCAGCTGCGGGTTTAAATATTGAAAATTCCCCAACACGAATTGATGAGCCAACACGATCAAGTCCTCTATTAATGAGCTTGGCCAGATCATCCAGGAATTCTTCCCACCAACCACGATGTGACTTAAGCGTTTTTACATGTTCGTTGTCTTTGCTCAGAAAGACTTGGCTTTTTGATTTAAAAGCTTTTAAATCTCCATCAGAAATGAATTGATTAACGAGTTCCGTTATTTGATCATAAATGCTTTTTGCAGCAGTCGCAGCTTGTTTATATTGCGTTACCTTATCTGGATTTTTCTTATATTGCTTCACTTTCTCTTCATATTTTTTGCACTTCGTATGAAGTGTTCTTAATTTAACAGTCACATCATGGACTAGTTGGCTACGACGTTTCCTGTTTCTCAGCTCACCATGATTTTCCTCAAGCGGTTTGTCATGCTTCTTAGCAACCGGTTCAGTTTTTTGTTGATCATCCGCAGGAACTTCCTTGCTTATTCTTTTCTTCGGTATGTCAGCCTCATCGTTCTTTATTCTAGGGTCTGCAGCTTTAGTCTGGGTTTGGAAAGACACACTGTTTTCACTTGCTAACCGCATGACTTCATTAACTTCATCCAGCTTTTCATCGCTTTTTGGAGCCCAATCTACCGATAATTTTTCAGGAGTAACTTCAGTTCTGCTTTCGTCTGCTTTTTCACGTTGCTCATGAGCGCTCGACGAGTGTTCATTTTGAATTTGTGGTGTATATCGTTGCTTTAGATTTTGAGTTAATTCATTAATCTGAACATCCAAATCACTGATAATTTTTCGATGATGTTCAGTTAAATTAACTGTTAGAGGGTTTTTTATTTTTTTCTCTTTATATTTTTCTAAAAAGCTATTTAACTCTTCTAATGATTTACACCTTTTCAATTGTCCGATGAGTATATTTCTCATGTTTTGAGCTGTGTTAAAAGCATTTTCTTCTTTTCTACTCTTTCCCATAACATCTCCCAACAATTTAACCAAATTAAATGCGTGCAATTTACTCTTAATGACAAATAATTACTAGGAAAAATAAATTAAAAAACAATGCCTTGATATAAAAAAACATTGAAAGGTCTTTTTTTAACCATAAACTCAAAGCGATTCTTTGTTTTCCGCACTTCTTACACAGCTAAGTTTCATAAAATAAAATCCTACAACTTACGTGATTTTAAAGTAGTTTGCTGTTCCCTTTTATGATAAAATTGGCTTTATTTTTTTCAAGACAGTAAAATCGGGTATGCAAGACAACTACAGCCTATTTGAACAACGCAAACGAGGCATTATAAAAACTTGCTTTAATGCCGGCTATTCAAAGGAGAAAGCATGCCTTTAACTTCTAATACTGATGAGCTTTTTCGCGGATTTTCCAAACTAACACGAGAAGAACGTTTTAAACGCTTATTAGCCTTAGGGGCAATAACATCTGAAGACATCGCATTTCTTAAAAGTGGTGGCGTCAAAGATTTGAATTTGGCAGATAAACTGATTGAAAACGTCATTGGTTATTTTCAGCTTCCTCTAGGTGTAGCCACTAATTTCAATATCAATGGTCAAGATTATGTAATTCCTATGGCTGTTGAAGAAACATCAATCATCGCGGCTTTGTCTAAGTCCGCCAAATGGATTCGACAATGCGGCGAAATAAAAACCTGGGTTCACGGCGAATGCATTTTAGGCCAAATTCAATTGGCAAAAGTGAACGATTTTTCTAAATTCTCTCAGATTTTTCATGAAAACCGCACGTACTTAATCAATAAAGCGAATAAAGATGTAGCGGACAACATGGTGAAACGTGGCGGCGGTGTTATCGATCTGCAATTACGTCAGCTCAAAAGAGAAGATAATCAGGATATGGCGGTAATTCATTTAACTATGAATAGTTGTGACGCTATGGGAGCGAACATTATTAATCAAGTACTTGAGTACTTGAAAACGCCTATAGAGCAGTTAACTGGTGAAGAAGTCACCATGTGTATTTTATCTAATTTGAATGATCAAAAGCTAACAACGGCTCAAGTAACTATCCACACCATTGAACCCGTTCTCGGTCAAAAACTGCAGGAAGCATCGCTTTTTGCTGAAATGGATCCTTATAGAGCAGCTACTCATAACAAAGGGGTAATGAATGGTATTGATCCCGTATTAATTGCGACTGGTAATGATTGGCGTGCGGTTGAAGCGGGTGTACACGCCTACGCAGCACGCGATGGCCAATACCGAGCAATTACTCGTTGGCGCTTTCACGATGGGATACTGACAGGACAGCTTACTGCACCAATTATTGTAGGGACCATTGGTGGTGTTACTTCGTTGCATCCGACTGCAAAAATGTGTTTGCGAATGATGAACATTTCTTCAGCAAATGAATTATCGCAAATCATTGCTGCAGTAGGTCTCGTACAAAATTTAGGGGCAATTAAAGCCTTATGCACCGAAGGGATTATTCAAGGCCACATGAAATTACATATTGATAACCTGCTCTTGGCTGCCGGAGCCAATGAAAATGAAATGCCCGTACTTAAAGAGCATTTGCAAAAATGGTTGGATTTGCACAAAAGAATTAGCCTAAACAATGCCCATGATTTACTGGCTAAAATCAGACAAACACCAATTGCTGTATGAAATGGCTAATTCCTGCAAAAACCTTTTTATTAGGTGAATATGCTGCTTTAGTGGAGGCCTCTGCATTTGTTATAACGACTTCTCCCTGTTTTGAACTGATGCTCCTATCGCAGAATGATTTATTGGGAATCCACCCCGAATCTCCAGCTGGGCTTTGGTGGCTAAAACAAAATTTCGAATCAGGCCTTTTATGGAATGATCCTTATGCAGGTCGAGGCGGTTTAGGTGCCTCCAGCGCCCAATTTTTGGCAAGCTACTTGGCGGGTTGTTTCTTGAATGACTCCATAGCTGATTTAAATAAGATGCTTGATGCCTATTATGAATCCTCATGGGCTGGAAAAGGTTTAAAACCAAGCGGATATGATGTAATAGCACAATCACAACAAGGGTGTGTTTATATTAATAAACAACGAAAACTAGTGAAATCCTATGGTTGGCCCTTTCACGATCTGTCTTTTTTTCTCATTCACACCGGAGTGAAACTGGCGACCCATCATCATTTGCAAGATACCACCCTGCCCGATCAGATTGATTATTTATCCTGTCTGGTAGATACAGCCCAGCAAGCATTCGAGCAAGAAGACTCCCCAAAATTGATTCAGACTATAAATGATTACCATCAAAAATTAAGCGAATTAAATTTGGTAGCGGAACACAGTTTAAAATTTATTAATGAATTTAAAAAATATCCTGAGATACAAGCAATCAAAGGCTGCGGTGCATTAGGTGCTGATGTTTTATTACTTCTTACCTCCTTGGATAAGGCTTCGATTCTTGCTGAGAAGCTAAAATTGCAGAACTGGACCATCCTGGCTACAGAAAAAAACATTTGTTTTCAAGCCCCACAAATTAAAGATCCCTTTTTTGATTAAGCTATTTTTGCTTAAAAAAAGTATTTGTGTCTCATAAAAACAACAAAATTATGAGAAACATCATAAAAAGACTTGAAATTCTGTGCTAATCCGGTATTATTCCAGCCTCTTTAGGGCCGTTAGCTCAGGTGGTAGAGCAGGAGGCTTTTAACCTCTGTGTCATAGGTTCGAATCCTATACGGCCCACCAGTTTTAGAGTACAGTTTTAAAAAATATTTTGTCCTGCGGGCCGTTAGCTCAGGTGGTAGAGCAGGAGGCTTTTAACCTCTGTGTCATAGGTTCGAATCCTATACGGCCCACCATTTCTGGTTACTAACCTTCACGTTTAACCAGAACCTAATATGACAAAATACATTAAATCCATGCCCCATTGCGCTCGTAGCTCAGCTGGATAGAGTACTTGGCTTCGAACCAAGGTGTCGGGGGTTCGAGTCCCTCCGAGCGCGCCATTTATAAGCAAGCACTTAACTCTTTTTTATGTCCAAAAAACCAGGTTACTGTGACCAAAACGTAGCTAAACACGTTCAGCCGCAGCTCTTAGAAGCGCACTTGAAAGGTGTGCATAACGCAGTACCATTTCATAATGAGGTGGTCTGATAGATCTGTACACCCCAGTTAAGAGATAATGGTTAACTGGAAAAAGTAATGCCGCTAGGAAAGAAACACCCAAAAGAATTTAAACTTGATGTGATTCGCTTGTTATTAGATCAGGGTTATGGAGTCACGAAAGCCGCGAATACTTTAGGCATCGCTCAAGCGCTATTAAGCCGTTGGATAAAAGAACATCAAGAGCAAGATAGCCAAGCCTTTCGAGGCAATGGGGAAATTAACTGCCGAGCGATTAGAAATACGCCGGCGGCAAGGAGAAAATAAATGCCTTAAAAGGAAATCTTAAAGACGGCGGCGCTCTTCTTTGCTCAAGAAACGAAATAAAATATTCGTTTGTTGCCCAAAATAAGAAGAGCTGGCCAGTTGGTGTAATGTGCCAACTATTGGGCATTACACGGCATGGATATTACAGTTATCAGCAACACCAAAGAAATAAACCTGATGCTCCTGAGTATCAGGAGATTATTGGGTAAAAAACATAGCTTAAGCCAGCCGGTATTGTTATGGAAGCCGCATGATAAAGAATGCTTTAAATGCATTAGGCTATCCAGTCGGCCGAAGACGAACTCAAAGCTTAATGAAAGAAGCTCAAGTTTTTGTTCGCTATCGAAGGAAATACAAAGTGACAACCCATAGCAACCATAAACAACCGGTTTATGAAACCGTTTTAAATAAACAGTTTGATGTTAACGAAGCAAATAAAGCGTACATATCCGACAGACAGGGGGAACTCAATATGCAAGATATCAATACCGTAACTTATTAACGAGCAAAGGCTATATTGGCAGTATGAGTAAGACCTTTCCCGCGGCTTGCCGCAAGAAGGTTCATTTGTAGCTTTTTACCAAGGTTTCATATTAAAAGGAGATGGGTGAAAATTTACTTGTTCCTCCTCCTCTTTTTCCGTCTTTTTTGGTTCTATATCCTTATTTCGCTCAATTGCCTCTTGTTTAGAGGCTTTATTAGACAACTTGGGTTCCATTGAAAGTGGATTTGGAGCAATACTATGTTCTTTTGTGACCTCATCCTTTTCTTGTGCTTTCGGACTGGGTACGGGCACCAAATTATTTGCTAGTCTTTGGATAAATGTATCGTATAAGGCTAGTGTGGGCGTGGTCATACGAAGAGAACGTATATTTCCTTTTTCATCCTGAGTAATATGTATGCAATCATCGGAAAGATGATTTTCTTCTTTAAAATCATTGAATTCTTTGATAATCGCTTGCATGAATTTTTTTAATACATGTCGTTGCTTTGGAGTTAATTCATTAGGATCATAGTGTAATTCAAACTTAAGAGTCATTGATTCACGATCACTATCAACCAACAATTTCCCATCAGCAATTAATTTTTCAATTATTTCTGGGTCAAAACCAGACTCTAAATCAAGTTCTTCTGAACCAAATACGCCTACCAATTCATCTTCAGACCCAACTACTTTACCTGATTTAGTTGGGAATTGATCTTCACCAGGACTCGCTTTTTCCTCAGATGTCTTCTTATCAGAAGTGGCACTATCATCTTCGCTACCGCCTGCGCCATGTCCGGAACAAAGGCGCTTTGGTGCGATTTCTCTAAAACAAGTCCCGCAGCGTACTTTTGCACCTTCCTCAGCAGCCTCTTTTTTTTCTGCTTCCTTTCTAAATTGTTGTAAAGCTAATGCTATAGAGGAGGTTTGGGGTTCATCTGCCGTTATGGATTCAGGTACAGGCTGATGTTTTTCTTTGTCTTTTTTCATGTGAATACTCCAGTGCAAGTTCATAATGGTTTAATCCGAATAAAGATTTACTTATCTGTTATTATATCGAGTTAAAAAAAACCAATTGTATATAAAATGTACGAATGTATCGTGTGTTTGCTTACCTACTGATATCTATTTAACACTGAACTTAAAAATCGATTCAGACTAAATTTGTTTAGAGAGTTTTCTTATTTAAAAAGGCTTAGACAGAACGCATGAAAGATAAATCAATATTGCTTGTAGAAGATAACGTTAAGTTAGCAAATTACCTCAAAGAAAGCCTACAAGAAGCAGGTTATGATGTTTCTATTGAAAAACGTGGTGATAGAGCGGTCTATCGCATCATTCGTGAGCAACCTTGCCTAGTAATATTGGATATAATGCTTCCTGGCATGAATGGAGATCAAATATGCCATACCATTAGAGATGAGTATTTGGGGAAAATACTCATGCTAACAGCAATTAATGATACTGAAAGTGAAGTATCCTCTTTAAATTTAGGAGCAGATGACTACTTAACTAAACCTGTTGCAGACGAAGTTTTGAAAGCAAGAATAGAGGCATTGTTACGTCGACCCAATTTAGTTAATAATCAAAATCAATTTCACTTTGGCAATTTTTCTATCAATTTTAGTACTAAGAGTGTTCATCTCTTTGATGAAGAAATTTCAATAAGTAGCAGTGACTTTGAAATGCTTGCTTTGTTGGTTAAGAACCATGATAGGTTGCTGAGTCGAGATAGCATTATGTATGCTCTTTCTGGGCATGAATATGATGGGGTTGATAGAGGTATCGATTTAAAAATATCACGTTTAAGAAAAGCATTGAATGATAATAATAAAAAGCCCTATCGTATAAAAACAATCCATAAAAAAGGATATATATTTGTATCAGCGGCTTGGGAATAAATATAGATCACAGCCACCAATCTAAAGTAAGACTTATCAAAAATAGTAAAAACTTCATTTGTCTCGACCTTGGGATTTTTCGTCCAGTTATGAAGTCTTCACCAAATATATCGCAAATCTATAATCATTTACCCTCGACAAAAGTATCATTTTAGAACACCTGTACAATATATATACATTTGAGCCGAGTGTTCTTGATAAAATCAACCTATTATTTTAAGTAATAGTCGAGATGAGCCATGAAAGACGCTGCAATAGAAATCTTAATATATAAACCAGATCCAGATCATCCACTGCCTGAAAATCATAGAGGTGTGGTGATAAATCCTCACTTAAAACAACGGTTCAAGCAATTTCTTCCAATTGGCGTCTATTTAGAAGGCTCTGATTTGAAGTATTATTTTTTCGATCAGTGTGATAATTCGCCAAAAATCTACAGTAGTTTGGATGAACTCAAACGAGACTTACCGGAAGAACTAGACAATATATTTGAGAAAAACCCAAAATTATTTATTATGGGCCATGCTGGTGGTGGCGAATATGGTATGGGTAATTGCCATGGCCCAAGTGAGCAGTTATATGATGATAATTTTGATAATTTGTTACATGGTTTTAAACGAGCATTGCCCGCATATCATGGTGAAGTTTTTGTGACTTTAGAAGGTTGTAACACAGACAATCAACTTAATGCTGCAGCAAACTCACAGGAAAAAACATTTTTAGAAAGAGTATCAGTGAAATATCCAGAAATCACCTTTGGTGGAACTGGACCATGGAATGCGCAAGATGTACAGACCGGCTTCCGATCCCTTTCGCCCACATCCCCTATCACATCGATGGCAGGAAATATTTGGAAGGCTGGAAACAGTGTTATTTTTCATCATGGTCAATATCAAGTTGCCGTTCGAAAATCTTTATTTGCCTCAACAGAAACAGCTAAAGAATTAAAAGTTAACACTATAGAATATGCCCGTGCAATTCTAGGTAAAGACGAAGCCGATGAACTGATAGCAAAAATCGCTTTAAATCGAGATATTCTAAACATTCAAGATTTAAAGAAAATTGATGGTTTTCCAGAATTGCGATTTGAAGGAGAAGATATTGCAAAGTTTGTTGAACAGGAAAAGCAAATATTAGGCAAAGAACAAGAAAATTATTTAAACCGTGTCCGTGATATCTTAGATCGGGCATCCCCTATAGAACAACTGACAGATAGAGATGTACTAGAACTTCTCTTAGGTTTAAAAGAACCTTCTGTATTTAAAAGTCATGAGGACTTGCTAGAGTCAATTCTGGCTAATAAAGCTTTGTTAAACCTGGCAATGGTAAGTTGTGGAAAAGTCCTTATTGGTGGCCCAAGTAATGACAGTGTCATTGCTTTATTATTAAAACATGGCGCTGATATTAATAGTGCTGATAAAAAAAGCATGACGGCTTTGCACTATGCGGTACAGAATTTCTATAATTATAGAAAAGAGCCCTTACATCTCATTAAAAAGTTATTAGAGTGTGGTGCTAGTCTTGAAGTGCGAAATGAAAAAGGACAGACTCCTATCGAGACAGCGCAAGAACATAGCAAAGATGGACGAGTAACTGCTAGTGATAAACTTCTCGCATCTTTGAAATCTAGCAATTCGCCACCAACTCCCATAGAACTAAAACAATCTGTTAGACAAATATTTCAGATGAGTCAACACAAGGCTGATGAACTACTTTCATTACCTATTGCGAAACGTGAATATAGCAAATGTAGTGAAGGCACTCTTTATATTCCTGGAGATGTAGTGGAAAAATTGCATGGAATCTTGCAATCTGCAAAGGGGAATAATGAGCAATTATCGGCGTTTGAATCAGAGCTTAGTATGGTAATCAGTGCTCTTGAAAAAGGCATTGGAACTGGAGAAGTAGTTGATGGCGAGGAAGATGAATTTATCCCTAAACGTTTTGAAAATGCAAAACTCAAGTTAACAGCGGTTATGGACGCACTGGTTGAGATGAAACAAGAGATGGATACGTCAAAAGATGCTAAAGTTGGGGACCAACTTCTAAAACTAAAATCCTAATCGCTAAGAATATATTGGAAGCACTATGGTAAATCGAGCACCTTTTAATAACGGTGATTGTGAAGCCATGACCTTCCCTCCGTGGAGATTAACAACTTTTTTAACAATAGCTAATCCTATCCCAATATGTTTATCTCCAATTTCGGCGTCTTCGGCAATCGTATATTCAGAAAAAATGTCATCCGCACCATCATCCGGCAAGCCTGGACCATCATCGTCTACGTGGATTAAAATATGACTATTATCCAGCGAAATAGTTAAAGAAATAGTGTGTGCTGCAAATTTCATGGCATTTGTAATCAAATTGGTAACAGCATGCTTTAAAATATTTTCATCTATGTATGCTTTCAAAGAATTTAACTCATTAGAATGAAATGTAATTTCAAATGTCAAGGAAGAATAAGACTCTAATAAATTTCTTAACCATTGTATTATATCGGTCTCAGACCGTTTTAATTTCAATTCGCTTGAATGCATTTTTGAGTAAATCAAAAAAGTGCTGACAAGCCCATTCATATCTGCAATATCTTCTTGGATGCTGTTCAGCTGTTTATTGAGTAGTTCATCTTCAGTGTTTTTCCTTTTAATACTATCTGTCGCCATTTGTATGGTTGATAAAGGGGTCCTAATTTCATGCGCGACAAACCGGCACATTTGTTTATGTGATTCAATCAGTTCTTTTAATTGCTCACCCATGTGGATGATATTTATATACAGTCCATATAAAACAGAGGTGGGACCTATTTTCCGATGAAAATCAAAGTTCCCTTGACTGAAATTTTTAGTTATCTGATACACCTTTTTCATATTTCTAACAAAAAGCAATGAAAAAAAGGCAATAAGAAAAATGGATATAAAAAAGAAAGTTCCTACAAAATAATACATAACATCACTGATTCTTGCCATAACTGGCAGATAGCTTAGTGGGCCAATTTTGAGTATTCCACCACTAAAATTATAGTAGAGAATAACAATTTGTGACGAGTTTTTATTTGTTTCAAATACTAAACGCTTTGTTGATAAAGAATTAATTATATTACCTGGTAAGTGTTTACTTTTAGTTTTATAAACATGAATAGGGAAACCATATATTTTTTCTAACTGTAATAGTTCATTACTCCATGTATTTTTTGATTTTGATAATAAATGTTGAACGATTTGTTTTAAAACAGGATTCATATAATTATAAATAATTTCGTCAGGATCTGAAAAATTGTAAGCTAATGCATACGGGGTATTACCAATTTTTTTATACGCAGTATGTTCTACAATTACCTCGTTTAGAAATTGATAAGTTGTACCTGATAAAAAAATGATTTCACCATGATTTAATTGATTATTCTGCGCCAGGGTGAGTTTTAGACTGTCGATTGCTATAAGATGAATAACATTATCTGTTTTTTTCTTTATTAGTGCATCCCAGTTTGATTTCGGATTATGAATTAACTCTTTTTCTAAACTAATTAAAATTCCTTGTGACATCGTTTGGCCTGCATTAATAACTATCTTTGCCTCAACTGACTTTAAATATTTAAAAAATGCTAAAACGACAATTAAAAAAATCACAAAGAATGCAGTCAAGATTTTTAAATAGATATTAAATTTCATTACCATGTACTCTAAATAATAGATGCCTATTCACAAGATAGTACTCTGGATTATCCTTGATAGTTTAAATATTTAATTCTGGCATAATTATCCTACGTTTTGTCACTCTTTATAACTCTTGTAATTAGCCTATTTAAGGCATCCAAATTATCGATATTCGTTATGGCCTCATCAAATAATGATAAAGTCTCTGGATCGTGTGTTTCTAAATACTTGAATGCTTTTTTTGGACCTTGATAACGCAATTCTTTGAACACAAAATAATCCTCTAGAATTGTGAAGATTGACCAAATATGGCGATATTTTCCTTCTAAATCTCTAGTACACGCCCTTGCCAGCATTTTTTGATACCACACTCTACGTGCTGTAATTTCATCAGGAGGGAGGGACTCAGACAATATTAAAGAAGCTGAGATTTTTTTTAATAACTCTGTGCCAAAATGGGCTTTTTCAACAACAACGATGCCATCTGACATACATAAATGTTCATCAGAAATTGAATCAAAAGCATTTTCAGGATAAACAAAAATATCATGATAAACTTGATGTGCTTCATCAAAGCGTGCAATTCGTTGCTTATCTCCTTTTTCTCTAATCCCTGCAACATCATAATCACTGGTTACTGTGAAGTCTCCTCGTGCGCGGGAGCCATATAAAATAATTGTATGGCAATGATGTAAAGAGATTAATTCATCAACAATGAATTGCAGAACAGCATCATTTTCTAATGATATTTTCTTTTGTGTCATTTCCTTACCTTCTTACTTTGTAACTACGCCATATCAAATACTTACGTTCATTTTTCAAATTTCCAAAAAGTAGATGAATTAAACGAATCACCTGGAATCTATCGGCAAAATCTAGGTAAATTTAGGATAAGATTGGTGGCCTAGTATCACCGAGAATTGGCATCGCTGCAGCCCTTACAGGATTGGGATTATTTGCATATAGTATTTATAACAATTGCCAAGCAGTCAATTCTGGATCTTTGCTGCTCTCAAACAACCTTACTCCTATATAAAAGGGACTCGCACTATAACCAGGCATTGAATCGTGAGTTTTTAATCAATAATTCACAATTCAATGCCTTACCCCATAGGTACAAAATTAGGTTGATGCATTTGACAAGAATGACAGATATGATTATGAATTATTTCCGCCTTTACTTAAGAGCTGCTCCATTTTCTTAAGATCAGCTTGTTTGTTATGAATGGATTCCCCAACTTCTTTAATCTGAGGATCATGGCTACATTTTAATAAGTAAGCCGACATTTGCATGCCGCCATGAAAGTGATCACTCATTTCTTTTAAATACATTTTATCAAATTCTTTACCTGAAACATTCATAAACGACTTCATATCCATGGGTTTCATTCCAGGAATTTGATAATTTGCTTCAGAGGTAGTGGGTAATTTACTGAGTAGCATTTTCATTTTAACAACTTCTCTATGTTGCCTTGCGAGCATTTTCTTTGAAATAGCGACTATTTTCGGATTCTGGGATTTTTTTATAGCTAACTCCATTATTTGCATCCCTTATGCGTGATGAACAATCATCATTTGTAAGAATTCTCTTTCAAGTGCCACTATTTGTTTTTCGCCTTTAGGACAATGATTTTCCTTCATAGACATTTGTCCCATATTGGATTGTTCCATTGCGAAAGCACATGAACTCATTAGCGATATTCCTAAAAGGATTGAAAACTTTTTCATTTACCTACCTCTTGAATTGAGTAAATATTTTAGAAGTATAGATCAATACTAAAAAAGAAGTTTGTTGAATAAATCATTTATTTTCAGCTAAATGCTGATCGTTTAATTTTATTTTTACTATTCTGCTACTCCTTTGCCTAACTATAAGTGTATTTTGCCTAACAAACATAAAGGCAAATATTCTGTGACCAAACGTGTCTCAACTGTAGCGTCACTATGCTGTAATAGGCCGTAGAAGGTTCCTTACGAATTTAAGGCTTCACAAGATATGATTTATAACAAATTTAAAACTAGAGCATCAGGGTTCAGACCAAGGTGTCGGGGGTTCGAGCCCCTACGATCGCGCCATTTTTAGGCTGTTCGCTCCATAAATGATCACACCTTGTCTTGCTTCCGGTAAAAAGATAAAATACGCAACGGTGACACCCTGGGACACTAAGCAAGGATTCAGGCTTAGCAGGCAACACAATTAGTAAAGTTAACATCACCACCCTGTACTCCTATGTTGCCATTCACAAAAGCCAAGCAGATCAAGCGTACCGATATTTACAAAGTGGAAAATTAAAAGAACGCAAAGTTCATGTGCGTAAAATAAATCGATTTTTTAAAACCCTGCGAAAAACTTAACACAACAATTGGAAAAAAGAGGCAATTATTATGTAAAATCCTAATAATACAGGCCTTTGGATAGAGTAGATAAATCATTATTAATATCAGGATCACTTAGATGAAAATACAAGAAGAGCTTCATGAACGTGGGGCTCTTAAAATATCAATAGCTGTTACCCTTCTCTTAGCCATGGTAGGTATTTTATTTGGGCTATTTTCGGGTTCATTGGCTATCGTCTTTGACGGTATGTTCAATATGGTGGATACCGTTATATCAATCCTAGCCTTATTTGTCGCCCGTCTTGTAACAAGTAAGGGTAATCGGAGATTTCAATATGGTTACTGGCATATTGAACCTATGGTTCTTGTTTTGAATGGTAGTATCCTAATACTTCTTTGTAGTTATGCGATGATAAATGCAATTGGTAGTTTAATGTCTGGTGGGCATGAACTGAATTTTGATTGGGCATTTGTGTTTGCTCTTTTAGTATTTTTTTTATCAACTGGCATGTATTTTTATTTGATTAAAAAAAACCGCAAAATTAAGTCTGAATTCCTGCGATTAGACATTCAAAGTTGGTTAATGTCTGCTTTGATTTCCTCATCTCTCTTATTAGCATTTGGCATCGCTGCATTGTTGCAGGGTGGGGTCTACGCATATTTTACTCCCTACATTGATCCCCTTATTTTAGCGATTCTTACTGCTTGTTTGATTTTTGTACCTATGACTGCGGTCCGGGATGCCACAAGAGACATATTTCGCATGGCACCCTTGGATCTTGATGAAAAAATAAGAGAATTTTTAGATGAGCTTATCAAACAACGTGATTTTAAAACTTATACAAGCTACGTTGCAAAAATAGGACGAGCTCAATTTATTGAAATACATATTGTAGTGCCTATCGATTACCCAATTTCAAGTATTGAAACATTGGATGAAATTCGTAATGAAATCGCGTTGGCTATTGGAGAAGACACGCCACAACGTTGGCTAACCATTGCCTTTACTGCAAATGAAAACTTGATTTAGCAACGTTTTATTCAGGCTATCCATAAGGATATATGTGAAAGTATGCTATCAAAAATTAGAGTTAATACCAAATGAGTTCATGATTTTAGTAAATGAATCTGCAGATTAAATAGCAAGCCTGGTTGCTAGCAACAAGTTTGCTTATGGAAGTTCCAGAATAAGATACAGACTATTAACCCCGCTGCATCAAATAAAAATAAATAGCTAATTTGATCTGAAGATTCTTTAATAAGAAAGATATTCTCAAAATATCAAACGATTTCAACATCTTCTGCATGAGGCCCTTTTTGTCCTTTTACTGCCTTAAACAAAACACTGCTACCTTGCGAAAGAGTTTTGAAATCAGTCGATTGAATTGTACTAAAGTGCGCAAAATAATCTTTTCCATTATTTTCAATTAAGCCAAAACCCTTGCTCTCTGACTGGCATACCTGGGTATGAGGAAATGACTTGCATGGCGGGCAAATTGGCTGAAGGCAAAAATCTTTTGGAAGATTAAAAATTGCAAGAACACCCATCAAAAGGATAATCAAGCAAGCCACAATATTAAGATGGGGATAATGAATTGCTGTTGATACTAAACCTGTCCCTATACCTTTTCCTGATTCTTCCATTTACAAAACTTAATTATTAAATAAGGAAAACATGGTGCATTAGTATGTTGCTGTTTTTATTAAACAGCAACATGCTAACCACTTCTTCCCTCCATTGATATAATGTTTTACCTAGAGTCTTTAGTGAGTCGAAAGGACTTTCCTTCAGACTGGCACGAGTTTAAGAAAGAGAGGCATTAAACGTGTACAGTGCTTTGCAGTGCGATGTTTTCGCATAAGTAATCGATGCAATCGCTGTTTAAAGTAATATATTGCCCCCTTATTTGGGGTAGAGCCTGGATTTTTTCGATCGCCTAGGACGACAACATTCTGCAGAGGATATTGTGAAGATTTTTATATAAGTAACTCGGTCGATTCTCTATCCGATTCTAGTGCTCATTAATCGCTAGCCCATCTAAAAATGAACTAATATAGAATAAAAGAGAAGTAAATTAACCTTAGGGAGCTAAAAATGAATCATTATAGATTACGAGTAACGGATAAGGAAACAATAAAAATAATTAAAGATATTGGTGGTTACGAAAACCTTCTTGAAAATGGCCAGGATACTTGGGCTAATACTGAAGTTGACGCTAGATTGAAATTAGTGCAGCAAAACATTTTTTCTAATTTTGGAAGAAACCGGGGACAACTACACCCAAGTAAAGAATGTTATAGAGGATTAAATGATATTTGGACTGACCCTAATAAAGTCGATATAAAACTTATTTGATCCTTGATTAGGATCTTCAAAGTTTTTCTAACCTACCAGGAGTTATAGGTACCCCCTATAGAGGAATAACAATGTGACTTGATTAAGCACCATACAATATATTATATTTTCTTTGTCGTTGAATTGCCTCAATATAAGTAAACATTGCCGTCACACACCAAGTTGATGTGACAAAACACCGCTTAGTCCCTATCGGTATTTGTAATATAGTTTATTAGCCAATTAGATGTTATAATTTGATTTGTATCGTTTAATTAAACCCTCTACTCTCTTCTTATTGCCTATCTAGGGAAATTCATTTTTATCCTGTAATTTCTTTATCTCACCTTATAGTCATTAGGAGCAATTAGCTATTTATATAGGATATCTATGAGCTACCAAACGTGTCATTATTGTTTAGAAATTACAAATTATTTTTCCTTGAGAGGTAAATCACGAGCTATAAATGGAAAGTTCCTTTGCTATCAACTTTGTCCATCATGCACTCAAAAATTAATTAGTATTAATAGTTTCTCTGATAAAGAAAGCCGTCAATTTTTTATAAACGCAGTAAAAGAAAACGCTCAAAAATTTCCCCTTTATGTTGATGAATAGCGTTAAAATTAAGGTAATTTAAGAGCATATTAATAGGAAGTCGTTCGAAATTCTTTTTCAATCAGATTCGTATTGTTATTAGTAATTTGACCATTGTAATTACCAAACTCTCCATCTTGCTGGGTTAGCATCCATATTAAAAGAGAGTCTAAATTATTCCCCGAGGATTGTTTAATTTCGATGTCATCAAAATATATTTTTGCGGTATAGGTAAACATTTTTTTCTCGATATGAAAGTGTATAAGCGCAGATAAGTACGAGCGAAGAAAGGTATAATATGACTAAGCGAAGAAAGAAAATAAAATGTTTATACAATCCTTTGTTATATTATAGCATATGTAGGGTGGGTTTAGGGTTTTAAACAACTCGCATGCTACAAATTAGATTGACATTTAATCTTAAAGAGTAGTATCCTAGTCTAAGCTAGAAAGTGTCTATTTTTATACTCTCCAAATCGTCGTTTTATTCATTTAATCCCTCGTTCTGTAGTTTTTTAATTCTTGACCGGTTTCCGGCTAAATTCGCCTATACAGGCATTTAAATAAATACTTAAGGATACTTATGTCTAAAACAGTAAACGGAGTGGTTAAATGGTTTAACGAATCTAAAGGATTTGGTTTTATTGAGCAAGAAGCAGGGCCGGATGTATTTGCTCACTTTAAAGAAATTTTAAGTTCTGGCTTTAAAACCCTTACAGAAGGTCAGCGAGTGCAATTCATTGTGACTGAAGGAGCAAAAGGTCTTCAAGCACAAAATATAATAGCTCTTTAATTTAAGTAGTTAGTTTTATTGAACCACTACATCTCTTTGTAGTTGTAGTGGTTACTTGAAGCAAACATCACATAAAATAAAATGCTAGGAGTTGAACAAAACGATGCGGCATTTTGAAAAAACATGATAAAACTTTACTCAAGTTATCAAAAATCATCCACTCCGTTTATTTTCAATGAGTTAGATTATTTGTATCCAGGGAGCAAATTAATGGTAAAAATGTTCGTATTTACCATCAATTGTTCAGAAGCACTTTTATTCAGCTAACGCATCATTAAATTTGATGAAAACGGTTGATAAATCAATTCCAGCTTTATTAGCGCCACAGGCTCAGACCCTTTTTTCTGATAGCATGAAATCAACCTATCAACGGCTCGATACTAGTACTCATCATCGTTATTTTATCCCATATTGATCAGAAGGAGGATGAAAATCTGGTTTAAATTCATCGACGAATTGTAAATCGGATAGCTCAGCGCAAACTTGAACTGTACCATTTTTCTCTTGTTCATAAATATCGGTTTTATAATCACACAGTTCTTTTGAACAATACCTGACGGGTCCCATACCTCCTTGCGTATAAACTTGTAATAAATAGGCGGCTTGAGGATGTTCGCTCTTGATAGAGTTACAAAGCTCTGCAATTTGAGGGATATCCGAAAATAACTTAGCCTGGGTATGATTTGCTACGAAAACCCGCCCTCCCTTATCTAGAATGTCTACAATAGCTTTTCTAAGTTCATTAGTTAAAACACCATCATCAACAACAAAACAACCAAAAACTTCTACTGTTAAATTTGGATTATTTTTAAGGGTAAAAGTATCTTCACCCTCTTCTCCTTTATTTTCAAGGTTGTGAATACCTTTAAACATATCAGTTCCACCTAAGAAATTTCCATCAATTAGAAGTGCATGAACTTTGTTTTCTTCCGCTATTCGTTTTAAATAGGTAGGTATCGCTTGTTCCTTAGTTCGTGAATAATTAGTTCCACAACCTATACTGATAAATAGAACGTTTTCCTCAATATGGCCAAGTGAGTTCAGTAAATTTTCATAAGATTTAAGTTGTGATTGAAGTTCATGTTCACTAATGTTTGGTTCATATTCCTTTATGATTTTATGATAAGCTTCAGTATCCCATTTTGTACCTGAGTTAGAATTAGACTCTTTAAAAAACATGTGCCATCTCCATAAGTTGTACTGTTTTTATTATAGTCAACAAGTTTCATCAGGCGCATCACTTTTAGTTTTGATGACAAATATATGTTTGCAGACTGTGACTTCGCAGCAAAAAAGCTTGGAATCATTATTTTCGCCTCAACCCATTGATTTTATTGCGACAGCTAGCTAACCTTGCTGCCCTTTATAGGAGCACGGTTGCTTATGACACCAGCCCAAGAATTACCCATTTCATTGAAAAATCACAGGAAGAAGTGGAGCAAATCATTGCAATAGTTCGCTCATCAAACTTACCTGAGGGCACAAAATCTTTTGTCATAGGATGTATTAGCCTGGCTCCATGGATACCGCGATGCTTGCAGCCCGAGCCTACATGGAGAAACTGCTGTCATCCAAACAAGTCGAGCCTAATGATTCCTCCACTAGGCCACCAAGCCAGTTTGCCCCGCCTGACCCTTTCTGGCAGAGCCAAAAACCACTCGCATCATACACCAACAGTTTGACTGAGGTGTGCATTCGATTGGTAAAAACAAATACGGTACAGTTGTATGGGGTATCAGGCAGCTTTTGTCGGCATAAGGCTTTTAAACCACCATTTTGCGGTACAAGCCAAATTAAATCTAAATTTTAAGCACTGTCCTACAGCTCTAGTCTCGTTGTTGAATAACGCAGTGAATAACTTTCTCCTACACATCGAGTAACATACACAGTGGAATTCTTCTTAAGAATTGAATTACTGAGGTAGAATTTCTGCATTCCACCTCAGAAAGTTAGTTTCTATTTTAATTTCCAGGAGCCAAAATAATTTGCTTATCATTGTCAGATGATGCTCCATCTTGATGCGTCTCTTCATGGGGGATATTCCTTTTGAAAAAAGAGTCAACCTTTCTCCTGAAAAAAACCACCTTGTTAACAAAACGCTGATAATCCTTACTTCTATCCTCCATGTATTCAGCCATGCGAATGGCAGTGGCTAGCTGGGCTTTAACTTTGGGATTGATGGCTTCACTGGCATTAACCTGCTTTAACACCTCCATCAGCTCTTCCGTCGATAATTCTTTTTGGAAGTCTCGTAATGCCAAAAGTCCCTTACGTATTCGCATTAAATAGCGGGTTGGTTCACCCGCTTTAAGCGCTTTTCGAATATGCTCTGTTAACAGCAGATCAAAGTTGGTATGAAACAATCTATTTTTTAATGCCGCTCTGGGAAGGTCGGACAGAACCTTCGCTAATTGCTTTAACTCCACTTCATTGGGTGGTTGCAAAGACATTTCACCGAAATCATATAAACCCAACTGATGGTTCTGATGCCGTAATTGATTACCATGACGGTCGGAATCAAAACAACCACCCTGAAGAATGTTAATAAGCTCTACCGTGATGATTGCTTTAGCAATGGCTCGACGAACTTCCTTGTCTTCCGGAGTTTGGTCAGGAAGCTCATTGAATTCGGTTCCATAAATACGCTCGATGAATCGATAGCCTTCGCCACTTTTAATCAAATGAGCCGGTTTTAGGGTAAAAGCATGAGGTTTATCATCAACGTTCACTGTAATCGAACCTGTATATAGCTTGGCTGCAATCAGGTTTTGCTGCTCACTTAACTTCCTGTCCATTTCAATTTTCGACAATTCTTTGGCTTCCTGGATAATCGATAAAATGCTGTCCCGAATAGGCTCCATATCGATATGCGAGCAAGATTCAATAGTCTTTTGCAAGTGCATAAAACCTTCTTGCGCATTTTTTGCTGCATTTTCACGCAACATCAATAGCACCACATCCTGTCCATTTTCTAACTCTGCTTCCAGAGCTAGGTTATAAGAGGCCGAGCCTAAAAGAGCTCCGACTCGTTTAATCATTTTGCGATCGTCACGGGAAACCACTTCGCGCAGGAGCCGCCATAATTGCCATCGATGGGGTGGATTGGCTCGTCCTTTCAAGTGATCCAGATCACGGCGAATAGCCTCAGGTGTATTCGGATGACTATGAACTGCTTGAGCCAGTTTCACATAGGCAGGCCCCATGTGTTCACATAGCATGGCTAGTTTTTTACCTGCACTGGGTGATTGCCTAGCCCCACTCGACTGATTTGTGGCTACTAACATTCCTGCTAACAAATGGCTGCGAATGTATTTGTCCGCTGAGTCCAGATAAGCTTTCAGCAAGGAATAAGCAAAATTTTCTTCTTTATCTGTTTCGGCATGCGGGAATAACTTATGGGCAACGTAGGAAAAGGCTTCTTGGTAGGCATCTTCCATCTCAGCAGCTGTTTTTACTTTGCTGGCCGGAATAAGCAAGTGATCCACAATTACCGCTCGCTCTTCCAGGCTTACATCCCAGAACTGCGCGTAAAAAGTCCTTAGCATGAGCGCAGTAGTCCCTGGTTTTTCATTTTCACTTTCTTCCAAATTACCAATGTAGCCCAACAGCTTTGCAAGGTCGTTTATTTTTTGATGGCTTAATAAATAACTGGAAAATTTTTCTGTTGTTTGACGACTGATAGGAGAAGAAATAAATTCCAAAAATTCCTTGATGTCGTTTTTGTCTTCGCTTAGTTTTCGAGAAGCTGCGGCGAGGCTACTAATAGAAAAATCGATCTTTTCCTGTTGATTAGTCGATAAATATTTATCAGGCTCCAACAAAATACCTAAATGTTCAGTCACTTCCCACTGTGACTCGATGCTATTGGCCAATAGTGAAAGCATTAATGTGACATCACGTTTTGCCATATTTTTATACAGATGATCAATCACAGCGATCATCTTTTCTCTGTATTTCTGAGATTGGTCATCCTGACCATATTTATTTCTTAGGTCTTTGACTAATTGCTCAATGGCTTCATTACGCAGAGAAATAGAGCTAATCGGGAGAGTGATTGCATTTTCTACAAAGAGAAGTTCTTCCAATGCCTGGATACGCTCATCGGGATCTGATATCTCTTTTATCCGTTGGATAACCAGCCGAGCAAAATGCTCTTGCACCTCTGGGGAGGGAAAGAGCAGTTGCGAATCAAACATACGATAAATAAGGATTAAATCATTAGCTGTTAAATGGTTTGTTCCACTGGTTTCTTGAGGTAAATTCCAGAGGAATGATTTAAATAGGCAAGCACGCTCGACAGGATTAGGCACAAACTGAATAGCAAGTTTGAGTAAGGCTATTGTCTCTTTGCTTAATACCTCATAATTTCCATATTGTTGGATATGTTCCTGCAAAAAGATAGCTGCTATAGAATAGACCAGCAGCCAATTCTCAATTGTTTTATTAGTTAAAGGAAGTAACTGCCCCAAACAATCAAGACTGAATGAGTCAAAAGGCAAGCGAAAAATATGAATAAATGCCTGAGGTGGAATTTCATACAAACTCATTGAGCTCGCTCTAAGAAATTTCAGTTGTTCTTCCGTGGTAAATAAATCAAATTTTTTGTCCTGAAATTGCTGATTAATAACAAATTGAACATAGGCAGCATTATAATGTAAGGTCGATTTTACTTCATTTGAAGCCTGTAACAAGTGCTCCAGATCTCGTTTATCTTCTCGTCCCAGAAAAAAGCTTTTCACAACGGCTTGCTCCTCTGGAGTTCCATTGATGGCTATATTGGTAAATTCATTCAGCAAAAATTGAATGGCTATATTGTCAATATTGCGAGCCTTATCTTCTGAAGGTTTGATTAATACGGGCCAATTCAAATCATAATATTGTTTCAATTTCTCATCAAAAGAGGCCCCACTAAAAAACATCTCGAAGTTGACGTTAAAGTTCTTAATCACCTTATCCGATAAAAACGTCAATATAGCCTCACTATAATAACCATTATAGGAATCAAGCTCTGGGGGCAATGTAGTAATAGGTTTGGTCTCATCATAATCAAGGACGAAAGACAATAGTTTTTTGTCAGGCAATAAAGACCATACGTTGTGATCACCAGTAACGCCAAGGCGCCATAGTGTCTCGGCAATAATAGAACTCTCATCTTTTTCTGCCCATGCAAGATGACTCGACCAAGGCACCTCTGTAACCTTATTTTGCGGTGCAAAAGTATTCCACTTAATATGCTGACCAATAACTGAACCAAAAAATCGTTCGTTTCCGACAGGCATGCGCTGATGGATTTCCTCAAATTGATAGCTATGAAGTCTTGCTCGTCCCTGCGGATGCTTAAGATGATCGGTGAGGTTTTCTTGTAACGCTTTGAGTGACTCAGCTGCCTCTCTCGCTTCCTCAAAACTTTTTGCTTTAACAAACGCATCAAAGGCATCGTTTAAGACCCTGAAAGGTCCAAGTGGAGGTAGTTGGACGTTACTATTCAAATAGTTTCGACCAGTGAAATGTTGATGGACAAGAGCCAGATAAATTTGTTCAAAGGCAGGGATTCGCAAGTTAAAAGCCCGTTCAATCAATTCTTCCGCTGTTTTTTTCACTTCCGCATCATTTAAATTAATGTCCATCGCATACAAAATCTGGCAGAAATCCCGAACCTTAATTCCAACACTAGAGGTTATTTCATAGGGTAATAACTCAACGGTTAGCTCTGCTAATTTGGATTTTAAAAACTTAAGTTTCGCTACGGTACTCTGACATGCATCACATTCTTTTTTAAAGAAAATTTCACGTTGAATCGGAGCGACCGCTTTTAAAATAGTATTTGGCAAAGACGAGTGTTGTTTTTCATTGCGTTCATTTTCTTTGATAGCCAACAAGGTTAACAAATTTTTAATACGTTGATGATAATCGGCCAATGCAAGTTGATAATCATGAACCAAATAAGATTGATGGACATGACTAACATCCCATTGATGTTGCTCTTGAAAGTGAATGCTTTTCCTTAAGTAACTAATACCTGCTGTTATATTATGACACTGTTCAATCGTTAGTTTATCGAGTTTGAATTGTTCACTGGCTGAAATTTTATAATAAATTCCAACCCCTTCGTGTTTCATGTAAAGTAACTCATTGGCTAAAGCGAACTCTAATTCTTCAACTGTATAAACGCCATTTTGCATTTGCTTAAGAAAATCACTGTGAATGACAACCGCGGGTTTAGGAAGTCCGGCCAGCGTATTAACCAATTTATCGCCTGTCGTTGTAATAAAAATGTCAATGGACTCTTCGAAATTAGGAGGGCGTAATTTATTAATCAGTTCATTAAGAAATGTTTTGGTTTCTTCAAGTCCTACTTCATCCAACGAGTGCAACTGATGTTCTTCCATCACCAGTGGCCTACGTTTTTCTATGTCGCCGTTCCCTGTCATCTGATAATATTTATTTGCATCCCGGATTGCAGAACGTAGGGTATAATCATCCTCCGTAAATTGGATGGACTCCCATTTTGCCCCTTTGGGATAGGAGATATAAAAATAAGGTAAGGAGTGATAGTCCTCTGTAAGACAAGCGATCCCATTCCATGGGTCTAAAAGGATCCCCTCCCATTGGCTGATGTCATTGAGAGGGCTATCGGGATTACGGTCAAGGACTAAAAAAGTATGGCCATCTGCCGGGTTACCTTCATCATCAAGATAATCAATAGTAATTTTTTCAACGGTTGTATTACTATCAATTAAATATTCATCATATAATCTTTTAAGGGCAATGGCGGTATGTTCCTCACAAAAACCCGTACTGATTTCTGGCCTATCAAAATATTCTGCGGTGGCAAATAGAGTTGATTTTTGGATTGCTTCTCTAACCTTTTTATCACTCTTTCCTTGAAGAAGTAGAGCATTTTCTCGGTTAAATTGCTTTTGAAAGGCATCTCGATGTTCGGTCAATTCAAGAGTTTTTTTAAATCGATAAGCTAATTCTTTATCGTTAATAGTTAACTCTTCTCCTTGACATAAAATTTGTATGAAAGATTCAGCATTTTTTTCAAGATAGTCATCCATTTCAGTGAGGCTAATATCACTGCTTCCTCTTCCCAGCAGTTTTAGTGTTCTTGCAATTTGTTGGCATAAAATAGAAGACTGTTTGAGAATAATTTGCTTGAAACTTTGCCTCTGATTAGGAGTTAGATTGTGCGGCGATTTTACCTGCTTATCGAGACAAAATTCCTTAAAACGCTCATTAATAGACTCAAAAATATGGTTCTCGATTTGCTTTTGTTTTACATAGCGTTCATGCTCCTCGGACTTCTTATCATGAACTTCCAGATACTCCATTTCGTATATGCACGACTCTAATTGCTCATCTCTTGGAGTTCTTGCCCTTCTGGCCTCTTCATACGCTTTTATTTTGCTACGCTCAATCTGTTCAAACTCTTCATATCGATTCGCTGGCAAAGGAATTTTTCGATTAATTGAATCTTTAATCTCAATACATTTGTTTAATAAATTTTTTCTCAGCTCTTTGTCTTTCATATGAATCCCGCTAATAGTTAGTTTGCATAGTAGTATGTTAAAAATTTCGTTACTTTAAACATAAATAAGAACCATGAATTGAATCTTGTGAAAGTATTAAGACCATTTAGCCCACCTTTTACACCATATTCTCTTTTCAGCTTATGAACCTAAATTACGCCATTCTTCAATCTTTTTGACAACTTATTGATATTGTTGTTATTTTTATACTCAATAATGTTACACGCTATATGAAAATTGACTTGAAGAAACAGGTAGCTTTTCAAAAAGACCACCAGCTATGCCGTCTTAAGTAATGTAAGTACTCTCAACAGTCCAGGTGAGACTTAACTAATTACAGACTAGGGAAAAGAATTCAAAGGTTTGGGGGTCTGGAGGAGTTGTAGCTATTCTAAGGATATCAATAACTTCCAAAGATGGAAATTGAAATGAATGTCTTTCTCGAGAAGAGAGAGTAATGCTGTTATCGATGTTCCGCTCATACATTTTTCTATTTGGAGCTGCAATCTCTGGCTTCTTACAAATAACTAGTTCAGGATTAGTGTTACTAACTCCTAAGTTGGTGGAAGCTGGATTTAAGGCCTGGAAAAATATAATATTCATTTAGAAAACATATTTGCGCGCATTTTGTTGAATTATTGCACAGAGAGGATGTTTTAACAATATCAGAAAGGCAAAAAAGTAACAATAAATATTGATAGAATAGATTAACACCCAATACTCATCAATAGGATTGACTTATAAACTTAAAAAATAGTACCCTAGCCCGAGCTAGAAAATGTCTCTTTTTATACTCTCCAAATCGTCGTTTTATTCATTTAAACCCTCGTACGGTAGTTTTTAATTCTTGACCGATTTCCGGCTAAATTCGCCTCTACAGGCATTTAAATAAATAGCATTTTTTTATTTTTTACATCTATATATCAAAGTATTTTATTCACAAAGTTTCAACTGACGGCATTTATCATAAGAGAAAAAAAGTTATGGAAAAAATTAGTTGGTAAAAACATGACGCCCAGTGAGATCATACCTAATGTCAATTAAGCACAGAGAGAAAGCTCCATGACTCAAACAGAACAGACTTCCCAAAACCTATCATTCACTCAGCTCCCTCTTCGAGAAGAATTAATAAAGAGCCTTGCTTCTTCAAATTATGAAAATATGACCTCTATTCAAATGCACAGCCTGCCCATAATTCTTCGAAATGAAGATATTATTGCTCAAGCAAAAACAGGAAGTGGAAAGACCGCTGCTTTTGCTTTGTCCTTATTAAATAATTTAAAAATTTCTTTTTTTGGAGTACAAGCCTTAGTTCTTTGCCCTACTCGTGAACTAGCCGAACAAGTAAGTCAAGCGATTCGTCGATTAGCCTGTTTCATCCCTAATGTCAAAATTATTAATTTATCTGGTGGTATACCAATGAAGCCTCAGCTTGATTCTTTACGACATGGAGCTCATATCATTGTAGGAACACCGGGAAGAGTTCTTAAGCATTTAAAAAACGTCTCTTTAGACTTATCTCAGGTAAAAACTTTGGTTTTAGATGAGGCAGACAGAATGCTGGATATGGGTTTTCTTGATGACATTAAAAACATTATTTCGGTTTGTTCCAAACAACGGCAGACTCTACTTTTTTCTGCGACTTATCCTGAAGAAATCAAACAACTTTCAAAACAATTTATGAAAGACCCCAAAGAAGTTCGTGTAGAAACCCCTCCTGAAGAAACGGATATCGAACAACATTTTTACGAAGTCTCAAAACAAGCTCAGAAATATCCCTTATTAAAATCATTACTGCTGCACTATCGCCCCGTATCAACATTAATATTCTGTAATACCAAGCAACAAACAATGGAAGTAACAGACCAACTGATACACGAAGGCTTCTGTGCCCTCGCTTTAAATGGAGATATGGAGCAAGCCGATCGTGATCTTGCTGTCTTGCGTTTTGCCAACCAAAGTTGCTCCATTCTTGTCGCCACTGATGTTGCAGCACGAGGACTTGATATAAAGGAACTTTCTGCAGTGATTAATTTTGATCTTGCTTTTGATAACGACGTCCATATTCATCGTATTGGTCGAACTGGACGAGCAGGAAGTAAAGGCATTGCCTTAAATATTACAACACCAGCAGATGCGCAACGAATTTGCGTCATTGAAGACAATCAACCGCAACCTATTCATTGGGGAAACATTGATGAACTAAAAAATAAAAGCCCTACTCTGTTAACTCCAGAAATGGTTACACTATGTCTTGCTTCCGGTAAAAAAGATAAAATTCGCCCCGGTGACATCCTTGGGGCATTAACCAAAGATGCAGGATTAGCAGGCAACACCATTGGCAAAATTAACATCACCCCCATGTACTCCTATGTTGCCATTCACAACAGCCAAGCAGATCAAGCGTACCAATATTTACAAAGTGGAAAATTAAAAGGACGAAAAGTTAATGTGCGAAAAATAAATTAATTCTAAGCCCTTTAAGGATGAATGACTTAAATAAAATATTAGAGTACTTTGGGACTCAATGTCACAAGGATTGTCTTGGGCGTAAATGAGGCTTTTTGACATCTTTATCTTCACCTAAGATCTCAAAAAGCCCTCCGTTTGATTCAGATTGAATAGGATCTATAACCTCAACATTAATGCGTGCTTCAGTTATTTGATCTTCATTTCGCTCGATGCTTCAACGCGTTTCGTACACCAGCTCCATATTCTTTATCGACTTGATCAAATAATTTAATTTGCCGCTCAATAATGAAATCAGGAACGCTCTCCATGCTTTCGGCTATGTTTGCATAGAGTCTTTGCTTTTGTTCTTGATTAAACAAATGGAATAATTTTCTTGGCTGGCTATAATCATCAGGATCCTGGTGTCGATCATATCGATCGACATCTCCGTTGATAGGCAAAGGTGGCTCGTTGTATTTCGGATCTTCCTTTGGCCCCGAAAAACTGTTCGGCTCGTAATAAGCTTCGGAGTACTCTGTATTATTATCGTAAAAGCGTAATGAACCATCCTTGTGATAATGATGTACAGGACATTTTGGGGCATTAACCGGTAATGATTCGTAATGGGTCCCTATTCGATAACGGTGTGCATCTGCATATGAAAAAATACGCGCCTGCAACATTTTATCTGGAGAAAAACCAATTCCAGGAACAATATTGGAAGGGGAAAATGCAAGTTGTTCGATTTCAGCAAAATAATTCTCAGGATTTCGATTCAGCTCTAAAACTCCCACGTCAATTAACGGAAAATCACGCTGTGACCAAACTTTGGTAAGATCGAAGGGATTGTATTCTAAACTATTCGCCTGATCTTCAGTCATAATTTGCACACAAAACCGCCATCTTGGATAATCACCTTGGGCGATGGCTTGGAATAAATCTTCCTGAGTCGACTCCCTTGTACGACCTATCACCTCAGCGGCTTGTGCATTGGTCCAATGTTTATGCCCTTGCATGGTTTTACAATGAAATTTGACCCAAAATCGCTCATTTTTTTTATTTATAAAACTGAAAGTATGAGAACCAAAACCATCCATAAAGCGAACGGATTGAGGTAACCCTCTATCTGAAAATAAAATGGTAACTTGGTGAAGACTTTCAGGCGATAAGGACCAGAAATCCCACATTGCTGTCGGTGAACGAAGATTGGTTTTGGGGTGTCTTTTTTGTGTATGAATAAAATCTGGAAATTTATAAGGGTCACGAATGAAGAATACTGGAGTATTATTACCTACAAGATCCCAATTACCTTGCTGTGTATAGAACTTTACTGAAAATCCACGCACATCTCGCTCAGCATCTGCAGCCCCCATTTCGCCAGCCACTGTTGAAAAGCGTGTAATTAATTCTGTTTTCTTTCCTACTTCTGAAAATAAATCAGCTTTTGTGTAGGCAGTGATATCATGGGTCACTGTTAAAACGCCATACGCACCCCACCCTTTAGCATGAACTACACGCTCGGGTATTCGCTCTCGATTCTGGTGCGCCAATTTTTCAATTAATTGGTAATCTTGAAGTAAAAGAGGCCCTCTGGCTCCAGCAGTTAAAGCATTTTGATTATCACCAATCGGGTTACCACCAGTAGTGGTCAAAGTGAGCTTTTTCATTTATGAGTCCTTATCTGATTATCCCGTCCGTCCGCGGTATTAATTATTTTAATTGTAAATCCACTCAAACTAATCTTTCACTCTTGTGAGTGCACTTTTTTATTTTTTAAGCTATTGCAATAATCTGATTCAGCATGATTGCATGCAGAGAGATCATTCTTCCCTTAAGAGTTACAATATTCCATAAGTACGGCATTCTGCAACTGATTTCGCTTTGCGGCACCAATAAGCGTGGGGCCTATATAGCTACCTATAACTCCTTGAGCAAAATACCCTTGCCAAAGTTTCTTCATTCACATAAATTACCAAACAATCTGATGAAAAAGGAATTTTTTTTGAAAAAAAGGATTGCAGTAATTGGCTCAGGAATTTCTGGTTTAACGAGTTCCTATGTTTTAAGCAAAAACCATGATGTTTCCTTATTTGAGGCCAACGATTATCTTGGTGGTCATACACATACTCTATCGGTCGAAACCGAAGAAACTGTGTACTCGATTGATACCGGGTTTATCGTTTTTAACAAAAGAACATACCCCAATTTTTGTAAATTGCTTGAAGAGTTAAATGTAGCAACTCAAACCAGTGAAATGAGTTTTAGTTATCGCGCCGATCATAGGGGGCTTGAGTACAGTGGTCATAATTTAAATACTCTTTTTTCAGATCGTCGAAACCTTTTTAAATTAGACTTTTATCACCTAATCAAAGACATCATTTTATTTAATGCTGATGCAAAAAAATTCTTAGCTCGAACCAATGATCTCGAAATAACCATCAATGACTTTATCAAGGAAAACAACTACTCAGAACAATTTAGAGAATGTTATCTCATTCCAATGATGGCTGCTATTTGGTCTAAAAATAAAGAAGATACCCTAAATTGTTCTGCTATCTTTATCTTACAATTTTATAACAATCATGGACTTCTTGATTTGTTTAATCGACCGCTGTGGTATGTTATCAAACAAGGCTCAAAAAACTATATTACACCGATGCTTGAGCGGCTTAAAGATCAAGTGTACTTAAACTCCAAAGTAGAGCGAATAATACGAGAAACGAATAAGATTAAGATAATAGTCAACTCTGAAGAGCACGTCTTTGATGCGGTCGTATGCGCTACTCATAGTGATCAAGCGTTAACCATGCTCGAGAAACCTACTCCTGAAGAAATCAATATTTTATCGGCAATAAAATATACTGAAAATGAAGTAGTTCTTCATAAAGACAAAAATGTAATGCCAAAAAATAAAAGGGCTTGGGCAAGTTGGAATTACCTCGATAACCAAAGCGCTGCTCCTACACTAACTTATTACATGAATCGATTGCAATCCATTCATTCCAACCATGATTTTTTTGTATCAGTTAATCTTTCGAATGAAATTGCGGAAAATCAAATAATCCAAACATTCAACTACGCGCATCCCTGCTTGACTGTGTCTGCTTTAAAAGCTCAAAAGCAAATTAATTTGATTAATGGGATGAATAATACATACTATGTTGGAAGTTATTGGGGTTATGGCTTTCATGAGGACGGGGTCAATAGTGCGATCAATACCTGTAAGCTGCTAGGAACCTAGATGATGAACCATCTCATTTTTACAGGACATGTACGACATCGCCGCTTTTTTCCAAAAAAGCATCAGTTTTCATATAAGTTATTTATGTTCTGCTTTGATTTAGCTCAGATAAATAATACCTTCAAAGACATCAAACAGGTTTCCATAGAGAAGTTTAATTGGTTTTCATTGAAACGCAAAAATTATCTTAATGAATCGACTATCCCTCTTGATGAATACGCTCGCCAATTGGTGATGAATCGATATGGAACTTACCCAAAGGGAAAAATCTATTTATTAACCCAACTGAGTTGTTTAGGATATTGCTTTAACCCCATCAGTATTTATTTTATTTTTGATGAGGCAAATCAAAATTTGGATTATTTAATTTTGGAGGTCACCAATACTCCCTGGGGAGAACGGCATAATTATGTGTTGGAGTATTCAGCCCAACCTAAAAATGAAATTTATTCGTATCAATTTCAAAAAGAACTGCATGTCTCCCCCTTTATGTCGATGAATTATTCCTATCACCTCAATTTGAAACTAAATAAAGAAAAAATTGTGGTTCATATGGAAAATCATATTGAAGGAAAAAAGGATTTTGATGCAACATTAATGTTAAAAGCCCAAGATAATTGCTCCATTAAAAAAGTATTTTGGCATTATCCTTTAATAACATACAAAGTTTCAGCAGCAATTTATTGGCAAGCATTAAAATTATGGATTAAGGGTGTTCCATTTCATGCACATCCAAGCTCTAATAAAAGGACATCGAATGGACAAAAATAATCATTTAGCTACTCAAGGCTCAAGACTTTCCAAAAAAATTTTTTTCACGTTATTAAATGGCATCACCCACGGTTCCATTAAAGTCCATGACGTGAATGGTAGCTATGTTTTTGGTAATGAAAAAGAGAAAAATGATTCAATTGCCAACATCACCATCAACCACCCCAAAGCCTATAAATCCATTCTCATGGAAGGCTCTGTTGGTGCCGGAGCAAGTTACATTGATGGTTATTGGGATACAGATGACCTACAAAAATTAATTGCGATGATTATTAAAAATGACGCCCTCTTCAATCAGATTGAGAGTCCCATCGCCCGTTTTTTTAGTTTCATGAGAACAATAAACTATAAATTAAAAATGAACTCGATTCGTCGCGCTAAGGAGAATATTCTAGCTCATTACGACTTAGGAAATGATTTTTTTAAATTAATTCTCGACCCATCGATGATGTACTCATGCGCTCTTTATAAGCCATCGGATATAAGTTTGGAGGAAGCATCTCAGAATAAAATTCGGGCCATTTGTAACGCATTGCAACTAAAACCCAGTGACCATATTTTGGAAATAGGTACCGGATGGGGTGGATTTGCATGTTTTGCCGCTAAAGAATATGGATGTAAGGTAACGACAACGACGATTTCAGAAAAACAATACCTCTATGTCAATGAAAAAATAAATCAATTGGGCTTAAATCATCAGATTAAATTATTAAAAGAGGACTACAGAAAACTGTCCGGACAATATGATAAAGTCGTTTCAATCGAGATGATTGAGGCCGTTGGGCATAAATATTTTGATACATTTTTTCAGCAATGCCATCAGCTATTAAAACCTGGAGGTTTATTTTTCTTACAGGCAATTGTAATTAATGATCAAGCCTATGAAGCAGCAAAAAATGAGGTTGATTTTATTAAGAAATACATTTTCCCTGGGGGTTGCCTGCCCTCTGTGTATTCCATAAGTAAATCAATTGCCAACAAAACAACACTGCAATTGCTTTCATTAGAAGACATAGGCCATCATTATGTCTCTACCTTGAATGATTGGCATAAAAACTTATTAACCAATAAAAACGAGATTTTAGCACAAGGATTTACTGAATCTTTTATTCGCACTTGGGAGTTCTATTTTTGTTATTGTGCTGCTGGTTTTCAGACCAATTACATCAGCGATATTCATGCCTTGTGGCGAAAAAGACGATGAATACATTACATTACCTCATTCACACAACTGCTTATTATGTTGCTTGGTTCACTTGCATCACGCTAGCTGCTCAAGGATATGCATGGATAAGCGCTCTGATTGTGGTTGCTTGTGTTATGTTGCAGTTGTACTGGCAACATCAAACGGGAAGAACGCTAGAAGGGCTATGGCTTTTATTAGTAATAGTCATCTCTATAAGTACTCTAATTGACAGTGCCCTGGTTTATAAAGGAATAGTCATTTATTCAGCAAACCCTTTTTCCCCCTATTTTACTTCCCCTTGGATGATAACAATATGGATAAGTTTTACGGTTGTTTTATATGCCACATTAAGTAACCTATTTGATCACCTATTTTTACTCGGCTTTTTGTCATGCGTAGGTTTTGCCTTGGCATTTCGCATTGGTGCAAGCTTAGGGGCTGCTTTTTTTCCTTATGGCAGCAATACGACTTGCCTTTTCATCGGGGCGGTTTGGTCAATTGTATTGCCATTTTGCGTGTACTGTTATCAAAAGATAAAGGGTGATAATTAATGTATTCTATCAGCATTGTAGTGATTTATCTTTTTTTACAAATGAGTTTTATGTGGGGTTTGTATCGTATTCTAAAGAATCCTTCTGTTGTTGATGTCTCATGGTCATTAGGATTAATGGTTTCAGGTTTAATCTATTTAGGCTTAACCCCTTTAAGTTTTCGTACTCTAATTATTGGCTCTCTTCTCATTTTATGGGCTTTACGCCTTGCATTTTATCTATGGTACACGCGAATAAGAAAAGGACATGTAGATAAGCGCTATATTGAACTCAGTACCAATTGGAAAATTAGCCCCTCTCTTGGTTTTTTTCTTAACTTTCAACTCCAGGGGCTGCTCATCCTAATCATTTCAAGTGTATTTTTACTAATTAGCAAATCAGGACTGACTCATATTACCATGATCGATATCCTTGCATTTTGCATAATTACAGTGGGAATAATGGGAGAGACTATAGCAGATTTACAATTGCAACGTTTTAAAATACGACATAAAGGGGAAGTGTGTAACAAAGGTTTATGGAATTATTCACGTCATCCTAATTATTTTTTTGATTGGTTAAGCTGGATGGGATTCGCTTTATTTGCGATACAGTCCAATAATGGATACCTAGGCTTACTTTCCCCTTTGATGCTTTATGTTATTTTTACACGTATGACAGGCCCCATGACCGAAAGAGGCTCCATAAAATCACGGGGACAAAAATATATTTATTACCAAAAGCAAACTTCAATGTTTTTTCCTTGGTTTAAGAAAAAAAGCGGTTCTGAATGAAGGCAGCAAATAAACTACTCAGTCCACATAAGACCATGCCCCAAATAAAATCGATTATTGTGATTTTCAAAGGCCAGTTCGCAAGGATTGAGTAGTTGGTGAAATCATAGATCCCATAGGTTACAAATCCCAGGATTACTCCACCAGCGAGAGCCAGCATGTAATTCCCTTGTGCGCCGGGCAAGACGAAATAAACGATCCCTAATGCGATGCACACATAAACAACTGCTGCAGCCCACCAAATAGGAGCCATGCCTGTACCCGATTTTCGTAACAACATACCGATGTTTTGGGCATAAACCGATTTCGCAATGATGCCCAACCAAATCATATCCAACACAAAGATACATACCATTGTTAAGAAAAAGAGTCCTATAAGTTTCATTGTCGTTCCCCTATGGATAGCTAGTTTTTAGCTAAATTCTGCTCTAATAAAGATTTGGGCACTGGTTTAACATCCCAGACGATACCCATGAGTTCTAAAAGTTTGATTAGGTAATAAGTGATATCAATTTCCCACCATCGAAACCCCTGACGCGCCGATGCGGGGTAATGATGGTGGTTATTATGCCAACCTTCACCAAGCGTAATGAGAGCAAAAAACAGATTATTTTTACTGTTATCCGACGTTTCATAACGTCTTGTACCATATACATGACACAGGGAATTAATGATTACGGTTGTATTAAATAATGCTACCAAGGAAACGCTGAAGCCCCAAACCAACATTTCACCGATACCGGTGTTCCATTGTGGTGCATAAGTCTGAAGAATCCAACCGGTCACAAAAAGAGCAAAAAACAATAATGCTGGCATTAGAATGTCATAACGCTCGAGAAAAACGAGTTCTGGATATTGCTCCAAATCTCTAACTCGCTCCGGATTATAATGGTAATGTTTTTTAGTAAGAAACCAACCTACATGACTCCACCAAAACCCGTGTTGTACTGGGGAGTGTGCATCCTCCGGGGTATCAGAGACCATATGGTGCTGCCTGTGATGCGCTGCCCACCAAAGAGGACCGCGTTGGGCTGAGGTTCCTGCAAGGGCTGCAAAAATGAATTGCCAAAAGCGATTGGTTTTGAATGCCTTGTGTGAGAAATATCGATGATAAAAAGCACCAATGGTAAACAAACGAAAAACATAGAGAATCACTGCGACACTCAAGGCAATCCAACTGAAATGCACATAGAAAATCAGTAAACAGCTCAGGTTAACCAAAATAAAAGGAATCGCACGAATCCAATCGATTGTATTGTTTAATGGTTCGTTAGGATTGTAGTTATTTTTGTTCACAATCCAATTCTGTATCAAAGCTCCTAAAGACTTCATCAAATTAATCCCTAATTTTTTAAATCGAAAACATACATCAATTCAATGACTAATTATTTTTGGCGTGCTTAGCCTTTGAATAAAGAGGTATGTAATCAAAAGTCTGTGGCCCACGTTCGGATCCACATTCATCGTAAGTATTATCAGCACACAGAAAAAATTCTTCTGCCCCATATTCTGCAGCGCGGGACATTGCCTCGTCAATAGAGTTGAAATGCCATAGTTCTTTTCCTTTATGAATAAATTCATCAGAATTTTTAGCAATAATTTCCACAATATATTCATGAAGTTCAATTGGTGAGTAAATCAGAGCAATGGCTTTAGAACCACTCTTGGCCTGATTAATAAAATCTTCGCGTGTTTGATGTACCATGATTCTATTCCTCATAATAGGGTATTAGCTAAATTATAGCTGCAATTTTGCTGATGCATTGACAATCACCTAATGGTAATGTCCTTCTGTTTTACCTCTAAAAAGAAAATAGGCATATAAGGTATATGCAAGCAATATGGGTAACATGATAGCCACACCGACCAATATAAATATAAGAGTCGAAGATGGGGCTGCAGCCTCCCAAATGGTAATCTGACGTGGAATCAAATAAGGATAAACACTAATAGCTATACCGATATAAGAACACAAAAAAATGATAATGCTGTAAATAAAAGGCTTGCGTTCGTCATAAGAATTTAAAGATAAGTTTCTCCAAGCTAGAAAAATGGCACATGCGGTAATTAAAGGAAGTGGACTTAACCATAAAAAATTGGGAAATTGATACCAGCGATTGAAGACTTCAGTGCTGTGCAATGGGGTCCAGATGCTAACAAATACTAAAAAGAAACTCACAGCAATCAGTAAGCCTCGGGCATAGTGGACCATTTTACTCTGAAGTTTGCCCCTGCTTTTGATAATCATCCATGTCGCGCCAAGAAGCCCATAACCACATATTAGAGCAACACCGGTAAATAAGCTAAAAGGAGTTAACCATGTGGACTGAATAATTGCCATAGTCTGAGGATTCATTGAAAACCCTTGAACAAAACATCCCAAGATGACTCCTTGAAAAAATGCAGCGGCAATCGAACCAATCGTGAATAACCAATTCCATATAGGTTTGGATTTATCCGCTTTAAATCGAAATTCAAAGCTAACTCCACGAAAAATCAAAGCGATTAACATGAACATGATAGGGATATAAAGAACGGGCAAAAGAGCCCCATAAACCAGCGGAAATCCGCCATAAAGTATGGCGCCACCAAAAACAAGCCAGGTTTCATTCCCATCCCATACTGGAGCAATTGAATTCATCATCTTATCCCTTTCGCCTTCGCTACTGGTAAAAGGAAATAAAATTCCTATCCCTAAGTCAAAACCATCTAAGATGACATACATGACAACAATAAAGGCAAGTAATACAGCAAATATAAGTGGAAGCATTATTTTTTCTCCACATTTAAATCAGTCATGTATTGAAATGCATGATCTTCGACTCGTTCTTCCTCAATGACTTCAGGACCTAAACGAATGAGTTTCAATAAATAATACAGATAAAACCCAAAGACAACTCCGTAAGCAAGAACAAGCAGAACAAAAGAGATAATCACATCTTCGACACTGATTGCAGAGACGGCATCATGGGTTTTTAATAACCCATAAACTACCCATGGCTGTCTTCCAATTTCAGCTGTGAGCCATCCGGAAATACTGGCTATAAAACCGAGCGGTGTCAGTACAAAACACCAATAGTGGAACCATTTTGCCACATAAACTTTGTTCTTGTAACGCAGAAACATTCCAACAACAGCTGTTGCGAACATCAGAAGTCCAATGCCGACCATAATTCTAAATGAGAAAAATACTGGTGCAACTCTGGGTTGTTGGTCAGGTGGCACAGAGTCTAAACCAACCATTTTTCCATCCCAATCATGCGTATTGATAAGACTTGCAAGTTTTGGAATTTCAATAGCATAGTTATTTTGTTGTTGTGCCTGAGAAGGCCAAGCAAACAATACTAAAGGAGCCCCGTTTTGAGTATGCCAAAGCCCCTCCATGGCCGCTGTTTTAAGCGGTTGATATTCTTTAACCTTGAGGCCCACAACATCACCAACACCAATTTGAACAGGAACAAGAATCAAAGCGGCCCAAAGTGCAAAAGACATCGTTTTCTTTGCTGTCTCCACTGATTTTTTGCGAAGCAAATAATAAGAGGCTACACCCATGATGACAAAGGAAGTTGTCACATAAGAGGCGAGAATCATATGGATAAAACGCGAAATAAATGATGGGTTCATCACCACTGCCCACCAGCTAGCGACTACGTACTTCCCATCAATTAACTCATACCCGCTAGGGGTTTGCATCCACGAATTTGCTGACATAATCCAAAATGCAGATATGGTTGTACCAATGGCAACAAGAAAGGTTGCAATAAAATGCAGTAGCGGTGGTACTCTTTTCCAACCAAAGAGCATGACTCCCAAAAAACCTGCTTCAAGAAAAAAGGCGGTTAGAGTTTCATAGGCGAATAATGCACCCAAGACATTGCCGAACTGGGTTATAAACGGACCAAAATTTGTTCCGATTTGATAGGCCAGGACAATGCCTGAAACAACCCCCATTCCAAAAGTAAGTGCAAAAATCTTGGTCCAAAATTTGCAAATTTCAAGATAAACTGTATTTTTGGTTTTAAGCCAAAAGAATTCCATGATGACCAAAAATAAAGCCAACCCCAAATTCAATGTTGGAAATAAAATATGAAATCCGATGCTAAAACCAAATTGGGCACGTGATAGAATTTCAACAAGCATTTGATCACTCCACTCATTACTGTCAGAGTTTTGTAATGCAGCAGCTAAAATTAAATCAAGAAGAGTAACTAAGTGATGACATATTCAATCTGCATCTAACAATGCAGCCTAACTGCATTACTGCTCCAATAGTATATTATCGTACAAGTATAATAAATTATCAAATGCATGCTTTTTATTACGCGATATTATTGATTCTCTGGATAAAACGCTGATATTTTTTAAGCATCATTTGGATAAAAAAGATTTAATAGCAACATTGACTTCGCTAGTAAGCGATAGCAAGCTGGCTCAAACTTTTTTAGGGAAAATAATTTTCAGTTTCAGGTAATTGATAAATTATCGCCAGAGCTCTCAAAATTGCGCCTTGAAAATGAGTCTTTAAAACTTCAGGTAGATCAATTTCTTGGGAAAAAGGAACAACTGATAAGGAGAACCGAAAAGAAATTAATTTCTTTTCCAAAGACCCCTAAACGTTTAAACTTTTAATGGCTTTATGGCTTAATTATTAAAGCAAGTTACTTTCACTAACCACGCGTACAGTTTTGCTTAATCCAGAAAATATTTCATTAAATTTAGTGACACCATGTAGCGTAATTAAGGTAATTGCTGGAAAAGCTAATGAAAACACCCTCACCTCATCTTTAAAACCAAAGCAGATAAATAAAGGGATTAGCGGTAAAAAAGCAGCCCAGAAGTAATTACGATATCTTTGTGGCGACTCATTCCAGGAGTGTTTAAAAAAAATAAATAAAGGTAGAGCAATGAATGGATTTTGCAGACTTGGAGTATGCACTCCTTTAGCGACTACATTATAAAATTTAAAGAAATTGGCTGGTTTCGTCCAGAACGACATATTTTCACGAAAGTGATATTCAACGAAATTTCCAATATTAGCCTCATAACCACTCATGATATAAAAACGGCTGGCAAAACAAATAAGCAACTGCAATGCCAAATCGATGATCCGTGTCTTTAAAGTAACCTGTTCTGGATGAAGAAAAAACAGGGCAAGTGGTACCAAAAAAAATGTTTCTTTATTAAATGAAAAAACCGCAATACACACCGTACACATAATTCTCTGTTGCTTCAGTACGAAATAACAGGCACAAAATATACCGAGCAATTCTATAAAATCATAATAATAACCATAATTTTGAAAGGTCAAAGGATACAATAAGCTGAAGCTAATCATACAAACTAAAGCTTCACCAAAATTCAAATGATGCATGCGTCCTAAGAGATAAACAATAAAAAGAATCCCTATGGTCGCGAAAACAATAATCAAATACATGAGATTGTAAGTGATCGCAATCACTGGGGTCCAAGAACCCATAGACAGTGTTGAAAAATAATGTGATCGGAGAGAATCTTTTCTGTTAATTGATTGAAATAACTTTTGTTGAGTATCCAAACTCAATTGCTCAGTAAACCATTTTATCCCTTTCGGTAAAAGAGAGCGATAGACAAAAGGTTTATGAGCATCTCCATTCATCATCCTTATAAGACTATTTCTGGTATCATTTTCTTTAAATCCAACTTTTAATAAGAAGCTATTGGTAATGTTTCCGCTACATATTAGTATCAATAGAACCAGAATTGAAAATCTACAGAATCTTAGATAAAAATAGTCATTGAGCAAAATATTTCTTCTCCATAAGTGAGTAATAACGGGTAATAAGGCTTATCAGAAAACTAAAGTACCCTCTTTAAAAATATGTTCATACCCAAAGGGAAATCATCAAGCATCCCGACCATTTCGGAGCCATACTTTAAATGAAAATTCCTGGCTTGAAAATCAAAAGTATCAGCCCCTATAAGATTTAACCCGCCAACCCTAGGAATAAAAGTAATATTGTGGGATAATTATTGTCCAATTTAACCAATATTCGTCTGATTGTATGAAAATAAAAGCAATTCTTTTAATGATCTCTATTTTTTTCCCTGTCGTTTTATTCGCTGGTACATCGACTTGTCCATTATCAAACGGAATCAATGTACATACCAAAACGCGAACTTTAGCTATTTGTAAAAACGGCACTGTAATTAAGACCTTTAAAGTCGCTCTCGGCTATAAAGGCGTCGGTAAAAAGAAAGCGGGTGATAATAAAACTCCCATTGGTTTATATGGGTTAGCCCATCCAAGAAAATCCAATCAATTTAAAGTCTTTATTCCAATTCTCTATCCGACTGCAAAGCAATCAGCTGCAGGATATACAGGTAGAGATGTAGGAATCCATGGGCCCACTCAGTCTTCTGGATGGTTAAGTTGGTTAAACAACTTACCTTACTCAACGCGTGGATGCATTGCTGTTGGTAAAAATACCCATATCGAGTATGTGGCTAATTGGGTAAAAGCCAATCCTGGGGCTAAGGTTTTAATTATCTAAGCCGAGATGAAATTTTATATCGTACAGTTCTGATTATTTATTTTTGATGCTAAGGTCAGTCAGAGTAACAAGGAAGTAAACCTAGAGCACATCTTAAAATATAAATAGAAGAGTACTGAGGGAACAATTTACGCCTATACCCTAGCGATAAACTTTTTCATTGAAAAAAAGAAGCAGATTAATTTATAGTTGGCCCAACATATTTTTTGGTCCCGACTCTATGCTTACCGTAAAACAATTAAAAGAACTGCTCACTGTCTATCAAAATCAAGAGGCAATTTTTTCTCCTGGCCTGGATGCGAAAACACTCAAGATTATGCAGCAAGAGTCTGCATTTACCTTTTCCTTTTTTACTCAATTAATCCAGGGGCGGGATGAGGATTCTTCTCTTGATAAAGACGCCAAAATCATCAGGAACTATTTTAAAACGCGTTGGGGATTGCTGAAAAAATCGAATCTAGCCTATACTCGCCATCCTTTTTTACCTGCTAACCAGTTCTGTCTTAAAATAGCAGAAGCCATCGCGGGTCCTAAAGAGGCAATATGTCGGATTTTAATGCCTGGTCTTGTTGGTTTCAATCGAGAAAGTGCTGATCTCAAACTTGAAACAGAACAAGAGGGACATTTTGAACTTGAAAATTATATTACCAATCAAGCTTATACCAAACTGATACCTATAGCAGAAATATTCCAAACGGCAAAAGTGAATAGCGATCTCGTGATTGCTGATTTCCAACCTCCAGCAAACCAAGTGGTCTATCAATTGGGCGGTAGAGATATGCTCAATCTAGAACAGGTTGCTGGCAAGGCCAGTGAAATATTTATTCAAGTATTAAAGAAACAACACCGTCAAAAATATGATAATAATTCAATCGGTTTTGCGCTACATCAATTAGCTTTGGAGCTCAGAAAAGCGTCAGTTGCTGATTCAGGCAGTGAGGAATGGGCGGATAACGAGGTTCTCGCCGGAGCAATTAAAACTTTTTATGAACTTTGGCGCCTGCTCTCCCAAGATCTCAGTTTACCCGAAAATACAGATTTAGATCACAAAACGCCAATTAGACAACTCAACCTTAAAAGTTTCGGCCGTGCCCATCTGACTCTTGAGAGTTACTTATTGGCTTTATTTGTTCGCCATAAGGATTGTGTGCTCACTGATGAAGAGTTTATTCGACAACAGCAAGAAGACATTTTTCCTTGCGCTCATCAAATCTCCAATTGCCTCTTTGAATTCCTTAATCAATATCCAGATCTCTATAAAGTTCCCATCAATGCTCAACCGAAAGAGGTCTTACCGTCCCTGAATCCATTGTTAGATGAGGTATTAGAAGCCTTAACACATCGTCCCCAAATGTTAGATGGTGATGATCAGGGATTGCTTGATCAATTGATTGAATTAATCCGAAAAAGTTCAGAATATCATGATATAGAAGCAGCCACTTTTATAGAACCGTTTATTCAGAGTTTTCAGGATTTCATCCTTTTGGCAGATCATCCCAAACTTTTTAAGGAAGTGGCAGCCTGTGTTCAGCCTCGTTTTGCTGACCTCAACACAGTTGCGACAATTCATAGGCTTATCCATCTGTTCACAAAAGAACAGCAACAACTCATTGTTGATGCGCAATTTAAAGCACTTATCCAAGAATATAATACTAAGGATAAATATCAAAGATTAATCGTCAAACTAGAAGAGCCAGCAAAAAGTAGTTTGAGAAAAAAATATGCAGAACAGCTGGCAGCGTCTATTACTTCCTGCCAGGACTTTTTGCAGTTAGGAGAAACTGTAAGTGCTGACTTACTTGATGAAGTGTTTGCATCCCTAGAAGATAAATATCCGGTACTGCTCAACAGTTATGATAATACATGCCAGATTCTGCAAGCACTTTTTCACTACGGCAACCAACAAAAGAAGGTTCTAGCATTTGTTAAGCCGAATTTATATCAGTGGTTAAATCCCGATAATTACACTTCATTTCATGAATTTTTACTGAGCTATGACACAGCAGTAGTACATCGTATCATGGCCGATGAGCTGAGCAGTCGCATTACCTCCTTTAAAGAATGGACTACACACTATGTCGCCTGGAGCAATCATGATGCGATTCAATCTGCTCTATTAGAACAATTTTTTTTGCAGTTTAAGGATGAAATTAAAGATGGCGATGCACTAATTTCTCTATTACAAAAAACGGGAAACAATTCTAAATTAAAAGTACTCCAGAGGTTTCTCTCTCTTATTCACTCAAAAGATCTATTCAAACAATGCTTGGCTTTGATGCCCAGTAACACACACGAACGCCTTTTATCAAAAGTTCCTTTTGATTCTTTTGTTTCTACAATTTCGGAACTGCAAGAAATTGCTGATTTGTTCGAATCTGACAAACTGCGTCAAATTATTTTTGCCCAATTCAATCCAGAAAAACTAGATTGCACAAAAGAAGAGTTTGCCTCATTAACTCAACTCAAATTCGAACTCAAAATGTTAGAAGAGTTCTCTCAAGGCTTTGATCCCCAAAAAGCAGTGACTCATTTAAAACATTACGTTGCGAGTATGTCCGGTTATGGTTATTCAATGTTTAGGGCACACCCAAATAAAAAAGTGGGAATGGCTACGCACTTAATCAACCAATTACAAAATGATAGTTTAAGTAATTTAGAAAAATTGATTGCATTACGAGAGGCTCAGCAAAAAATTGCAGATGAATATAATCGGTGGGGAACAGCTTCTAATAGTCAATTATATTCGATCATTAGTGATAGCTTGAATAAAGTGGTCGAAAGCGAAGAGAATTCTTCGGATCCTGGGCAATCGTTGGGTAGATTCCATCTATTGTGGCAGTAAAATAGTTAAAATAGTTCGATGTCGAGAGATTTATCGTTAATCATTATTTACTCATAGTATGATTATTTGTCAGAAATAGCCGCTTCTAAAATGTTAAATGTGATTTATGATATTTTCCATTAAGAAACGAGAGATGATTACCCTAATCCAATCCAATAAAATCGGATGGTTCATTCTTAATAAAGCGTTTGATTAATTGTTGCCAAAAAGGACGATATAAAATATTAAATAAAGGGTGGGAATCATCGACAGGAAAACAAGGACCATGATTTGCTTCCAATAGCCAAAGTTTATTCCCCTCTGCTTCAGCCATGAAATCAAAACCGAAGCAAGCAATTCGCGGCTGGCTATCTTGCCAAATCGGATTAAATTGATTTTTCAATGCCTTTATTAATAGTTGGCAAATAGAAATAATAGTCATCTTATAAGGTTGAAAAATGGCGATTTCATCGCTTAGGCGTTGCACTACATTAAGTCGTTCCTCACTAAGATGCTCATTGGTAAGATGACCCTCCAGTTGATTGAAGTTATCTTCTTGATACGGTTTTAAGGCAATATTCACATAGCCACTCGGAAAAAGTGCTGAGCCTGCATGTGTCGATAAGACCAACAATACTCGAATAGAAAATTTATGCCCCAAAGTGGGTCCTTGAATAAGTTGCGGCTTAACAATATAACGTTGCAAAACTTGGGCCCCTCCCATTCGCTTATGGGAAAGAAAATGTGTCTCAATGGCATTAAGATCATGAAAAATATGAATATGTTGTCCGTTATTTAACATGGACGGTTTTAATATCCAAGGCGTGTTGGCAGACCATGAGTTACTGATATTAGCCAAAACAGAAGGCCAAGTCTCATCATCGATGAAAAAGGTCTCTGGCATCAAATATTCGAGATGGTTTGCTTGAAGAAATGCCGCAAGCAGATGCTTATACTCTAAGGTTTGACTAATCAGCGGTGAAAAATGGAGCCACTTCTCATTCACTGACGCAAGCGCAGAAAACTTACTTGGCGTCCATCCTTCGGCCTTCAAGAAGCGAGCTAAATTAGCATGCGTTGGTGTTTTATCTTCTACTAAATGAAATTTTCTCATAACCTTTCATATTAATTGTTTTAATTCTGCTTTTCATAAAACAAGTATAGCCTTCATGAAACGAACCATACCCGCGTGAAGGATTCACACCTCACCATTTACATCAATCCATCCCTTTGATGACTGGTCAAATAGCCTATATAATCCTTGTTACAAAACTCAAAATCAATGGCTAAACGAGACTCAACCATTGCTATGGCTAAGGATACCCATGTTTCGATCCTCTTTAATAATTGCACTAATGACTTTTAGCATCATCACCCATGCAACCCTCCCTGCAGATCCAATTCAACATTGTTTAGATGTGAGAAGACTTGTGGATTTTACCTCAAGACAAAAAATGGCTGCCAAAGAACCCGGTGTGTTGCGGTTTAAATTTCACAAAATTTCAGCTTCAGAACTGCCGTTAGAGAACTCTGTGGGCAATATGGATGAAGTGATTCAAGCGTTAAATAATCAGATTGAAAACTGCACTAAATACCATGGTGAATTTCAAACAGTGACTATTGCTGGCCATCAGTTTAAGCGACAAGAATGGTGCCTCACTGCCAACAAAAAAATGCTAAGTCTCGCAAAAGCTGCCCAAGGCAATTTTCAAAAATATTTAGCGAGCATCAAAAATGAATTTGACTGGTATAAAAGCGATGGTTGGCCTGAAAATCATGCAGGATTTAAAAAAGGTGAATTTCAATTTACTGCCTATTATGCGCCAGCCGCTGTTGAGGCTCGCACCAAACGGGGTGGAGGATTTTTATTTCCTATCTACAGTAACCCGGGTGTTGTCAATGCAGCTTCAGAATGCAAGAAATTTAATTTGAAAGCTCCTCTTTGCGGAGTTGACCCGCTTACCAAAATACCGCGTGGATTTTGTCTGAAAAATGCCGATGGCACATATTCTATAGCGCCAGACCGCGAAGAAATTGATCATGGGGCTTTAAACCCAAAATATATAATTGGTTATGTTAAAGACCCAAATGACCCTTCTTTTTTAATGCTTCAAGGCTCTGGTTCATTAATTCTCGATGGCAAAGTATTTCGAATTAATTACGATGGCGCCAATGGCAGGCCGCGCACCATGCTGGGCCGCATAGTCCAATGTGCACAAGACCCAACCTGTGGTGGTAACCTGGATGCAATGGAACGTTGCGCTAAAGATCCTAAATGTCATGATGAAGCAAAGTTACGCTGTAACCTATCTAAGGAGATTAAACTAAGCGGCGCATCAGAAAAGCGAATTCGCCAATATCTCGATAACCCTCTAAACCGCGATAAAGCTGCTGACTTGCGAAATCGCGATCAAAGCTTTGTATTTTTTACTAAAGAAGCTGGAGGCCCATATGGTTCTGAAAATATTTCGCTCACACCACATGCTTCATGCGCAACAGATCACCGCGTAATTCCTGTTGGAATGAGTTTTATCTATAGCTGCAAAAAATCTACTTCATGGTGTGTAGCCCAAGACACAGGCGGCGCCATTGTGGGTGCTCATGTTGATGTTTATAAGGGTGAGGGCAATCAAGCCGGTGTGGAAGCCAATGCGCTCAATCACTCAGGCTCATTATTTGTGGCACTGCCAAAAAAATGAATAGAACCTCAAGCAGCCTAAATCTCATACTCTATAGCTTTCAGGGAGCACAAGGAGAGCGGCATTAAAACACGAGCCCACGCGGCCAAGCCGCTGGGCGTAGGCAAAATTGTGATCCAAGCGAGCTGCTCACAACCAAACCACTTCCTGTAACAGGTTACCCATTACACATTGATCAATTGAATAACCAATGATAATATTGATCGAATTATGCATATAAAGATCTTTATTTGGTTAACCCCACCCTCAGAACAGAGCCTGTTTGCATTCGCTCCATTTGAACAAAAAAGCAGAAATGCAAACAGGTTCTAAACATCTTAGCGAATATTTAGTATAGGAAAATTTGTTAATGCAGCCAAATCTCTCCAACAAACGAACCGAACAATTAATCTCAGACATAAGACAATTAATAGTCGCTGGTACCACTTACCTTAATTTGACCTCATGCCTTGAGCAAAAAAATGCAACAGAGGTGGTGGCTATATTAAGCCTCCTCAAAAACGCGGGAATCGTACATCTTGATCTCGGTGCAAATCAGCTTGGAGAAAAAACAGCAGCAGAACTGGTGAGCATATTCAGCGTCCTCAAAAACTCTGGAATATCCTATCTTGAACTTGCTGCAAATCAGCTTGGGGAAAAAACAACAGCGGAGCTGGTGACTATATTAAGCGTCTTCAAAAATTCTGGAATCTCCCATCTTAGCATAGGCGCAAATGGCCTTAGAGAAAAAACAGCAACAGAACTTGTTGACATATTAAATACCCTCAGAAACTCCGGGATCATTCATCTCGATTTGAGTGGGCATAGCCTAGAGCACAAGACAGAGACAGAGCTTATAGAGATATTGAGCACCCTCAAAGATTCTGGAATCTCTCGTCTTGATTTGAGATTGAATAATCTTGCGCAAAAGACAGAGAAAGAACTGATAGGCATATTGAGTGCCTCAAAAACTCTGGGGTCACCTATCTTGATTTAGGTAAAGAATGACCTTGGACAAAAGCCAGCAGCAGAACTGGTAGCTATATTGAGCACCCTCAAAGATTCCGGGATTTCCCATCTTGATTTGCGTGGAAATAATCTTGGACAAAAGACAGGAGCAGAGTTAGCTGCCCTATTGAATATCCTCAAAAAACTCGGGAATCTCTCATCTTGATTTGAGTGACAATGGCCTTGAGCAAAAGACAACAGCAGAACTGATAGCCCTATTGAGTACGCTCAAAGATTCTGGAGTCTCTCATCTTCATTTGGGTAATCTTGGGCAAAAAACAGGAGCGGAGTTAGCGGCCATATTGAATGTACTCAAAAACTCGGGAATCTCTCATCTTGATTTGGGTAGCAATAATCTTGGGCAAAAAACAGTTGCAGAACTGATAGCTATATTCAGCGCCCTCAAAGAATCAGGGATCACTCATCTTGATTTGAGCTGGAATTTCCTTGGGGAAAAGACAGCCATAGAATTAGTAGCCATATTTAGCGCCCTCAAAGATTCTGGAATCACTCATCTTGATTTGAACTTTAATGTTCTTTTTCATAAAAAGACAGCTGAAGAACTGGCGCTTATTGTTCAAGCAATACCCCAAACTATTGCAACCGTGTCTTTAACCATTGAAGAATTAAAGAAAATGAGCCCAAAACATCGTCAAGCCATTCAAACTCGCTTCCCAAAAGCAGAACAAATTATTTTAGTTGATGAAGATCACAGACAATTAAATCCCTCTTTAAGCAGAGCGGATGCTAATCTTTATGCTCGTCTTGGATTTAAGGCCAGTACTCCATCCTTATTTAATAGCGCCTCTTTCTTTGTCGCCATTAATAAAGATAAGTTTGGCTCTAAAATTGACAGCACACTCCCTCATGAGGCCATAGAAGGTGTGAATCGTTTTAGAGGTTGAGCAGGCGCAAGCTAGACGCCCCCAACATTAGGTAAAAGAACAGGCACAATATCGTCCTGTTTGTCTTACTGACAAAACACCTTGGAAAAGGATGAATCATCTAATTAACCTCTAAATTGTACACGGTGTTTGACAGACTATAAACAGACTTATCCACAGAAAATGTGAATAACTTGGAGGGTATTATTCGGATTTAAAAATAGAATAAAGCAGAGTCTGCAAGGGCATTTTATAAACTGTTGATTACTGATTCACTATTGATTGGAATAAATATCCACAGAATTGGATAATTTTGAAAAGGAATTAGGCGTTGCTATCTTATACAAATAAAAAATAAAAAAACAGTCTTGACTCAAACTATTTTTCGTCTTTATTTGATTTTGATAACTCGATGAACCGTATGCTTAAATAATTTATTAATTCAGAGAATAAAATTGTATTGGGTTGCTTCACTTGGTTGGCTATGACGAACTAATAATCATTAGACCCTGTAAAAGGGACTGCAGAACAAATCGTTAGCAACTCTTCAGGGTGTTTCGCAAGATATGTGGGCTGATGCTTTAATAAGGTTTTCTCTGAATTGTAACCCCAGGTTACAGCGATTGATTGAATATTATTTCTCTTTGCTGCCTCAATATCTCGGGTTTCATCTCCAATATAAAATACTTTGCTTTTATCAATTTTGTATTTTTTGAGCGTTTTTTTTAGTAAATGACGTTTAGAAAAACAATTCGATTCATCATGGATAAAATTAAAAAAGTGGTGAATTTGATTCATGTCCAGCCATAGAAGAACATTTTCAACTGAATTAGAAGTCAAGATACCGAGTGAGTATCCCGACTTATAAAAAGTCTCTAAGATTGTAGGAATATTAGTAATCGGCTTCATATTCACCATTTGTTCGTGTAAAAGATACCTAATCTGTCGTATTAAGGAAGGTATTTTATAAAAAGAAATCCCTAAAAAATTGATTAATTCTCTTGATGAAAGATCACGAAGGGATTCAATTTCATGCTCTTTAATCTTTCTGAAGTTGAATTGTTCAGCCAATAAGTTGGTTTTTTCAATGACGCAGTCAAAACTATCCACTAGCGTACCATCAAAATCAAAAAGTAAATGCATGAGTCAATGTCCTGATGTGGCGCGATAATTTGTAATTTATACAAGATAATAATAGATCTAATCATACCTATTAAGCAAACTTAGGAGTTAAGACTTTTACCTTCCCATGCAACAAAAAACCAACATAGATGAGAACCTTTCCCTACGTTGGTTTGAAAATTGCTATACTCAAATGAAAAGACTTGAAGATAATCTCAAACAAGTCATCACTGGCTCATTTGCGGTGGTGCTGCAATTCCTATAAACACGACCATCCCATCCCCTCCTGGATTAAAGTAATTATCACTAAAAGGAAGTGGTTTCCAGTTATTTGCAGCCCAAACATTTCCTGCTTGATCTGAAATGGCGTGAGTGAGACGCATTAAAGGATTAAAACTGGGTGGTCCACCAACACCATTAAGTGGAGTACCATCGGCGAGCAATACTTGGCTCCCAGCACTGGGTAAGGTATACCCGGTTGAAGGGGATATTGCATCACCTGTAGTTAATCCTGTCGGACACTTGGCTGTGTTAATGCCACAAAGTTTGGAAATTGAAAATTGAGGGGGGAAGCCGATGCCCTCAAAATTAGCCACCCAGATATTATCGTCACCATCCACAGTTACCCCCAAGGTCCGGACACACCACCTTGGCCGTTATATGCAACAAAGGTTCCATTGGGGGCAATTTTATAGATTGTGGAATCATTTACAGAGGCCACCCAAGCATTACCTTGCGAATCTAAAGAAACCTCCCTTGTTGAGCTACCGGCTGGTAATTGTACGTCTAAAGTTTTGATGAGTTGGGATCCGGAAATCACATATTTATTAATTACCGAACCTGGGTTGCCAGCAGAAGTTTTGCTGTTACTCACCCATGCAGAGCCATCTTGAGCAATAGCTATGTCAAAAGGTCCACTGTTTGCAGGTTCTTGATAATAAATGGCAGAATTAGGATCGCCATTTAAATAAACAACAATCCTGTCATTACCATAGCTGGCCATCCAAATATTGTTATTTTTATCTGAAACAGTACCTTGAACTCTATATAAAGCCGATATATAGCCTAGAGGACCTGAAATTGGAATGCCCGTTGAAGAAAACTGAGACACGCTCCCCTCGCCTCCTGGAGGCAAACAGGTATCACAACTCCCCCATCCAAAATTGCCTGTCCATATCGATCCACGCGTATCAATGGTAATTCCAAAAGCATTCCCTAATAGACCACCACCAAATAGAGGCGATGTGGGGGTATTATTTATTCCGTCCGCAGGTTGGCCGTTTGGCTTTAAAACAATCAGCCAGTTGGATGAGTTGGGAGTGCCTTGAATCACATTATTCGTAATCCAAGCGTAGCCGTTTTTATCAAAAACTGTTTTGGCAGGCCCACCAAAAGGAGCAGACAAACTGCCTGAATTATTAAATTTTACCGCTAAAGTCCACGCATCAGGTTTTGTTTTTAAAGAAGGTTGATAAGTAGCAAATTGATTCGATTGGACATAGATACCTAGTACATTATTCGCGGGATTATGCGCTATATTTAACAATGCATCTAAGGTATTTGTAGGGGCAAAACCATTGACTGTAGTTAATCCAAAAAGAACAGTACATGCACCTGGCAAATTTTGAACACACGATGCAGTTATATTAGATAAATTATTGAGGGAACGCATTGTATTCGTTTGATCTGCATTGGGTGATGCAGTAATCACTTGCGATAGAGTGCCTTGAATCGGTGAAACTAAATTATCATTCATGCCTGAGGCAATTTTTAATCCTAATGAGCTACCACTAATTTGCCCATTATTAAAAAATTGTGCCATTGAAAAAGCCGCGCCTACAGTCGTCAATTCGTTAATTGTAATCGCTGGAAGAAGATTTTTACCTATTATAGTCACCAGCTTGGTGTTATTTCCCTGGCGTGCAACTGCATAAAATGAAGATGTTTGGGGTATTTGTTCAGGTGGAATATAAATAAAAAATTGTCCTGCTCCATTGGTTGTCGCATTAGCAATCGGTATTGCAGACGTTGAACTGGCGCTGTAAATAGTAACATTTGCATTCGCAAGTGGAATTGCAGAAACATTCCCTGATTGCACCACCCCTTTGATTGTAGGTTCGAAGGCCCTAACATTTAAGGGTTCATTCGTCCCTGCGCATGCGGGAACATTAGGACTACAAACAAAAAGATGATTATGAGGATTAGGATCATGTGGATTAACAGCACCTGAAACTCTAAGCTCTAATGTGCAGCTCCCACCAGGTAATAAGGTAAAATTTGCACCACATAAATCAGGATAAGCTGTATCGTTGAGTACTTGGCTTACATTAGTTGGTAAATATTTAACAAATCCCCCAGGTAGCGTACGACGCGTGGCATTGGTTACGGTATAGAATGCGCTTGCAGTATTTCCTAAAACAAGTTGAGTAGGTAACACCGTACCAGCTTTGGGTACAACATTGTAGGCAACCCCATAGCTCATCGTGCTTAAGGAGGTGGCACCAATAAACAGAAATAAAGAGGACATCCTTTTATTCTTTTTCATTTTTCCTATTTCCTAAATTAAATAGCTTATTTGTACCATGGCTTCCTGCATATAAAGATGGGGTAGTGTCAAAGTACTTGTGAAAGGTATTACGTCAAGCATTCCTTCATCCAAATTCGCCTCACCTAAGCCCACATAACGATAGCCCACCCCTAAGCGCCAGTTTTTACATAGGTCCATATCGATGCCAAGACCAAGACTATAAGCAAAATTCGTTGTTTTATGATCCTCAAATTCTGGGGTAAAAGTTAGAAATGGGGGCACGCTGGTTTGATAATTTGAAGCCTGATTGAACGCAGCTCCAAGACCTAAAGATGCATAGGGATGAAAAATCGTTTTAACAGAGTGCAATAACTTGCCTTCAAAAAAAAGTTGGCTGCTTTTTATTTTATAATTGTAGGTAAACTCATCCGCTGATTGCTCATCTATGCCTTGTAATAAAATACCGCTACTAGAAAAATTATTAGGCCTATAATAACTAATACCAAGCTGCAAAGCCCACAGCGAATTAATTGGAACTTCAGTTCCAATAGCGCCTCCCCATAACGTCCGATTTGAATGGTCATGTCTGGGCGTATATTGATATGTTGTGAAATCACCATCCATATTTAAAGTTTGTGAATGTCCTGTCTTGGCAACTGCTACACCGCCCGAGAGCGTAAAAAATGGATGAAACCAATTTAAGTTTCCTTGATTCGATGGGTGAGTTATTTTAGCTTGGTCAGCATAGCTTGCATGAGCGGTCATAATCACTGAACTATAAATTATAAAAAAAGAACGTATGGCAAATGGTGAGAAACAATCCGTTTTTGTTCGTTGAAACATAAAATAATCTTCCTTTTCTCCCTAAAGTAACAAGGGAATTAAAATCCTTTCAGGCTAAGTGAATAAATAATCACTTTAATTTGCCCGACAAGATAGCTGATTTCGGTCTTTTTCTCAATGACAGAAAACCTAAATCCAGATATTCTAGATCGCGCCCTGCTTTGTCGATCAAAAAAGATTGGTTTTACAAAAAGGGAGTTGTTGTTTCTCTACAATTCATATTTTTAAAAGGAATTAACGTGACTCTTAAATCAATTTTATTCTCAGCTGCTCTTATCCTTTCATCTCAAGCGCATGCAGATAATTTATTTAAATTGACTCAAAAACCTTTGACGATTAATCAATGCCCGATCACTGCTACAGGAAATGCATTCGATCTTGCCTTGCTCAACCCTGGCTATTTTGTTGTATCAAGTGGCAAGAAAAACAGTGAACTCCTGTTTACACGTTTTGGCAGACTCTATTTAGACGCTGATGATTACCTTCGCACAGAATGGGGTGACTACCTGCTTGGAATAACAAAAAAATCTGCCCCCAAGCATTTAAATAAAATCAAAATCCCCACAAAAAATTTAGCGCCTAAAGCGACCAGCAAAATAAAAATGGGGGCTAATCTTCCTGCGATGGCAATCGAGGGTGATAGCTATGTAGCGAGTTCAATTCTTTTCGATTCTCTATCTAATACCGATGAATTAACGGTTAAATTAACAAAAACTGGGGTTGGCATGTGGAAGGCCGAAGTTTTTGTTGCCAAAGTCATGCTGGATGAAGGCACCTTAAGGTTTAATGCCAACGGTGCGTTAACAAAACAAGAGGGATTGCACCATGTTCAATGGCCAACAGACTCTGGTATTCAACAATTCAACATTGATTTTAAAGAGAGTACCCAATATGCAATCCCATTTTCTTTATTTTTTATGCATCAAGATGGCTATGGCGTGGGATTATTCACCACGGCTATGGTTACAATAAATGGCGAAATTGATTTGCTATACAGCAATGGACAATCTAAATTATTGAAGAACCAGATAGCCGTCGCATTGTTTACCAATCCAAGCTATCTAGAAAATGTGATAAGCCATTTATACAGGCCCACTGAAAAGTCAGGTCTACCAAGACTTTATTGGAAAAATAGTGAACACGCTGTACTCAGTGGCTATCTTGAAGAAGAACCTTGTATTGCTCATTAGATTTTTATTTGCTTTCTGACATTTACTTGTGATTTGTGAACGATTCGATGCAACAAGATTGTCAGAAAGCACTTTCTACGAGCTATCCCCCTCTGTAAAAGAGGCTAGAAAATAAGGAACATAAACTCCTCATAAAGGTAAAAATATGGATCCAGTGACGCATGCGGTTTTAGGGGCAGCCTGCTCTCAAGCAATTTTGTACAGGAAAGACAAACACAATGCCTGGCTTGTCGGTGGCTTAGCAGCCATGGCACCTGATTTGGATATATTCATTCGAGAATCAGGCAATCCAATGCTGTTTTTCCTCTATCACCGCCACTTCACCCATTCCCTAAGTTTTATCCCCATAGGTGCTTTAATCATTACCTTAGCTTTGCTAATTTTTAAACGCTTTCGCACTCATTGGAAATTTACTTTTTTGGCCGCTTTGATCGGTTACTCCACTCATGGCCTGTTAGACGCCTGTACGACTTATGGAACGGTTTTATTTTGGCCATTTTCTGATACCAGAGTGAGTTGGGATATTGTTTCTATTGTTGATCCCTTTATCACCATCCCCCTGGGTTTAGGATTAATCGCGGCTCTGGTCTTTAATCAAAGAAGGCCTGTCCTTATTGCTTTAGCGCTAATTAGTTTATTTATGCTATTCAATATAGAGCAACACTATCGAGCAATGACAGCAGTTCGTGAAAAACTTGCCCAATTAGGAGTAAGTACAGACAAGGCACGTGTGTTTCCCATGTTACTCAGTTCCACACAGTGGAGAGGAATTGCACTAAATAAAAAGCGTTTGTACCTCATTAATGTTTCAACCCCACTTTTAAAGGAATCAAGAAGCCAACTGGTGGCAAGTTATCCTGCTTTTTCATATCAAAAATTACCTGAATATGTAAAAAACTCATCTTCATTAATGAGGGATTTTATTATTTTTAACTGGTTTACCGACAACTATCTCGTCACCGTTAATAATAACCCGTTATTATTAGCTGATGGACGTTTTTTAGTAGACAACAATGCAACGATAGCCCTATGGAGTATGCTGTTTTTAGCGAATCAACCACACGTGGAGGAGTTTCATTTTTTGCGCATTGCCAATTACAAACAGAATTCTTGATGATGATCATGAACCTTTTAAAATTGATAAACGGCTAATCAAAAGAATTTGTTTAAAACATATGATCAGATATAATTTCAAAAAATGTTCTGGAATATCCAAGAACCTGTCCTTTAACTAAGAACGATTACCACTTATTAACTCCGTAACCTTATGTTTCATATTGCCCTTTACCAACCTGAAATCCCTCCAAATACAGGAAACATCATTCGACTATGTGCCAACACTGGGGCAACATTGCATTTGATACATCCTCTTGGATTTTCATTACAAGAAAAAGCACTGAGACGAGCTGGCTTGGATTATCATGAATGGGCCTCTATTGCCCAATATGAAAATTGGGAACACTTTATTCAACAACACCATCAAAAGACGATCTACACCTTGAGCGCTCGAGCTACACAATGTTACTCAACGGTTCAATATACCGCCGATGACCTGTTTTTATTCGGTCCAGAATCCAGAGGATTGCCTCAAGAAATTTTACTGAAATACACGTCGCTCTCTATCCCTATGCGTGAGAACAATCGAAGTTTAAATCTCTCGAACGCTGTTGCGGTTATTTTATATGAAGCTTGGAGGCAAGTGGGTTTTCACAAATAACAGAAGATTCATTATATACTCTGTTCATTTCAAGCAGTCCTGAAGCCGTTTCGAAAGCGAGTACCGTTTAAATACAGTTACCCGCACCCGTAACTTATTTCACATTTTCATACTTGGGGAAGAAGGATAATTTTTTATCAGATTTTCCTCTCTGGTGTTGAGTTCTTGCTCTTTACAATCCACGCATTTACCACAACAACAACGGATGGTTCGAGAGGCAACTAACGGAGTTGTTCCTCCTGCCCCCATGCCTAAACAATAAGCGAAGTACCAAGGTATCGGCGTGAAACAGGAAACGAGAATCCCACCAATTAAACCGAAAGTACAACCGCATCCGATGGCTAGTCGTTCTTCCTTAGTGATGCATGACTTTTTAAGTGGAACATCCCAGGTTTTTCTTATGTCATTTTTTTGAGCTTTGACAACGTTTTTAAGTTCCGCAATTGCGTTTTCTTCCTGGCGACGCTTTTGGCGAGCAATTTCAGCTTCTTTGTGTTGTAGGTAACCTATAAATTGGGCATGTATTTGTAAGTAGGTTCCTTTATATTCTTTATCGCATATTTTAACGAAGATTTGCTTTGGATAATTTGAAACCAGCTTTTTGAAAGTTGAATTAGTCATAGCGAGATGATTGAGCGACTTAACATCAAGAAAAAAAAATATCAGGTACATTACGTCATTAGGAACCTGAGAAAAGTTTCCTGTATTTGTAGCAATTTTCTGTACTTCTTTTTTTTTAAACACAACTCCTCCAGTAAACGATTAAAAAATGGAATGTCGTACTCCATTTCCGCTGATATTATCCAATACTATCGAATATTCAAGAAGTTATTTCATATCGCTCCTATATCACTTTATTCTTTAATGAAGGCTGGGTTTATTATTCCTGAAAAAAAAACGATTGAACGCATATTCTATAAATTGAAATTAAATTCATTTTCATTGACAATAAAACCAAGGATCGGTATATTCATTATATGGATATTTAATGGATTCAAATTCAAATGAGCCGATTTTCAAACCTATTCTTACTAGTAATATGTATTTTGTTATCTTCCTGCAAAACAAAAGATAACGAGAATAGCCTGCATTTTGCCACATCAGCAGAGTATCCACCTTTTGAATATAGCGACCACGGGGAAATAAAGGGATTTGATATTGATTTGGCAAAACTAATTGCTAAAGAGCTCGGGAAAAAAGCTGTTTTTGACAACATGCAATTCAGTACTGTGCTTCCTGCAATTAGTTCTGGGCAAGATGATATTGCCATAGCTACAATCACGATTACTGATGCGAGAAAAGTCAATTTTGATTTCTCTGCGCCCTATTACTTTGAAGGAATGGCCTCGGTATATCATTCCAGTCACCCCATCACCACACCCAGCCAACTTACAGGAAAAAAAGTAGCAGTACAGCTTGGTAGTACGATGGAGATATGGCTACGGGATAATTACCCTCAGGTGGAACTCACCACATTTGATAATAATAACCAAGCGATTGAAGCATTACTTGCAAATCATGTTGATGTCGTTTTACTGGATGGTGCCCAAGGGAAAATCTATAGCAAAAAACATTCGGAACTCTCTTCTTCGCTAATTGCTAAAGCAGATTATGGATACGCATTAGCACTGAAAAAAGGTTCTCCATTGACGTCAAAGATTAATAAAGCCCTGCAAAAACTGCAAGCCAGTGGAGCAATTCAAAAACTAGAAAAAATCTGGTTCAAGGATTCATTATGAACATTAATTCAAAATCGACAGACACCATGTTCTGATTTATTTAGGAGGCTCAACATGTCCCTTTACACTCCAGTTAAAAACACGCTTGTTGAAGAAACTCATTCTCAACCGATTAGCGAAGTAACCACCAACACCTTCGTGATCAATTTACAACAAGCAATATTTGATCTTGAGGCCGGCACCTATCAAGACAAAAGATCTAACCCAGGACCATCAGAGGTAAAGAAGACATCCTCTCCCCCAAAAATCAAGCACTTTCTTACCGGAACCGAATTAAGTACCGAAGAATTAAAGCATGTCTTGGAGAAAGCAAAGGCCTTGAAGCAAACTCCCTCGTTCTACAGTCAAGCTCTGGCTCATAAAAGCCTTGCCATGATTTTTGAAAAACCTTCTTTTCGAACTCGCCTTAGTTTTGCACTGGCAATTCAAAGTATGGGAGGGATAGCCATTGAAAGTGTAAGCAATACGAGAAAGCAGGAAACCCCAGCGGATATGGCTAGAGTTCTAAATGGTTATGCAAATTTTGTTATGGTAAGAACTCACGCAGATGAAATATTACAAGAAATGGCCACTTATGCAAAAGTTCCTGTAATCAATGGCCTTTCCGCCTTACATCATCCATGTCAGATTTTAGCTGATTTATTAAGTCTATGGGAGCAATTTGGCTCTTTGGAAGGACTGACTGTTGCGTATATTGGTGATGGAAATAATATTTTGCATAGTTTGATGCTGCTGGCACCGCAATTAGGAATAACAATTAATTACTGTTGCCCTGCATCCCATCAACCTAATGCTTCAATTGTCGAACAGGCGCAGGACATGAAGCCAGATAAGATTTATCATTTTTCCAAACCTGAGGATGCGGTTAAGAATGCCCATGCAGTATACACTGACGTTTGGACTAGTATGGGTTTTGAAGATCAGGAAAATCTTGAAGCCTTCCAGGGTTTCCAGGTCAATGAATCCTTAATGTCCTATGCAAAACCAGAAGCCGTATTTATGCATTGTATGCCCATGGAACGAGGAAAAGAAGTATCCGAAACCTTGCCTGACAGTCCAGCTTCGATCATCTTCACTCAAAGTGAAAACAGAATGCATGTTCAGAAAGCGTTACTTTTATTTTTAAATCGATAAAAAATAGTTCTGGATCAGTTATGGCTAAAAACCTGCTGCAGGTGCAGCCTTTGATCCACCTGTTAACGAATTCAATCTGGTCTATCTCTTTTTGTGTTTCTAAAAAAAGAAAGACATTCATACCAACCATGATTCATTCAGCACAGTCCTTCGTTGTAAATCCTTACAGCATTTTATATAGTAATACAGAATTATCAGTGATAGGCTTAGTACTACATTTGCTCGTTTGCTTATCATGTCACCATTGAGTTTGTGCTGAAAAGCCAGATAAGCTCAAAACCAACTCACCTCAAATTGCCTTTTATTTGAAAATAGTTAAAACCAAAGCCATAAATTAATATTCGTTCAATATCCGGAGAATTTAAATGCCTGGCCCTTACAATACCCAAATCATAGTGAATGTGTTGCGCTCCTTGACACAACTTGTATCCCAACACCCAGAATTGTTAAAAACTTCTGGAGTTTTTCGAGTTGCAGGAGCAAAGGAAGAAACAGAAAAGTTACTTGAGCAACTGATTAGCGAACAATTTGATGGAGCTATTCTAAGTAACTATGTGATGAAAGAGAATAAAGTCAATAGTGAGCATCTACATAATAGTTTAGGAATGATACCCGCTGTTCTTAAAAACCGTCTCTTATTAGATTCTAAAGATAATCTCCTGATCAATTTCTCAAAAAATTTAAAGTTATTACTGGGTGTTCAACAGAAAAAAAATATTACAAAAGCAGCAAATCAATTACTTGATGAGTTCATTTGTGACCTTTTACAGTCAAAACGAATCGATCATCAGCGTGCAGGAGAAATTATTTATCATTACTGCTATTTAATGCATCAGGCTGGCACATTCCAGGAGACTAATCGTATGACGTACCATAATCTCGCCATTATTATGGCTCCCCGATTGACTCAAGATTTAGATCTCTTTCCAGCAACAGATCTTTTGGGCTTGAGCGGTTTTTTAAGTCAATTGACTCCCGTATTAGAAAATTACATCAGCGATGACAGCTGGAATAAAGATTTTAAAGAGCGTCATGCTGATAAACTGGAGCATTTAGCAACTACAAGCCATGCAATACGGGAAAAACTGGAACATATGAGAGAGTCCTCTAAAACAGTGGTACTTGTTTCTATGAAAAACTTGGTGACCCAAGCAACGAACATTAAAAACCAAATCAATTCGATTGAAAAACAGTTACAACATGATTCCCTTAAAAGAAAAGAGAAGAAAGCTTTACATAAAGAACTGGAACAGTTAAAAGAAGAGCAGACCGAACTCAACTTGAAAGTTTCTGAATTAGCCCACCAAATTCCTTCCTTAAATCGTGGCTATCAACAAATACAAGAAGAAATTGATCTCATGTCTCTTTCTGAAAATGGGGAAAAGGCAGAGAAAGATCCGTATGGGAAGCAAGAACGTAGTTCCAGTCTAGTCCAATTTGGCATTTTTGAATCAAAAGACACCTCTACTACCCCTACTTCTTTATTTCAAGAGCCTGAAGCGATACAAGCATTTAAAGTTCAAGGGAAAGTTGAAGACGATCAGCAAACTCATAATTTAAGAGGTCCCCATTAGACTCTTCGTCATCTTCTCAAGTGTTGCTTTGGGCATCGCTTGAGAGCGCTTTCTTTCGGCTGAATGCCTCTTTAAGGTGTGCAGTTAGTAATTGCTATCTCCACTGCTTTTTTGTCAAATTTTCGAGCATTTATCACCGTATACTCTCACGTAGTTATTTATTTTGATGAATAATTTAGATGCCTTTTTATTACTTAATAAATTCTTAATAAATTCTTAATAAATTTGCTTTACTATGAGTTTGCCTTCGCAGGAGGTATGTGAAGAATATTGAATTATTTATATTTTTATTTATTCTTCATAGTTGCCAAATTGGCATCTTCAAATATTATTTAACCAAAAGGAAAATCGTATATGCGTAAATTATTGGTGTCATGTTTGTTTGCTCTATTGACAATGTCGTATGCAACTCTTGCTAACAGTTATGGTGTTCATGAAGATCATCCTTATGATTTTGTCGTTACCAAAGATGTTTATAAGTTCTCAGAAGTTTATCAAATTAAATCTCCCCAAAGAGAAACCTATCCTGGGTCAATCAAAAAGAGCGCATTTCGTATCCGTACAAACTATGATTTATCCAATAAAGATGGATGGCAAGCCACCGGTATTACGCGAATCATTTCTTTAGGTTCTCTATACCCTTGGGCTAAAGAAATTGATATTTATGATACTCGTGGTGTACAAATTGGTTTTATTGATGGGAATTTAGCAACGCTTGAATCTGCAAAATTCACCATATATGACTATGATGAGTCTGGAAAAGCTACTGAAATTGGTTATGCTTATGCAAATCCCAGCTTTGACCGATTCGTCATTTTAGCATCAACGAGCAATCCTCATCCTATTGCCGAACTCAATCGCAATTTTGGTGATAAAACCTGGAGTGTTTCAGTTCATTATCCTGAAAAAATAGATGATCGCATTGTTCGTATTTTTGCCGGTTTTGTAATTGATTACGAAGATAAATTTTTAGCAGGTCCAGATGAATCAGATGATGACGAGTTCATTAATCAAGAAAGATCAGAAAACTAAGGTTGCAGTCACTATCTGAGCGAGCCGGAAAACGCTCCTCAGACCTATTGGGGCTTAGTTTAAAAATCGATAAGGATGTCGATTTTTTCATAAGAATTTTGGCAACAAATTAATTAATAATCAGTTGAAGTGAGACTTAATCGGTAGTACACAATTGGTAAAGGATGCCACTCTTTATCTCATTGTTGTTTTTTACTGTGTTTTTCTTGGTGTTTTTCATCATCTTCCTCAGACTCATCTGGTGCAGTACGTTCGTGTTTTTTAGATTGACTTGATACAGGCTCCGGCGTCTTGCTTTTACTCTGAAAAAATTCCATCCAATTAGAATAAAATCCTGGTTTTTGTGGAGAGGTTACTTTTATCCGGACACCTGGGCCCCACATCGATCCTATATAGCTATTATCAGAGAGCATTGCCAATTCATCTAAAGTAAAAGGGCTATTACCGCCCACTTCTCCATAACTTTCGGCTTTGGTAGAAAAATGTTCCATGCACCGCTCATATATCATTTCATTGGGAATATTAACCCGTGAATAATGCGTTTTATTCATTGAGGCTATTTTTTCTTTAGATCGTAAAACCATTTCATACGCAGCTTTGTAATGACTATCCAACAAATAGGTTTGGAGATGAGGTAATCCTAGTTCTTTACCAAAACAAAGCAATAGAGAATTTAAAACAAAAGGAGAACGACAACTAAAACTAAATTGTTTTGAATCTAATGGATCATTGGAAGCGTGCATGGAATCCTCTACAGAATCCAATGTCATTTCCCAAAGACTTTGACCATATTTTGTTTTTACTGAAACCAACACTTCGAGTAATTGCACAAAGTTTAGTTTTTTTCCTGTTTTAAGATTTAAATCGATAACACCTTTTTCGATTGCGTGCGCAAATGCTTCAAGCAACAATCGATGGGAATAAGAACCATGTAACAGTACACGATCAATTTGCTTATTTTCAGTAAAGAGTTGGCCGCTTGAGATAACTCGGTCCGCTATCATGCTACTGACAAAACCAATAAATTTAACCACATAACCATTTTTATTCACATCACGGGAATTCTCATGCTTCAATAATAGCGAATCCAAAATCCTTGCCTTTTTTAAAGGTTGATAGGCATCTGGAGCACCTGGAATGAAGTTGCCTCTTCCTGCAATCAAATAAGGAGGACTATAAGTTGCTTGTGATGGAAAAACTTGACTTTCTTGCATTAATTTTCCCAGTTCACCATCTAAATCTTTGAGATGATCTACCACTTTCAATGGATCATAAGCAAAACCTATTAATTGGTTGGCAATGTTTGCTATCTCCTCAGCAGACATATCTTTTAATAAAGGTTCCGGGATATTTAAATCCTCCACCTTGACCTTTGGCGGTGGGTTTTTCGGTGCTTGAATCGTAATCTTTTCTTGCTCTACCTTAAAATCTGGCTTTACCATACATTTATCAAAAAAATCTGCACTCCTATAATTAGGATCTTGAGTTAATTTTTTTACCGCTATGGTCACAGTAATACCATTTGAATTGATCTCAGGCGAATACTTCCCATCAAAAGACATCATGACCTCGCTTTGTATAATAATCATATTAAGTATAGAATATGGTCATTTAATATGCAGATGCTTTCTCTGAGAGTTAAAAAGAATTTCCACAAGAAGTACTTAAGATGATTAATAAAGAAAAATGGGAGAAATTAGCTGAGTTCATGGCGAAACTTCATATTAATGAATCCGAGCTGATTGAGAAATTTATTATTGGCAGTGGTAAAGGGGGACAGAAACTACATAAAACTGCCTCCACGGTGTATTTGAAGCATACTCCCTCAGGATTGGAGATAAAATGCCAGGATTCAAGAAGTCGTGAAGATAATCGATATTTTGCCAGAATACGGCTTTGTGAAAAATTGCATTCGATATTGAGTGATGAGAAAACAAAAAAACAGCAAAAAATTGAAAAATTAAAACGTCAAAAGAAAAGACGTTCAAGACGAGCGAAACAAAAGATTTTAGATGAAAAATCCAGACAAAGTGCAACAAAAATGCTGAGGAAAAAACCTGATTGCCATGAATAAAGTGGTTATGAAATGAGTAAAACGAAAATAGTAAAGGGACTACCATTTAATTTGATAATATTCCCCTTCTACGAGCTGGGTAGTAGGTTTTTCTATTCTCTTTGAAATTTCATGACTTTTTATTAAAAACTTCACGTTCTCGTCAAGCGCTTGATGTTTTTTTTCAAAATCTTGATATTGCCCTTGATAGCTATCAAGCAGTTCTTTAAGTTTACTGTCATAGATCTCCTTTAATACAGATAAAACTTGATCATGAGCTCGGGTATCTTCTGATTTTCCTTTAAAAAAGGCTAAGCTACTTTGTGGAACAAAATTTTTAGGAGCCTTGATTAGATTCTTTTTAATTTGTAGGTATAAATCATTCAGTTGAGTCATTGCAATTAAAGGATTCTCATCAAGCGTTTTGTCCAATTTTTTCTTAAATGTTTTAGGATGATTTAAAATAGAATTTGCATCAGCCCCCTGAAGGAAGGTGGATGCAGAGGAAATATTCGGTTGAGCCCCTGCCTTTATCAATTTGACGCATAAATGATAAAAATGTTTCGATAGAGCAATATCTAACATGGTTTTTCCATGCATATCTTCTGTATTTAAATCAACTCGTTCCTTTAAAAGATAATTACTTAACGCCATAAAGTTGATTTCAGCATCTTCCGAATATCGAAATACATCAACAAGTGCATGATGCAATGGATTTCTCCCAGCAGGATTTCTTTTATGAAGTAAAGTGGGATCTCTAGATACAATTTCGTGTATCATAGGCACAGGAGAACGACCTATGGTTGCATGCAAAATATTATTTCCATCTCTATCCTCGTAGTCAACCTTTGCTCCCATTTTCAATAATAATTGCATCGATTTAACATCCTTCAATACCATTGCATTGTAGAGAGGAGGACATTGATTATCATTGAGTTGATTCACTAATGTTTTATCGTACTTCAATAGTCTTTTTATCAGTGCTTCTCTGTTTTCTTCTTGAGTATAAAAAACATAGTGTAGCGCTGTATATCCTCGCTCATCGGCTTTACTTGTATCAGCACCTTTTTCTAATAAATAATTAACTAGTCTTATATCCCCTCTTTGAACAGCCAACATTAATGGTGTAGCCTTATCTTTAGTTATCGGAGTATTAATGTCTATTCCAGTACCCTTATTCTGCAAAAATTGTTTGACTATACTTCTACTTCCTATACTAAGAGCAATATTGAAAACTTCTTTACTTGCAAGAAGGTCATGGTTTTTTTTAATAATTTTTTTAAATGTCTCTTTATCATTCCGCACCGATACTTCATCTAAAAGCTCTTTACTGATCTCTGCCCCAGAATCTAATAG